>JANMTD010000339.1:0-24784 GCA_031390075.1 Deltaproteobacteria bacterium | reverse complement strand
CGTAAACGTTGTCGCTGACCACCATACATACAACCCCCTCGATCGACTTCACCTTGTCGAGCACCTCGTTGTCGTCTTGCTCGTCGCCGTCGGCGCCGACCCAGTGGTTGCCGATCGCCAGCGGCTGGTACGGATTCGGGTTCGTGGGCTGGCGCGGGTCGTCGAAACCAGCCGGATCGAAGTCGGGCTCGTAGCGCGCCTGTCCCACGAGATCGCACACGTCCTCGCGAGCCTCGCGAACCTCTGCGCACTCCTGCGCACCCTCTGCGCGCGCCTCGCGCGCCTCTTCTGAGCAAGCCACGCGCTCGACCGGATCCGGCGTGTTGATGCAGACGGCGCGGCTGACGTCGAAATCGTCCTGCACTTCGTGCTTGCACGCAGCCAAGAGCGCCGCGGTCGACTGCGAGCAGTAGGCACGGCTCTCGCGATGCCCCGGCTCCAGCATGTACTTCTCCTTGGCGAGCGGCGCGTCCGCCGGAAGGAAGCTCAGCGCGGCTGCGGTCCCAAGCAGGCTCGCGCGCCAGAACGCTCGGAAAAGTTGCGGTTCGACCTGGTCCATCGTGCACTCCTCTGTGAAGGTCGCGGGAGCGACCGATTCGCTCGCGTCTCACGCGCTACGCGTGCAAACCAAGTGCAAACCAAGTGCCAACGGCTGCGCGACGTCCGCACGCGAGCTGGATCGCAATGCCTGCCGAAAACGGCAAACGCCTGCCGACATCGGCAGGCGTTTGCCTGGGAAGCGGAGTCGTTGCGAGCGGTTACGGCTGCGGCAGCGACGCGCAGCGCGCGTCCATGTTGCACTCGAACAACTCCACGCTCTTCCCCTCCTCGGGGGTGGTCGCGAGAAACTGGCCGATGCCGCGGGTGTAGTACTTGTGCTCGAACACGCCTGGCGACATCGGGCTGAATTCGCGCGTGACGAGGCAGTCGCCAGCACTGCACAGCAGGTTCGCGAGCGCCGGCGGCACGAACGCGTCGAGCGTTGCGTTCCGGCCGTAGCGGTAGGTGGTCGAGAGCACCGTCGCCACATCCTCGGCGTTGCCCGCCGAGAACTCCTGGCGATAGGTCATGCCGACGCGCGGTACACCGGGCATGATGATCCCACCCTTGTCGCCGTCGCGGCCGTGTTTGAAGGAGCCGTCGCGCGAGACCAACTCGGGGCGGATCGGGTCGTCGCCGGCGAACGTCTCGTAGTCCTTCACTTCCTCACCGCAGTACATGACCGCGCCGTCGCTGCGAAAGCCGAACCAATCGTCGGTGTCTTCCACCGGCTCGCCGTCGATGGTCACGAGGTCGCGCATGACGATGCACTCGATGCCGTCGATCGCCTTGCTGGCATCGAGGATCGTGATGTCGACGATCTCGCTGCCTTCCACGAAGGTCCAGTGATTGCCCACCGCGAGGGGAAGGTATGGGTTCGGGATCGACGGGTTGCGCGGGTCGTCGTAATGGTCCGAATCGAAGTCGGGCTCGTAGCGACCCTCTCCGATCAGGCCGCAGACCGCCTCGCGCTCGTCGTCGACTTCGTCGCACTCGAGTCTCGTCTCGCGCAGGGCCGCAGTGGCCTCCGCACTGCAAGCGGCTCGATCCGAAGCGTTCGAGATGTTGAGGCAGATCGCGCGCGCCAGGGCGTTGTCGTCGCGGGCTTCGAGAAGGCAGGCTTGTTCCTGCAGCTCGGCGGTATTGGAGCAGAACTGTGCGTTCGAACTGCCGGCATGCGCCGTGGTGCCTGGCGTCGTCGCGAACGCTGCGAGCGCCGCCATGACGGCGAAGCGCGCGGATTTCGCCCTCGTGATTTCTTCGATCAGCATCGTTGAGTCCCCTGGTGGTATTCCGCCGGACTATTCCGCGCGGATGCTTTTGCCAGAGGGGCTGTGCAAGGGCGATGCCCAGCGCGGGGAGCGTTCTTCGGTCCGCTGGTGCTTGCGCGCCTGCCGATTTCGGCAGCGCGCTGCGGAGTTCGGCAGAGACCAGGTGCAGGGCGCCGCAAAACGGTCGGCCCAACCCCGCCCGGGCGCAGCGCGAGATTCTTGTCGAAGACAGCGTCCAGCTCACGCGCCGAGGCGCCTCGCGAGCGCGAGCGCCCGTTCCGCCAACGGCAGCGCGAGCTTGCCCAGCTCGCCGGCTTCGCCCCCCGCCGCCGTGCCCGCTTTCGCGCGCCCCGCGATGCCGAACATGATTCCGGCAGTCCGGAACAGGTGGAAGGCGAGATAGAAATCGAGCTGCGCTATTCCGTCTCGCCGTCCCGTCCGCTCGCAATAACCGCGGGCATACTCCTGGCGAGTCGGAATCCCGAGCGCCACGAGCTCTGCATCCGTCATGCCCTCGAAGTGGCCGCCCGGCGAGAGGCGCTGGGACAGGTGGTAGGTCAGGTCCGCGAGCGGATGGCCGAGGGTCGAGAGCTCCCAGTCGAGAATCGCGACCAGTCGCGGCTCCGTCGGATGAATGATCATGTTGTTCAGGCCGTAGTCGCCGTGCACGATCGCGCTGGACGGATCGTCGGGAATGTTCTCCGGCAGCCATTTCATCAGCCGCTCCATCGCGGCGCTGCGCGGGACGTCGGCGCTCGCGTACTGCTTGCTCCAGACGTGGATCTGGCGCGCGAAGTAGTTCCCCGGCTTGCCGAAATCGCCGAGGCCGAGCTCGACGGGATCGAGAGAATGCAGGCGGGCGAGGATCTCGACCTGGGACGCGTAGAGACTCCGCCGCTCTGCCGGCGTCCAACCGGGCAGGGTCTGATCGACGAGGATCCGCCCTTCGATCCGGTCCATGACGTAGAATTCGGTCCCGATGACGCTCTCGTCCGCACAATGGAATCGGGGTCGGGGCACGGGGAAACCGACCTTCGAGAGCGCCGACAGGACGCGGAACTCGCGGTCGACGGCGTGTGCGCCGCTGACGAGCTGCCCAGGCGGCTTGCGCCGCAGCACCCATTCGCGCCGTCCGTCGCTCAGGTGATAGGTCGGATTCGATTGGCCACCGACGAACTGCCGGACGCGCAGGTAGCCCTCAAGATTTTCGAGCCGACCTCGCACATATTCTTCGAGGCGATCGACGTCGAGCGCGTGCCGCGGATCGACCTCTCTGATCCCGGTCTCGATCTGGGCCATGCGCGCGATCTCCTCGCCCGTTAGGGGCTGCCGTCAACCGTGGAGGGTCGGTGGACTTCCCGACTCGCGGAGGATAGGAAGAATCGGGGGCGGTGACCGCCGATGGACGACGGCGCCGAGGGGCGCTCAAGCGGGCGGCCCGGGCCTTCGAAACGGGCAACGCGCCTCCAACGCGCGGAGAGACCCGACATGGCTCGCCCGGACCGCAACCCGATCGGACTCGGCGCGAGCGCTCTCGGTCGTCGCCGCACGGCGATCGCCGTCGCGATCACCTGCGCGCTGCTTCCGTTGACGGCAGGATCAGCGCGCGCAGAAATCTTCCTGGACGCGCCCTTCACGACGGGAGCCGACGGATTCGCCTACGCCGACGACTCGTTTCGCTCGACGAATGCCCCCGGCCATGCCTCGGGCAATCATCTCCCGGCGGGCGGCGAGACCGGGGGCGGGCTCCAGATCGCGCTCGGGAACGTCGACTCGACGACGGTGAACGGGATGTCGGGCGGCTGGAGCCGGTCATTCGTGCTCGACCTGCCGACGGACGAGGTCGAGCTCTCCTTCCGTTTCAACCTCAGCCAGACGCCCGACTACGAGAGCGACGAGCTGAGTCAGGTGATGGTGGCGGTCGACGGCGTGCTCCTGCCCGGCGCAGGCGTCGATTTCGTCGCCCAGGTCGTCGGCAATGGCAATGGCGGCGCGGTCGTCACGACCGGCTGGAGCGGGTTCGCGAGAAATCTGGGATCGCTCGAGGCAGGCCCGCATACGATCCTGATCGGCGCCTACAACAGCAAGAAGACCCTCGACAACGAGGCGACCGACGCTCGATTCGACGACTTGCTCGTCACCGGGAATCCGATCTCAGCGTGTGTCGTCGCCGCGGAATGCGACGATGCGAATCCGTGCACCGACGACGTCTGCAACGTCGGGACCTGCGGTCATTCGAATAATACTCTCGCCTGTGACGATGGAGTCGGCTGTACCGGCGGCGACGTGTGCTCGGCGGGCCTCTGCGGGGGGCCGACCTGTGCGTCGGAGACTCGAGCTGCAATCCGACCAGCGGGACCTGCGAGGAGCCGGCGACCCAGTCCCTCGTCGCCGCACTCGACCCGACGGGCTTCAGGAACCACATCGCCGCGCTCTCGAGCAGCGCGCCTCCTCTCAACGGTTCGCGCCACTGGAGCCAGCCCGGCAACGCCTCCGCCCTCGACTACATCCAGGCGAGACTCGAGTCCTACGGCTATGTCGTCGTGCGCCACGCGTACACGTACTCGTCGCAGACTCGACAGAATATCTACGCGACGAAGGTCGGTGCCACGCGTCCCGACGAGATGTGGATCGTCTCGGCCCACATGGACAGCTTCAACCAGGAGAGCGCGGGATCGGTCTTCGCGCCCGGGGCCAACGACGACGCGTCGGGCACCTCGCTCGTGCTCGAGGCGGCGCGCGTCTTCGCTGATCCGGAGATCGTGACGGAGCGTTCGCTGCGCTTCCTGCTCTGGAACAACGAGGAGACCGGGGTCAACGGGAGCACCGCCTACGTCGCGGATCGGCGTGCGCTTCAGGGCATCGAGACGCCGGCGGGATCGGGCCTCTACCCGGAGCCGCGCTGGATCGGCGTGATCGCGCACGATCAGCTGCTCTGGGACCACGGTCTCCCCTCCGGCCCGGTCCAGATCGCGGGTGCCGACATCGACATCGAGTACCAGGCGTCCTCGAGCTTCGCGGCGCAGTCGCTCGCCCTCGCGAACGTCGTGCAGCAGGCCAACATCGAGCATGCGCCCGGCTACCCGAGCGAAGTCAGCAACGACATGTGTTGTACCGACTCGGTGCCGTTCCAGAACGACGTGGCGGCGATCAGCGTGCGCGACAATCGCCGACGCGCCGAGATCGGAAACGGCGCGAACCCGACCTGGCACCGCAACAGCGACGTCTACGCAACCTACTCCGACGCGGACTTCGCGCTCGGCTTCAGCGCGGTGCAGGCGACGGTCGGCGCCGTCGCGACCCTCGTCGACGCCCGGCGCATCACGACCTGCGCCGACGGCACACTGGACGCGGGCGAAAGTTGCGACGACGGCAATCTCGTCTCGGGCGATTGCTGCTCGTCCGTCTGCAGCTTCGAAGTCGTCGGTACGGTCTGTCGATCGGCGGTCGGAATCTGCGATTCGGCAGAGGTCTGCGATGGCGTGACCGGGCTCTGTCCGGCGGATTCGCTGGTGACAGGGGGCGCGCCCTGCCGGTTGGCGGCCGGCGTGTGTGATTGGACGGAGACATGCGACGGAGAGAATTCCGCCTGCCCTGCGGATCTGAAACGGACGGACACATGTCGTGGCGCGGTTGGGGGGTGCGACCTCGCGGAGACCTGCGATGGGGCGGGAGATGCCTGTCCGGGCGACCTCTACCGGGCAGAGGGGGTCGAGTGCCGATCCTCGGCCGGAGCTTGCGATGTCTCCGAGGTTTGCGGCGGCAGCTCCGCAGACTGCCCGATCGACGCCGTTCTCGACGCGGTCGGGTGTGCCGACGACGACGCCTGTACGACCGGGGATGTGTGTGTGGTCGGAAGCTGCGTCGCCTCCGGAACCCTCGACTGCGAGGACGATGATCCGTGCACGGCGGAGTCGTGCGATGCCGTCTCCGGTTGTCGCCATGATCCGATCGACGGCTGCGTCGAACCGCCTCCGGGCGTCCCGACCAGCTCGGGACCGGCTGCAATCGTGTTGATCGCGGCGCTCCTGCTGCTCGCGACCACTGCCGCAATCCGCATCGCAAACAGAGCGGAGCGCCGTCTGGTCTAGAGACCGGTCTACAGCCGATTGAGCCCGTCGAGCGCCGCTATCCGGTAGCTCTCCGACAGCGTCGGGTAATTGAAGACCGCGCCGAGCACGTCGTCGAGGGTGCCCTTCATTTGGACCAGCATCATGCCCACGTGGATCAGCTCGCTCGCGGCGACGCCGATCATGTGGACGCCGAGGATCTCGCGGGTGTCTCGGCGGAAGATCAGCTTGAGCAGGCCATCGTCGCGCACGATCTGGCCCCGCGGCGTCTCGCTCGTGCGCGCGATCCCGACCTCGTACGGAATCCCCTCCTGGCGACATGCGTCCTCCGTCCGGCCGACCGCGGAGATCTCCGGAATCGTGAAGATCGCCACCGGGAGGACCGACGTCGAAGGCCGGGGGCGACCCGTCGCATGCAGCACCGCGAGACGGCCCTGGTGCATGCTCGTCGATGCGAGCGCCGGGAAGCCGATCACGTCGCCGACGGCGTAGACGTTCTCGACCTCGGTGCGAAAGCTCTCGTCGACCTTGACCAGGCCCGACTCGTCGGTCTGGATGCCGACGCGCGCGAGGTCGAGGGCCTCGACGTTCGAGACCCGGCCGGCGGCGATCAGGACGCGTTCCGCCCGGACGGTCCGGCCGCTCTCGAGGTAGATGACGCCCTCCTGGTGGCGCTTCTGGTTCTCGATGCGGACGCCGCTGATCCGCTCCTGCTGGAGCACGCGGATGCCCATCGCGAACATGGCGTGGCGCAGGTGATCGAGGATGTCGGAGTCAAGGTCGCGGAGCAGCTTCTCGCGGCGATCGATGATCGTGACCCGTGTGCCGAGTGTCGCGAAGACGGTCGCGTACTCGCAGCCGATGACGCCGGACCCGATCACGGCGAGGCTCTTGGGGATCGTGTCGAGATCGAGGAGCGTGTCGCTGTCGACGATCACGTGATCGTCGATCGGGATCTCCTGCGGGCGCCGCGGCCGGCTCCCGGTCGCGATCACGACGTGGTCCGCCTCGACGATCTCCTCGCCGTCCCGATTCGCGATGCGGATCCGGTTCGGCGCGATGAACGAGGCCGAACCGGGCAGGACCTGCACGCGATTGCGGTCGAAGAAGGAGCGGATCGTCTGCTGGTGGTTTGCGATCAGCATGTCGCGCGGGCCGCGCAGGTCGTTGATCGAGAGCGGCCGGATCTGGGTCGAGTGGACACCGAGCTGCGCTGCGCGGCGGCTGTTGACGAGCTCGAGGACGGTGTGGCGGAGGGCCTTCGAGGGCAGCGTTCCCGTCTGGACGCAGGCGCCGCCCAACATGAGGCCGCGCTCGACGACGGCGACTTCGAGGCCGAGCTTGGCGCCCTGGAGGGCAGCCGACCAGCCCGCCGGTCCGGCGCCGATCACGACGAGGTCGAAGTGCATGACGTCTCCCGCTGGGCCCGCGCCGGGACTGCGCGAACACGACGGGTTCGACATCGGAGTGGATCCGCCCTGGCTTGATGCTGGATGCGGAGAGGAGCGAAGCCCGGGCGGAGCTGCTCGACACAGTCCCCGAGAAGCGTCCGAAAAACGCCCGAGCGGGCTCAGCCCAGGACGAACGCGCCGACGGCCTCTTCGAAGCCCTTCGGATTGTCCGTCGCGACCGAGTGCGCGGCCTGGGGAACGACCGCCAGGCGGCCCTTCTGGAGCACCTCGTCGACCATCCTGTCGGCGATCTCGGGCGACAGGATGTCGGAGGCAGCGCCCCGCACGACGAGGGTCGGGCAGGGCAGCTTGGCGAGGGCGTCCCACATGCGCTCCGCGAGGGCTTTCTCCTGGGCAAGCGCCACCGCGGGATCGCCCCGCTCGGAGCGGAGCAACGGATCCGATTTGAGCTCGAAGCGCCCGTCGGCGCGGGTCCGCAGGCCGTATTTCGCCATCCTCTGGAGCGCTTCGGGGCTGCCCGCCGGATAGTTGCGCGACAACAGCCGCGTGTACTGCTCGATCGAGTCGAAGATCGGCGCGCGCTGCTCCGTCATCTCGCCCCCGATCCGGATCCGCCCGCGCGCGTCGAGCTCGGGGCCGATGTCGACGAGCACGAGCCCGGCGAGGCGCTGCGGGTGGCGGCCCGCGAAGATCATCCCCGCGCGCCCGCCCATCGAGAACCCGATCAACACGAAGCGATCGATCGCGTAGGCGTCGAGCACCTGCTCGAGATCGTCGGCCATGCTGTCCGAGTCGTAACGGCCCTGCGGATCCCAGTCGGAATCGCCGTGGCCCCGTTGATCGACGGCGAGTACCCGGTAGTGGGGCGCTATGCAGGGCGCGAAGTCGTCCCAGAGATGAGCCTCGTTGCCGCCCCCGTGGAGCAGCACGAGGGGCACGCCCTCGCTGCTCCATTCGAGCACGTGCAGCATCAGTCCGTGGGCGCCTTCGACGCGACGCGAGATCGGTTCCATGTTCGACACGGTATCACGCGGGAGGCGGGCCGCCCCGCCTCCCGCGCCCCATCTCAGAACTGCGTGCGCAGCCCGAATCGGATGCTCCGACCGGGGAGGAGGATGTCCTCCTTGTTGAAGGCGACGTGGTTGCGGCCGCGCACATCGTTCAGATTGCGACCCACCACGGTGGCGTCGAGTTTGACACCTTCGATCGGCTCAAAGTGGTACGCGAGGGAAGCATCGAGATAGGTGAAGCTCGCCGTCGAAGATTCGAATTCCGTCGTGCGATTCTGCGCTTCGTTGCGCAGGAAACCGATGCGCGCGTCGAGGGTCTCGTTCGCGAAATAGAGGCCGCCACCCCAGCGGATCGGCACGATACGCGGCAGGCTGCCTTCGTTGCCGTCGGTGAAGCGCGCGCGCACGACGTCGAAGCGACCGTCGACGCCGATCTGGCCGAATGAGAGCTTCACCAGATCGAAATTGCCCGAAAGCTCCCCGCCATAGAAGAGCGCGTCGCGGTCGGTATAGAGGAGCTCCTGCAACGCTCCGGGATCGACCGGGTCGATCGGGTTGCCGTCCTCGTCTACGAAGTTTCCCGTCTGGCTCCCGTAGATGAAGCCCTCGTACTGCGTGACGAAGAAGGCGCCTTCGACCCGGCCGCGGCTCACCTTCGCGGTCGCGCGCAGCTCGCCGGTGTACGAAGTCTCCTCGTCGAGATCGGGGTCACCGATTTCGAAGGTGCTCGTCGCCTCGTGGCCACCGCGGGCGAAGAGCTCGACCTGGGTCGGCGCGCGCTGGCTGATCGAGCCGTTGAGTCCGATTCCGAACCAGTCCGTCGGGTCGTAGAGGAGCGCGACAGAGCCCGAGAGCGGAACGAAGTCGAGATCGCGTTCTACGTCGTCGATGTCGCTGCCCTCGACGCGCGTGTATTCGGCGCGGAAGCCGACTTCGCCGACGAGCCTCGATGTCAGGTCGCGTTCCTCGAAGAGATAGCCCGCGACCATCGCGGTATCGGTGGGGGCGAGGAATTCCGCCGCCTCGCCCTCGGCCCGAAAGTCGCGGTTGCGGCCATGCAGCCCGAGGGCGCCGGCGAAGCCCGCGACGGTCTCGTGGACGAGCTCGAGGCGGCCGTCGAATTCCTCGTTGCGATAGGTCTGTCCGACGACGTTGTCGGCGATCTCGTCGTGCTCGTAGTCGGAGTAGACGCCGCGCACGCGTATCTCGCGGATTCCCGGAAGCGCGGGCGTGAAGTCGCCCTCGAAGCGATAGCGATCGATGTGCATATCGATCTCGACAGGCTCGTCCTCTTCCGGGATGCCGTAGTTGTCCTCTGCGCGAATGTAGGCGAAGCCGAGCCGGCCGATGTCGCCGATCCAGGCGGCGCCGAGGGAGCCCGAGTAGGACTCGAACTGAGAGCCGGGTTGTGTGTGAGGGTTGGCGTCGTTGGGAATCGAGTAGTTGTTCGCGCGGCGAAGGGCTCCGTCGGCGTGCCAGGCGATGTCGCCGAACCCGCCATCGAGGCTGCCCGCGACGTCGCGCTCGTCGGCGAGAAGTCCGATGCCGCCGAAGACATCGCCCGAGATCGGTTCGTCCGGCTTTCGATCGGGAACGCGATCCGTGATCACGTTCACGACGCCGGCCGAGGCACCGCCGCCATACCGAATGGTCGCGGGCCCGCGGATGATCTCGGTCCTGCGCGCGGCGAGCGGGTTGATCGGCACGCCGTGGTCCGGGCTCTCCTGCGAGACGTCCTGGGTTCGGAGTCCGTCCTCGAGGACCTCGGTTCGGAACGCGTCCTGGCCGCGCACGATAGGCCGACTCGCGCCGCCGGCGAAGCCCGTTGTCGTGAGGCCCGGGACGCGGGAGAGCGTCTCGCCCAGCGTCGAACCGAGATTTTGGAGCATCTCGGCCTTCTCGATCCGGTCGACGGGGATCGCGAGCTCGTCGCGGGCGTGCTCGAGGGGTGAACCGGTGACGACGATCGTCTCGGTGGCGTCGTGCTCTTCGTGCGCGTGTTCGTGGGCGTGCTCGCGCGCGTCGTCGGGTGCGGTCTCGGTCTGCGCAAAGCTGGTCGCTGGAAAGGAGAGCAGGATCGGGGCGCACAGGAAAGCGAATGCACGCGATGTGGCGCGCGTGGGCCGGATGAAGCTGGACATCGAAAACCTCTTTCGCGCGCTGCCTGGGCGGCGACGCGCGGGATGGGCAAATGGACGGCGGAGCACGATCCCTCGCCCCGGAAAGGGAGGGCGAGCGAAGGGGCAGCGCGGGCGGTTCGGACGGACGAGGGCCGAGCTAGGCGCGCGGGGGCGCGCGGGCCGGATGGTGCTGCGCGAGCAGGAGCTCGGGGCGCCGTGCGAAGGAGATGGGCGCGCAGGGACTGCGCTCGCAGACCTCGAGCCGGAGGGGCTCGGAATGAACCGCCGCGAGATCGTGCGTCGATTTGTCGCGGCAGAGGGTGCAGGGATGGGCGTCGAACGCGAGGCTCGGCGAGTGGGACTCATGCGCGTCGTCGGGGACGAGCACACCGTCTGCGGAGGCGACCCGACCCGCCGGTAGGTCGCCGGCCGGCGCCGGATTTGCGGCGTGAACCGCGTGCTCGCCGCTGTTTTGGTCGGCATGCTGGCCGCCATGAGCGTGCGGAATCGCCGCGCAGACGAGCAGCGCAGCGCAGAGAGCGCTCCACATCCGCAATCTACGTCGGGTCCATGCCATGGGTCAGTGTCGATAGCACGCGGAATTCGAATGGGGCAAGTCGAGCGCCGTCGGATCGCCGCGCTCAGTCCCTGCGCGGGAGCTTGATCTGGGGATCTTCCGGGGCGGGGCGGTAGAGGACGACGGTGTGGCCGACGACGCCACACAGGGCGGCGTGGCTCGCCGTCGCGAGCTGCTTGGCGGCGGATTGTTTGTCCGCGGGCTGTCGCAGGCGGACTTTGATCAGCTCGTGGGATTCGAGGGCGGCCGCGACGGCCTTCTCGACCGCGGGACTGACGCCCCCCTCGCCGACGAATACGACGGGCTTCAGGGGATGGGCCAGGCTGCGCAGATAGCGGCGCTGGGCGCCGTCCAGGGTCGGGGCGGGCCGAATGGGGCGCTCGGGGGCGGCGGGGCTCTTCGGGGGTTCTTCGAGGGACACGGGGACTCCGGGGCCGGACCCTAGCCCAGCCGCGTTCGGCCCGGGTATCGGGGCGACCCCTTTGGCGAAAAACCGGGGCCGCGAGGGGGCCGGCGCTCAGGGCGGTGTCGAGACCGGCCGATAGGCGGCCTCGATGGGGCAGGACAAGCCGATACCGCTGGTGGGTCGCCTGGCGATCCAACTGAAGATGCTGACCTCGGAAGAGGTCTCGCGGGCGATGGCCGAGAGCGAGTCGACGGGCAATCCCCGGCTCGCGCAGGTGATGATGCAGCTGGGCCTGCTCGACCGCGACCAGGTCGCGAAGCTCCAGCAGGTCCAGAAGGATCTCGTCGAGAAGCAGCGCGCGCGCATGGGCGGCGACGCCCCGGAACGCGCGCCGGCGAGCCCCCCGGCGGCTCAGCCCGCAGCGAAGCCCACGCCGGCCCGAGCGCCCAGCGAGGTCCACCGCGCCGCCGAGCACGCCGCGAAGAACGCCGCGCCGATGACCGCAGGCGACATCGACTCCCTCTACGAATCACCGCCGGCTGCGGCCGAGAAAGCGCGGCCGCTCCCGAAATCGCAGCCATCGACGACCGCCGCCGTCGCGTCGCCCCCGACCGCCGCCGCGCATCCTGTTGCGCCGCCTGTCGCAGTGCCGAGGCCCGCCGCCACTGCTGCCTCGGCCGCGCCTGTCGCCGCACAACAGCAACCGGTGCCGCCCGCGCCCGCGACGTCCACTACCGCCCGCGGTCGACCCTCCCTCGAGCTCGTCGTCCCGGAGCCCACCGCCGCCGACCGCAAGCGCCTCGAAGAGATCCTCGCCGCCGGGGTCGAGGCGAAGGCCTCCGACGTCCACCTGCACGCCGGCGGCTCGCTCAAACAGCGCCGCATCGGCGAGCTCGTCGTGGTGGACGAGTCGATCGATCCGGCGGCGGTCGAGCGAATGGTGGCGGCGTCGCTCACCCCCGAGCAACGCGATCAGCTCCGCCACGAAGGTGAGCTCGACTTCTGCTTCGACCTTCCGGGCATCGGCCGCTTCCGGGCCAACGCCTATCGCCAGCAGCGCGGCCTCGACGCGGTGTTCCGTTCGATCCCCGATCGCCCGCCGACCCTCGAGGAGCTCGGTCTCCCCGACGAGCTGAAGAAGTACACCGACTATCACCAGGGCATGGTGCTGATCACCGGTCCCGCCGGCTGCGGCAAATCCTCAACCCTCGCCGCCCTCGTGAACCACATCAACGAGAACCGCGACGACCACATCCTGACCGTCGAGGACCCGATCGAGATCGTGCATCCCTCGAAGCGCTGCCTCGTGAACCAGCGGCATGCGGGCCACCACACGAAGACCTTCTCCCGGGCGCTTCGCGCCGCGCTGCGCGAGGATCCCGACATCATCGTGATCGGCGAGCTGCGGGACCTCGAGACGATCAGCCTGGCGATGACCGCCGCCGAGACCGGGCATTTCGTGCTCGCGACGCTGCACACGGCGAACGCCGTCCGGACCGTGAACCGCATGATCGGGGCGTTTCCGTCCAACGAGCAGGATCAGGTCCGGGCGATGCTCTCGGAGTCGCTGCGCGCCGTGATCTCGCAGCGCCTGGTTCCGACCTCGGACGGCCAGGGCCGCGTCCCCGCCCTCGAGATGCTCGTCATCAACCGCGCGATCGGGAACCTGATCCGCGACCAGAAGACGATCCAGATCCGTTCTTCGATGCAGACGGGCAAGGCCCACGGCATGTACCTGCTCGAGCAGTCGCTGAACGACCTCGTCGCGAAGGGCCGCATCACGCGCGAGGTCGCGCTCTCGCTGGCCGAGGAAGAGAAGCTCATCACCGCGGGCGCGTGAGGCTGCATCGCGAAGAGGAATCCAGTGGCCCAGATCGATCTGCTGCTCAGACACCTGAAGGAATTCGACGGCTCCGACCTGCATCTGGTCGCGGGTCAGCCGCCGCGCTTCCGGTCGAAGGGCTCCGTGCGGACGATCGATGGACAGGACGCCATCGGCCACGACGACCTGCGCGCGATGATGCAGGAGGTCGCCTCCCAGCGCGGTTGGAACGAGTACGACGCGACGGGGGATCTCGACTTCGCCTTCAGCCTCGAGGGCGTCGCGCGTTTCCGTGCGAACTACTTTCTACAGCTCTCCGGCGCCGCCTGCGTCTTCCGCATGATCCCCGAGAAGATCATCTCGCTCGAGGATCTGAATCTGCCGCAGGCGGTGCGCGACCTCGCCGATCTCAAGCAGGGCCTCGTGCTCGTCACGGGCCCGACCGGCTCGGGCAAGTCGACGACGCTCGCCGCCATCATCGACAAGATCAACAAGACCTACTCGCGCCATATCGTGACGATCGAGGATCCGGTCGAGTTCGTACACCAGAACCGGAACTCGCTCTTCTCCCACCGCGAGGTCGGGCTCCACACCCAGGGCTTCACGCCGGCGCTGCGTTCCGCCATCCGCCAGGATGCCGACGTGATCCTCGTCGGCGAAATGCGCGAGATGGAGACGATTGGGCTCGCGATCACCGCCGCCGAGATGGGCATGCTCGTCTTCGGCACGCTCCACACCAACAATGCCGCCAAGACGATCGACCGCATCATCGACGCGTTCCCCGCGGAGGAGCAGAACATGGTGCGCCTCTCGCTGTCGGAGTCGCTGGCGGGGATCGTGTCCCAGCTGCTCTTGCCGCGGGCCGACAAGCCGGGGCGCATCGCGGCGAACGAGATCCTGCTCCGGACCCAGGGTCTGCCCAACATCATCCGTGACGGGAACACGCCCATGCTCTCGTCGATCATCCAGTCGGGGAAGGCCCAGGGCATGCAGGCGATGGACGACGTGCTCTTCCAGTACGTGAAGGACAAGAAGGTCACGGCCCACGACGCCTACATGAAGGCGACGGACAAGCCGCGCTTCGCCCCGCTGCTGAAGGCGGAGGGCGGCACGCCCGACCCGGGGGTCTAGCAGGGCCGAAGCCGGCCCGCTTTTGCATCACCCGCCAATCGTGCGAGTATCGCCACGGGGGGAGAGAGGGAGGACACCCAACCGAGGGACTCCCCGATGATGCTCCGACATGCTGTTCTTGCTGCTGTTCTGCTGACCCTCACGTTCACTGGATCCGCCTTCGCGCTCGACGGAATCGACTTGTCGAAACCGGCGATCGACCCGGGCGCCGAGGAAGCGGCCCCCGCGGCCGACGACTGCGCCCCGCTCACGAAGATCCGGTATCCGTTTCTCTGTGCCGCGGAAGGCGACGGCCCGGAAGGCGCACGCCCGCTCGTGCAGGCGCGGCCGGTGAATCCGAATCCGTCCTGGGAGAGCGCGCGCCAGATTCCGCGCATGAGCGACTGGACCGAGGGCAACGGCACCTGGGGACCGGACCTGAATCAGGACTGACGAGTCGGCGGACTCGAAACGCTCCGTGTCCGGCGCGTCAAAATCGGGTAGAAGACGACGATGACCCGACTCGACGCCCCGGCCACTCAGCGAAACAGCGGTCCGATTCTCGCAATCCTGACGCGCTGGCTCGCCGCGCCCGCCGCGGACTCGAATCCGCGGCCGATGCACGTCCTCGAGATCGCGAGCGGAACGGGCCAGCACGCGGTCTGTTTCGCGGAAGCGCTCCCCCATCTGCGCTGGCAGCCGAGCGACTTCGACGCGGATTCCCTCGCGTCGATCGAAGCCTGGCGCGCCGAGGCGCGTCTCGCGAACGTCGCCGCGCCGATCCGCCTAGACATGCGCGAGGGCGATTGGGCGGTCGGCCCCGTCGACGCGATCTTCAACGCCAACATGATCCACATCGCGCCCTGGCCCGTCGCCGAGGGGCTCTTCGCGGGCGCCGGCCGGATCCTCGTCGACGGGGGCCTGCTCTTTCTCTACGGCCCCTTCCGCGTCGGCGGCTTGCACACCGCCCCGAGCAACGAGGCCTTCGACGCCGATCTCCGCCGCCGCAACCCCGAGTGGGGTGTGCGCGAGCTCGAGCGTGTGATCGAGCAGGCGGGGAGCGCAGGACTTCGCCTCGTCGAGGCGAACGAGATGCCTGCGAACAACAAGCTGCTCGTGTTTCAGCGAGGCAAAACTTCGAGAGGCAGCTCTTAGCGAGGAAGCATGGCTTCCCGACGCGAGACTGCGTAGGGGCTGTCCCGGCGCCACATGTAACAGCTGTCGGGCATGCCGCCGATTCCGGCGACGCTCGGTGACGCGGGCTCGGCGGCGATCGATTCCGCCGAGCGTCGGCTGAACTGGTGGTCCATCAAGGCGGCGGTGATCTGGATGAAGCCCGGGGCGAGCTGGAGGAGGCTGTCCTGGATCGTTCGCTTCGTCGCATCGGCGCCGAGGAGCTTGAAGATCCGGCCCGCCATGCCCGGGATCATCGGATTGCCGACGAGGGGGGCCACGAGCGCGTCGTGATGGATCCAGGCCGCGTTTGCATGGGCTTCGAGATCGCGCGTCCGCTCGCGGACTTCGAGGCGCTCGAGCTGGAAGCGCTTGCGCTCGATGCCGGCGAAGCATTTCACTTCGTGGGACTGGACGAGGCGCTCGAATCCGCGGTTGCCCGGGGAGGGCGGCCGCGTGTGGGTGTCGGCGAGCTGGATCGCGACGCCGATGGAGCCGTCGACGAGGAGATCGCCGTCGATGTAGATGCTGCGCCGGAAGAAGCGCGTACCGGGCGCGGTCGGCGTTCCTTCGCTCGTTTCACGCGCGCGCTCGAGGGCCATCGCCCCGGGCACGCTCGACGCCATCAGCTGGAAGAGCGTCAGGAGATGAGAGCAGCCGAGCGGGCCGCCAAAGGCCTGGGACAGGCGCCGCGTGAAGCCCGCGTCGAGGGTGTCGCCCGCCATCGCGACGAGGCGTGGCGCGGGATCGCGGCAGCACTCGCCGCCGGTCGCCTTCGAAGCCTCGACGGCGACGAAGGGCTGGTCGACTTCGATCCGCTCCATGCGCAGGGACTCGGGCTCGAAATCGAGCTCGATCTTCATCATGTGGATGATGCCGGCGGGCTGGACGTCGTCGACCGAGGGGACGCAGCCGTTCTTGCGCAGGTCGATCACGTCGCCGCGCGCGTGCCAGCGGTCGGCGGCGGTGCGTTCGAGATGGACGCTGAGCGAGCGGGTGTGGAGCGGGAGGCCGCTCGCTCGCGAATCCGAGAGGTCGTCCGGCATGGGATCAGCTGTGTTGATAGGTCGTGTGCTGGGGTCGACCGCGCAGGATGTGCGCCGAGCCCCAGTTGGTGACCTTCTTGAAGGCGTCGGACGCGACGAAATCGTCGAAGGCCTTCTCGTTCTGCCAACGGGAGACGATCAGGTAGGTCGGCTCGCCGTCCGCGACCTCGCGATAAAGGGACGAGGCGTCGTGACCCGAAATGCCCTTCATGGTCTCGATCACGTTCGCGACGGCGTCCTCGAAGATCTGCTCCTTGCCGGGGATGACGAAATAGTTCATACCGATCGTGACCACGTGCTCTCCTTCGGATTGCTTCGTATAGGGCGCGAAGAATAGCGGCGGGCCCGTGGTCGGGTCGGGACGATCCGAATGGTCCTTGCCCCAAAGGGACGGGATCACGGAAGGACCGATGCCGGTTGACCCGGGCACGGCGTCTCGCTACCTACTGCGCTCCCGCGAAGAGGAGCAAGGTAATGGCGAGAGTCTGTGCATTGATCGGCACGAAGGTTCAGTACGGACACAATGTGTCCCACTCCCATCGCGTCACCTCTCGGCGTTTCGAGCCCAACCTCCAGAAGGTCCGGCTCCCGTCCGACGCGCTCGGCACCCGGATCCCGATGAACGTCTCGACGCGGGCGCTGCGCAGCGTGCAGAAGAAGGGCGGCCTCGACGGATTCCTCCTCGGCACCGACGACGCGAAGCTCCAGCCGGGCGCGATCCGCCTGAAGAACAAGATCCGCAAGAAGCTGAGCGGTCGCTAGAGCCGACGGCCGCCAGCGCTGGAAACGACACGAGGGGCCCCGGGGCCCCTCGTCGTGTTTCCAGATCCGATCGGATCCGATCAGATGGAGGCGTCGATTCGCCTCGACGCTACTTTTTCTTGACGCCGTAGCGCTTGCGGAAGCGGTCGATCTTTCCGTCGGTGTCGAGCTCGCGCAGCTTGCCGGTCCAGAAGGGATGGCTGACCGACGAGATCTCGAGGCGGATGACCGGGACTTCCTCGCCTTCGAGCGATCGGGTCTCCTTCGACGTTGCCGTCGAGCGGCTGACCCATTCGCTGCCGGTCGCGGAGTCGACGAAGATGACCTTGTGATATTCGGGATGGATTTCAGGCTTCACGATCTCTCTCCTACCAGCTCGACTTGCGCACGCCCGGTAGCTGCCCGCGGAGCGCGAGCTCGCGCAGCGCGATGCGGGAGATGCCGAACTTGTTGTAGTAGGCCTTCGAGCGGCCCGTGATCGCGCAGCGGTTGTTCTTGCGGGTCGGGCAGGAATTGCGCGGCAGCTTCGCGAAGCCCTTCTGCGCTTCGAGCTTCTCTTCGATCGATGCGTTCTGATCGTGGAGCTTCGCGCGCAGCTCGGCGCGGCGCGCGGAATACTTCTCGATGAGGGCGAGGCGGCGGTTGTCGCGGTTGACCTGGGATGTCTTTGCCATCGGAACGTGCTGCTCCCTGAAACGAATGGATGCCGTGGAATCGCTCGATTGGCCTTGGAGGTTGGATCGAGGCGCCGGATCGTACGGGGGAGGCCCCGGAGTGGCAAGGCGCCCACGGGGAAAAGATGCGTTTCTGCTGGCGAATCCGCGCCGGGAGCGAGTCGAGCTCATTTCTCCTCGAGGTCGATCGGATCGACCTCGATCCGGTCGCGGCCGCCGTTCTTGGCCTGGTACAGGGCCCGGTCGGCCCGCTCGATCCAGGAGGCGGCGGTCTCGCCGGGGCGCAGGCGGGCGATGCCCATCGACGCCGTGATCCGAAGCGGCTCGGGGAGGCCCTCGCGGTGGACCTCGAGGAGCCGGATCGCCCCCATCCCCCGCTCGGCGACGCTCCGCGCCGTCGCGATGTTGAGCTCGCGGAGCACGACCACGAACTCCTCGCCGCCGTAGCGCGCGACGAAGTCGTCCTTGCGCTTGAAGCAGCGCGTGAGGGTATCGGCGGTCTCGCGCAGCACCTGGTCGCCGCAGGGGTGGCCGTGCTTGTCGTTGATCCACTTGAAATGATCGAGGTCGAGCATGAAGAGGCAGCCGCGCTTGCCGAAGAGCGTCGCGAGGTCGACCTCGCGCTCGATCTGTTCGTCGAAGGACGCCCGGTTGTAGACCTGGGTCAGCCCGTCGATCGAGGCCTGGGCCCGGACGTTGTCGAGCTCGTCGCGCAGGGTCTCGAGGCGCGCGGCCATGGCAGAGATCTGGTCCTGGTGGCGTGTCCCGCGCTCGGCCAGGAACTCGGTCAAGAGGGTCACCGTGTCCTGGGCCTCGGCCTTGATCTTCGTCGGATCCCCACTCCGGACCGCGCCCTCCAGGCGTCGCATGCGGTGGCTGATCCGGCGGTCGGCCGACTGCTCCGCGGAGAGCGAGCGGCGCAGGCCGTTGATGAAGGCCCAGGTCGCCTCGCGGAACTCGCCGAGCGAGATCTTGACGTGGCGGGCTTCGGAGACTCGGTGGTCGACGAAGGCGCGGCGGAGTCCCGGAAGATCGCGGCGGGCTCCCGAAGTGGTGTTGCCCCTGGTCGATGCGTCGCCCTGGGCGGCGGTGTGACGTCCGGGAGCCGGAGTGCCGATGAGCAGATGGCGCGCCCAGCCCTCGAAGAGCTCCGATACATCGTCGGCGCTCATCGAGCCGACGTCGAAGGCGTTCTGACCCAACGTGCGCAGCATCTCGGCGATGAGGTCGAGCGCCCGATCGGCGGGAATCGGATCGCGGGCCGCCTGGCCGCCGCCCGCGCCGGGCGACCCTTCCGATGACGCCTCTGCATCCTCGGGCGCGTCCGTCTTCTCCGTCGACTTGCGCTTGCCGAATATCATGCGGGCCCTGTCGGAAGAATCAGGCCTCGACCCGAGTCCGACGTGCCGTGCTCGCGCCGCTCGCAGCATTCGCTCGGGGAAGCACCGGATGTGCGCTCCGGTATTCGCTGCACGGGGACTCCGGGAATGGGCTGCACTATGCTGGCCGCGCCCTCCTCCTGAAGAGAGACTGTAGAGAGCCCGTCGAACGCCCGTCGCATGCGAATCGAGAGACCGAGATGAGCCAGTCCGAGAAAACCGGCGGTGTGGCCCGGCCCGCCCCGCGCGCGCAGGTCCGCGCGATCGATCCCAGCAAGCTCCCGAAGCATTTCGACGCCGACGAGATCTCCGCGCGCTGGGACCGCTTCTGGCAGGACGAAGGCGTCTACCACTACGACGAGTCCCGCGGCCGCAGCGAGACCTTCGTCGTCGATACGCCGCCGCCGACGGCATCCGGCTCGCTCCATATCGGCCACGTCTTCTCGTACACGCAAGCCGACGTCGTCGTGCGTTACAAGCGCATGACCGGCATGAACATCTTCTACCCGATGGGCTGGGACGACAACGGCCTCCCGACCGAGCGTCGGGTCCAGAACTACTATCACATCCGCTGTGACCCCAATACGCCCTACGAGGCGGGATTGCGCTTCGAGCAGGCGAGCGCCGACACGCGCAAGAAGCCCGCGCGCCTCGTCTCGCGGCCCAACTTCATCGAGGCCTGCTTCGATCTCATCAAGGAGGACGAGCAGGCCTTCAGCGTGCTCTGGCATCGGCTGGGCGTGTCCGTCGATTGGCGTCATGAATACCAGACGATCGACGCGCGGTGTCGACGCGTATCCCAGTTCTCGTTTCTCGATCTCTGGCAGAAGGGTCACGTCTACACGTCCGACGCGCCGACGATGTGGGACGTCGATTTTCAATGCGCCGTCGCCCAGGCCGAGGTCGAGGACAGGCAGGTCCCCAGCGCCTTCCACCAGCTCGAGTTCGCGGTCGAGGGGGAGCCCGCCGCGCGCATCGTGATCGCGACGACGCGCCCCGAGCTCCTGCCCGCTTGCGTCGGCGTCACGGCCCATCCCGACGACGAGCGCTACAAGTCGTTTTTCGGGAAGCGCGCGGTGAGCCCGTTATTTCGAGCGCCGGTTCCGATCTTTCCGAGCGAGCTCGCGGATCCCGAGAAGGGAACGGGCATTCTCATGGTCTGCACCTTCGGCGACCAGACGGACGTCCAGTGGTGGCGGACGGAGGGGCTCGCCCTGCGACAGATCATCGGAAACGAGGGGCGGCTGCGGCCCGTCGATTTCGGCAAGGCGCCGTTCGCGAGCCTCGACGTGCCGCGCGCGAATGCGGCCTACGCGGAGATCGCGGGCAAGAACGTGAAGCAGGCCCAGGCGCGGATCGTCGAGCTGCTGCGGGATCCGAGCGCCTCCGCGACGGGGAACGGCGCGCCCCTCGTGCGCGAGCCCGAACCGATCCAGCATTCGGTCAAGTTCTTCGAGAAGGGCGACCGACCCCTCGAGCTTCTGACGACCCGGCAATGGTTCTGTCGTCTCCTCGACCGCAAGGCCGACCTGATCGCGAAGGGCGAAGAGGTCGAATGGCATCCGGCCCACATGCGGACGCGCTTCCGCGACTGGACCGAGAATCTCGCGATCGATTGGTGTCTGTCGCGGCAGCGTTATTTCGGGGTGCCGATCCCGGTCTGGTATCCGCTCGATGCGAACGGGCGCCCCGACTACGACCATCCGATCGTCGCCGCGGCGGAGGCCTTGCCCGTCGATCCGACGACGGACGTGCCGAAGGGTCATTCCGAGGCGCAGCGCGGCAAGCCCGGCGGCTTCGTCGGCGATCCCGACATCTTCGACACCTGGTTCACGAGCTCGCTGACGCCGCAGATCAGCTCCCATTGGGGGACGGACGCCGAGCGCCACGCGCGACTCTTTCCCGCCGACGTCCGGCCGCAGGGCCACGACATCATCCGGACCTGGGCCTTCTACACGATCGCGAAGGCGATGCTCCACGAGGACGAGATCCCCTGGCGCCACGCGCTGATCTCCGGCTGGATCCTCGATCCCGAGCGCAAGAAGATGTCGAAGAGCAAGGGCAACGTCATGACGCCGCTGCCGCTCATCGAGACCTACACCGCGGATGCGGCGCGCTACTGGGCCGCGTCGGCGCGCCTCGGCGCCGATACGGCCTTCGACGAGAACGTCTGGAAGATCGGCAAACGCCTCGTCACGAAGCTCTTCAACGCGGCCAAGTTCGTGCTCTCGCAGCCCGGGGAGATCGCGCCGATCACGAACGAGCTCGACCGTGCGTTCGCCCTGCAGCTGCGGAACCTCGTCGGGAACGCGACGCGCAACTTCGACGCCTATCAATACGCCCACGCGCTCCAGGAGACCGAGACCTTCTTCTGGACACGTTTCACCGACACCTATCTCGAGCTGACGAAGGCCCGCGCGCGGGGCGAGGTCGCGGGGGCGTCCGCGGTCGATCCCGCCGCGAGCGGCTCGGCCGTCGCCGCCCTGCGGCTCGGGCTCTCCGTCCTCGTGCGGCTCTTCGCGCCGATCCTGCCGTTCATCACGGAGGAGATCTGGAGCTGGGCCTATTCGCAGGAGGCGGCGGAGCTCGATCCGTCGGCCCCCGCGGCCCAGCGGAGCGTCCACCGCGCCGCCTGGCCGAATTCCAGCGACTTCCAGGGGATCGAGGCGCCCGCCCACGCGGAGAGCTTCGACGTCGCGATCGCGGCCCTCGCGGCGATCAACAAGGCCAAGGCCGACGGCGCAGTCTCGATGGGGCGGGAGGTCGTCGCGTTGACGCTCCGGGCGACGGCGCCGACCCTCGAGATCTTCGCGGGCGTCCGTTCCGACGTGTTGGCGGCGGCTCGGGTTTCGGGCTGCGAGGTCGAGGCTACGGCAGGATTCGGAGCGGGGGAATTTGCCATCAAGGCGATCGAGTTCGCGGAGCGGTCCATCGAGGGCGCGTGATGGGTGTATTGCTGCTCGGCGGTTCGTTGATGCGCCCATCCCGCCGCAACGCGTCTCGCTGAGAGGTCTCGCCCGAATCCGTCCCAGGCCGATGATCAAATCTAATCTTTATTAGTAGTTACTCCAATTTATGAATTCGATAAGGTTCGCTTCGCGAATTATAGATAGTTAGTAGAAAATTATAGTAACTATTATTTGGAGTCAGAGATGCTCGACCCGACGAATGGTCTGCGGGCGACGAAGAAGCGGCGGACCTTCGATGAGATCCTTGCGAACGGAGTCGCTCTTTTTCGGGAGCAGGGAATCCGGCGGACTCGGACCGAGCAGATCGCCAAGGCCGCCGCCGTCTCTCCGGCCACTCTCTTCAATTACTTCCCGAACAAGAGCGCCCTCGCCGAGGCCTGGGTCCGGGGCGAGTCGGATCGGATCGTGGCGGAGGCCTCGGTTGCGATCGAAGAGCGCGGGCTCCGCCCCTGCCTTCGGTTGGCTTGCCGGATCCTCGCCGGGCGCGCTGCCGATGCGCCTATCCTGCGCCTTGAAGCCTGGCGAACGGCAGGACGGGCCCGCGATCAGGCCCTGGACGGCGCGCACCCCCTGATCGCCGGGATCGAGGGCGAGCAGGAACGCGAACGGATTCGCCGGGATCTGCCGGCGAGGCTTCTCGCGGAGGTGATCCTCGACGCCCTCGAATCGGGCCTCGTGGAGGGCATCCGACTGGCCAGGCCCGAAGAGGAGCTCGCGAAATCCCTCCAGGCGCGGGTCGACCTCATCCTCGATGGAGCCCGAAAACGCAACGAGCGCGTCGATCTGCCGCGCCAATCGCCCCGGGACGGCTGACCGAGGATCCCCCGGCCTCCCCTCGTGACTCGCATCACGCGCCGCCCTCCGGTCCGATTCCGATAACCCTCTGAGCTCATTGAAGAGGCTCGATCGAATCGCACTCGGGGATCAGACGATGCCGGCCGACCGCCAAAAACCGAGGAGCGCTCCGAAAGTCGCCTCGGAGGCCGTCTCCCTGGCGGAGATCCTGCCGGATGCGCGGGCGGTGCAGTGGGCCGGGGCCCAGCCCGGGGAGATCAGCGAGATCCCCCTCGACCCGCACGACGTCTCGCCGGCGGAGACGCCCCTCGATCTGCGTCTCGGCGCGCGGGCGCGCTCGAGAGCGCGAGCTCGGGACGACGTCGCGGCGGCGCAGGCGGTCTCGCTCCCGCCGGCGGGCAAGGTCGGCGGTCAAGCAGCGCGCAGTGTGAAAGAAGAGCCGGGCTCTGCCCTTCGCAGCGAGCTCGCGAATCTGCCGCTCTTCCAGGCGCTCGAGCCAGCGAGTCTCCACGCGCTGATCAGCCGCGTGCGGGTCGTCCATCTGGCGCAGGGACAGGTCCTCTTCCGCCAGGGCGACGCCGCGAACGCGCTCTACCTCGTCGTCGAGGGCGCGGTGATTCCGATTGCCGAGGGGGCGGAGGGCGAGGGGCGGCGAAAGCTCGCGGTGATCGAGCGCGGGGATTTCGTGGGGGAGATCGGGCTGATGACGAAGCAGCCGCGCAACGCGACGGTGGCGGCGCTCGTCGAGACGAAGCTCGTCGCGATCGATCGGCGCGTGCTCGTTCCGTTGATGCGGCGGGAGCCGAGCGTGGCAAAGGGGATCCTTCGTTTCCTGCGCGAGCGGATGCTCGATCGCCAGATCCGATCGAATCTCTTTTTCGCGGCGTTCGCGCACGCAGAGCGCGATGCGGTCGCGCGTCAGTTCCGGCTGCTCGAGGTGAAGGACGGAACGCGCGTCGTCGACCAGGGCGCGCCGCCGGAGGGGCTCTTCGTCGTCCTCGCCGGATCGCTCGCGAAGATCGATCGGACACGTCGCAAGGAGCTCGGCCGGCTCGAGCTCGGGGATGTATTCGGCGGTGATTGGCTGATCGCGGGCAAGGCGTCGCCATGGGACGTCGTGGCACAGGGAAGGGCGTGGCTGATCGTGCTCGGCGAGCGCCGCTTCCGACACATCGTCGAAGCCAATCCACGCCTCGTCCGCGTGCTCGAGCGCCTCGCGCGCAGGACACCGCGACCGGCTTCGGCCCCGGCGGTCCGTGGACCGATCAGTGCTTCGCGTCCTTCTCCTGCTTCGCCTTCTTCTTCTCCGTCTCCTTCGCCGTCTCCTTCTCCTCGCGCGACTGCGGCAGATAAGGCTCGGCGATCCCGATCTTGATGGGCGCGCCGCGAGCGAGCTCGGTCGAGGCGAAGATGGCGTTCAGCACGCCGGTGTAGCCGAGCTCGAGGTCGTTGCGAGTTCGCTCCGACAGCGCCTGCAGCGTCTCGTGCTCGAGCGCTCGGGCGATTCGCAAACGCGTCACCTCGAGCGAGTGGGCCGCCGCTTCATCGAGGGGTCGAAAGCTCATCGCGAAGGCCGTCGCCCGTCCGCGGTATTTCTGGGCGGAGCTCGCGATGCTCGTCAGCGACAGGCGGTAGACCACGTCGTCGT
>JANMTD010000301.1:0-19514 GCA_031390075.1 Deltaproteobacteria bacterium | reverse complement strand
TGGCCTCGGAGCGGCCGGAGGCCGACATCACCGCCACGGATCTTTCCCAGGCGGCGCTTCAGATTGCGGCCGAAAATGCCGATCGCTTGCCACACGGAGAAAAGATTCGTTTCCTGTACGGCGATCTCTTCGGGCCCGTGGCGAACGAACGCTTCGACCTCGTGGTCTCGAACCCGCCGTACGTGGCACGAAGGGACGCGCAGTCGCTGCCGCCCGA
Organism: Deltaproteobacteria bacterium; assembly: GCA_031390075.1. Taxonomy (GTDB): domain Bacteria; phylum Myxococcota_A; class UBA9160; order UBA9160; family UBA4427; genus UBA4427. The sequence continues at coordinate 19,297 of JANMTD010000301.1, read as the reverse complement.
GCTGGCGCATGAGCCCGAGATGGCGCTCTTCGCCGGCGAGGACGGTCTCGACGTGATCCGGCGATTGGTCGCCGGAGCGGGGTCTCATCTTTCGGTCGGCGGTTGGCTCCTGATCGAGCTGTCGCCGGAACAGGCTGGTACGGTCGAGCAGATGTTGGCCGGAGCGGGATTCGTGGATCTGGAGCGGCGATTCGACCTGGCACGTCGGCCGCGCGTCGTGGGGGGACGTTGGCCGGGGGCATGAGCGACCTCTCTTGCGAACGATCGCAGGGAGGCCGCCCGCTCCCTAGGACAGACACTGGGGTGTCGGGCAGGGAGTGACGAGATGGCCGCCAAAACGACTGCGAAACTGATGCGTGTCCTCAAGAGCGACAACGTGGGCTTTGCCGACGAGTGGAAGGCGATCTGTGATCGCCGCAGCGACACGGTGCTCGATGTGGAGCGCGAGGTCGCGAAGATCATCGCCGACGTCCGCTCCGGCGGTGACGAGGCGCTATTCGCCTTCATCAAGAAATTCGATGGCGCGAAGCTCGACAAGCTCGAAGTCACCAAGCAGGAATGGGACGACGCCTGCGATCGTGTGGCCTCTGCGGACCGCGCGGCGATCGGCAAGGCCGCGATGCGCGTGCGCGAGTTCCACCGCAAGCGAATTCCCTCGAGCTGGGAGATGCGCGAAGAGGGCGGCGGCTACATGGGCCAGCGCGTCCGGCCCCTCGCCCGCGTCGGTCTCTATGTGCCGGGCGGCAAGGCGGTCTATCCGTCGTCCGTCGTGATGAACGCGATCCCGGCCTCGGTCGTCGAGGTGCCCGAGATCATCATGGTGACGCCGCCCGGACCCGATGGGCGCATCCGCGCCGAGGTCCTGATGGCAGCGCGAGTCGCCGGTGTGCACCGCGTCTTCAAGATGGGCGGCGCCCACGCGATCGCGGCCCTCGCCTACGGCACCGAGACCGTGCCCCGCGTCGACAAGATCACCGGCCCGGGCAGCGTCTGGGTCGCCACCGCGAAGAAACAGGTGTTCGGCCAGGTCGGGATCGACAGCGAGGCGGGGCCGACCGAGGTCTGCATCGTGGCCGACCGCACGGCGACGCCCGCCTGGCTCGCCGCCGATCTGATCTCCCAGGCGGAGCACGACGAGCTCGCGCAGTCGATCCTGATCACCCATGTAAAGCCCCTCGTCACGGCGGTCCAGGACCAGGTGAAGCGCCAGCTCGCGACCCTCGACCGCTCCGTGATCGCGACCAAGTCGATCAAGGCGCGCGGGGCGATCGTCCAGACGCGCAGCCTCGACGAGTCGCTTCGGATCGCCGACGAATACGCCGCCGAGCACCTCGTCCTCGCCGTCGAGGATCCCGACAAGGCCTCGAAGGCGATCCAGAACGCGGGGGCGATCTTCCTCGGCCACTACACCCCCGTCGCCGTCGGCGACTATCTCGCCGGTCCGAATCACGTGCTCCCCACAGGGGGAACCGCGCGGTTCTTTTCACCGCTTTCGGTGGAGGACTTCCTCAAGCGCACGAGCTTCATGCGGTTCGAGCCGCCGAAGCTGCGCGAGCTCGGGGCCGACATCGTTCGGCTCGCGAACGTCGAGGGGCTGACCGGCCATGGCGCGTCGGTGGAGCTGCGGCTACAAAAGATCCGCCGCGCCCGCCGAGAACGCGAAGCCGCGCGCGAGATCGAGCTCTAGCGACCCTCTTACGAGGACGGCGGAGCTGCCCTGTAAAGAAGGGTCCATGATGGCCATGAAGGAAAGCCGCCCGACCGACGGCGTGCGTCGGGGTCGCGTCGCGACCATCGCGCGCAAGACGAAGGAGACCGAGATCCGCGTGCGGATCGATCTCGATGGGTCCGGTCAGTACCGGATCTCGACCGGGATCGCCTTCTTCGACCACATGCTCGAGTCCTTCGCGCGCCACGGTCTCTTCGACCTCGAGCTCGAGGCGAAGGGCGATCTCCAGGTCGATCTCCACCACACCATCGAGGACGTCGGCATCTCCCTCGGCCAGGCCTTTCGCGAGGCGCTCGGCAGCGCCGTCGGCATCCGCCGCTTCGGCGCCTGCCTGCTCCCGATGGCGGAGGCCAAGGTGGAGGTCGCCGTCGACGTCTCGAACCGGCCCTATCTCGTCTACCAGCTCGAGCTCGAGAACGACCGGATCGGCGCCTTCGACGCGAGCCTGACGGAAGACTTCATGTACGCCTTCTCGCAGAGCGCAGGTCTCGATCTCCATATCGAGAAGCGGTACGGCAAGAGCCCGCACCACTGCGTCGAGGCCGCCTTCAAGGGCGTCGCCCGCGCCCTGCGCGAGGCCGTGGCGATCGATCCGCGCGAGACGGGGCTCCCGACGGTGAAGGGGGCGCTGTAGCGCCATGCGGCCTCGCATCGCGCTCGTCGATTACGGCGCCGGCAATCTCCGCAGTGTCGCGAAGGCCCTCGAACGTTCGGAGCTGACGCCGGTCGTGACCTCGGACCCGAAGGTCGTGCAGTCGAGCGACGGCGTCCTGCTTCCCGGCGTCGGCGCCTTCCGCGACGCGGTCTGCCGCCTCGAGGAGGCCGGCCTCAGCGACGCGATCCGCAAGGTGACCGATCATGGGCGCCCCTACCTCGGGCTCTGCCTGGGCCTCCAGGTGCTGTTCGAGGAGGGCGAGGAGCACGGCACGACCCGTGGCCTCGGCGTCTTCCGCGGCAAGGTCACGCGCTTCCCGAGCGAGGTGAAGGACGAGTCGGGGGCAAGGATTGCGCTGCGGGTTCCGCACATCGGTTGGAACGAAGTCCGTTATGTCGGGAACCATCCCATGATCGAGAAGCTGCCTTCGCGCGACGTCTACTACTTCGTCCACTCCTATCGACCCGAGCCGATGGACCTGGAGACGGTCGTGGGCTTCGCCGACTACGGGGGCCGCTTCGCCGCCGCCGTCGCCCGGGACAACATCTTCGCCGTGCAGTTCCATCCCGAGAAGAGTCAGGCCGCCGGCAAGCGATTGCTCGACGCCTATCGCCAATGGCTGGAGGCGTGTTAGTGGGCACGCCCGCGCCGTTCGAATTGATTCCCGCGATCGACCTCCTCGGCGGTCAGGCCGTACGCCTCTCGCAGGGGCGCTACGACGCGGCGACCGTCTACGACGAGGATCCGGCGCGGGTCGCAGGACGCTTCGCGAAGTTCGGTATCCGGCGCCTCCACGTCGTCGATCTCGACGGCGCGAAGGCGGGGCGGCCGGTGCAGTCCGACGCGATCCGGCGGATCCTCGCGGCGGTGGGCGGGATTCCGGTCCAGCTGGGCGGCGGGATCCGGACGCTCGACGGCGTCGACGAGGCGCTCTCCTGGGGCATCGACCGTGTGATCCTGGGGACGGTGGCGCTGCGGGATCCCGAGCTCGTGAAGCGGGCGGCAGCGGCGCATCCGGGCAAGATCGTCGTCGGCATCGACGCCCTCGACGGCAAGGTCGCCGTCGAGGGATGGACGACGGGAAGCGAGATCCTCGCCGTCGACCTCGGGCGCCGCTTCGAGGACGCCGGCGTCGCCGCCATCGTCTACACCGACATCGCCCGCGACGGCATGCTGTCCGGCCCGAACCTCGAGGCCACGGCGCTGCTCGCCTCCGCGCTCCGGATCCCCGTCATCGTGTCGGGGGGAGTCGCGACGAACGAGGATGTGACCCTGTCCGCGCGCTTGCGCGAGAAGAACGTCTGCGGCGTGATCGTCGGGCGTGCGATCTACACCGGCGGCGTCGACCTCGAGTCGGCGCTGCGCGAAGTCGAGGCATTGAGTTAGGCATGCCGCTCTTCAAGCGCATCATCCCGTGTCTCGACGTCGACAAGGGGCGCGTCGTGAAGGGCGTGCAGTACGTCGACCACGTCGATGCCGGCGATCCCGTCGAGGTCGCGCGGCGCTACGACGCCCAGGAAGCCGACGAGATCACCTTCCTCGACATCACGGCGAGCCACGAAGCCCGGGGCATCCTGCTCGACGTCGTGTCCCGGACGGCCGAGAGCATCTTCATGCCCCTCTGCGTCGGCGGGGGCGTCCGCTCGCTCCAGGACATCCGCGATCTGCTCAATGCGGGGGCGGACAAGGTCTCGATCATGACGGCCGCGATCAAGAACCCCGAGCTCGTCGAGCAGGCGGCCGCGAAGATCGGGAGCGCGAATCTCGTCCTGGCGATCGATGCGAAGCAGGTCTCGCAGGCGGGCGAGTCGCCGCGTTGGGAGGTCTTCACCCACGGCGGCAGGAACCCGACGGGGATCGACGCGGTCGACTGGGCCGCGCGCATGGCCGAGGCCGGCGCCGGCGAGATCCTGTTGACCAGCATGGACCGGGATGGCACGAAAAAGGGCTACGACCTGGCGCTTCTGCGTGCGGTCGCGGACCGGGTTCCGATTCCGGTCATCGCTTCGGGCGGCGGAGGGAGTGCTGCGGACCTGGCGACGGCCCTCGACGACGGACCGGCCGGCGGCCATTGCCAGGCGGCGCTCGCGGCGTCGATCTTTCACTTCGGGGAAACGACGGTCGGGCGGGTCAAGCGCGAGCTGATCGGGCGGGGAATCTCGGTCCGTGCCCCAAGCCCCGGGGTTTCGTGACGCGATGAGCGATTTGCCCCAAGGGGTCCCTTTCAGGCCCCCGCGGCCGTGCGCTAGGTTCGGCGCCTTTCGCTGGGCCCGAACGGGCCGGCGATCAGCCTGACGAACGAATCCAAGCATCTCGACCGCCGCGCCCTCGGACTGGGGGCGCGACGCGAGATGGGGCGAATCGTCCGCGGATAGAAACGAAAACCCGCCCGGCGATGAACGGGCAACGGAGGGGCAATCGGCGAGCGTGTGCGTGTGGAATTCGATTTCACGCGCCACGAAGCGAGAGGTCGGGATACTTACAGGCGGCGCGGTACATCGGAAGGATGGCCGCACGCCCGGTTCGTTGCCTGGATTGCTCGCATGTCGATCGCTTCCCGCGGATGCTGAGGGAATGACATGCCCGTGATCAAGATCAAGGACAGCGAGTCCTTCGAGGGTGCGCTCAAGCGCTTCAAGAAGACCTGCGAGAAGGCCGGAATCCTGACGGAGCTTCGGCGGCGCGAGTACTACGACAAGCCGAGCATCCGCAAGAAGAAGAAGGAAGCGGCCGCCATCAAGCGGGCGCTCAAGAAGATGCGCCGTTCGGTCAATTAGAGGCGCCTATACACAAAGGCGCTTGGCAAACCCGACGAAAGGGTCGACTTGAGCCGGATCCCCGACAGCACGATTGCGGAGATCCGAGGCCGCGCCGACATCGTCGGCCTGGTCGGGCGCTATGTCGAGCTGAAGCAGGCGGGTCGCAATTGGCGTGGACTCTGTCCGTTCCACAGCGAGAAGACGCCCTCCTTCAACGTCAATCCCGATCGACAGATGTTCCACTGCTTCGGTTGTCAGGAGGGCGGCGACGTCATCGCCTTCCTGATGAAGCATTCGGGCCTCTCGTTTCCCGAGTCGGCCCGTTCGCTCGCGAGCGAGCTCGGCATCGAGATTCCCGAAGAGCGCGACGCCGGCGAAGCGGGGCTCACGGCCCGCCTGTTCGAGGCGAACGAGATCGCGCACACGTTCTACCGAGAAGCGCTCCGCGAGGCCGACGGAAAGATCGCCCGTGACTATCTGCTGTCGCGCGGCTACGACGGGCAGCTCGCCGACCAATTCGGAATCGGTTACGCGCCCGCGCGTTGGGACGCGGTGGCGACCCGCCTGCGCGAGCGGCGGATTGCGGCCGAGACGGGCGTCAAGGCGGGCCTGCTCCTCGACCGCAAATCCGGAAGCGGTCATTACGATCGCCTGCGCGGGCGACTCATCTTTCCGATCCACGACGTTCGCGGTCGCGTGATCGGCTTCGGCGGTCGAGCCCTCGAGGCGGACCAGGACCCCAAGTACCTGAACACGCCCGAGACGCCGATCTTCCAGAAGCGCCACGGCTTCTACGGCTTCCCCGACGCCCTCGAATCGATTCGGCGCGCCGGGCGCATCGTCATCTGCGAAGGCTATTTCGATCGCATCGCCTTCGCGCGGGCGGGCATCGGTGAGGCGCTCGCGACCTGCGGGACCGCGCTCTCGGCGGAGCACGGCGAGCAGCTCCGCCGCCGCACGCGCGAGATCGTGCTCGTGTTCGACGGCGACCGCGCGGGCCAGGCGGCGACCGAGAAGGCGCTCTCCGTGCTGTTGCCCCACGGCCTGCGGGTCCGCGCGGCATTGATTCCGGAAGGCCGGGATCCCGACGACTATCTCAAGCAGGAGGGCCCCGAGGCGCTCCGCCGGCTGGTCGACGATGCGCCTGACGCGCTCGAGCTGACGATTCGCAACGCGGTGCGTCACGGGATCGCGACGCCCGATCAGAAGGCGGACGTCGTGGCGCGGGTGGCACCGCTCGTCGCCCGGGTCGCCGACGCCGTCTCACGCGACGAATACGCCCGCCGACTCGCCCTGGCCATCAACGCTGCGCCCGCTGCGGTGGCGGCGGTCGTTCGAGACGCGGCGCGGAGCTCATCGCAGACGCCCCAGGTGGACAGCGCGGCGCTCGGCCTCGAACGCGAGCGGCGCGATGCCCCGGAAGAGCGTCAGTTGCGCGCGCTCGCGCGCTTGTGCCTGCAGCAGCCCCAGCTGATCGGCGACGAGATCGCCCTCCGGATCGAGGAGATCGTGCCGCTCGGTGCCTGGAAGGCGATCATCCGGGAGATCCTCGAGGCCGGGCAGCAGGGCGAGCTCGCCGCCACTCTCGCTGCCGGAGAGGGCGGCGGGGCGGGCGGCGGAGTCGATCCGTTCGTCGTAGAGGCCCGCCTCGACCACGAATCTCGGGCTCGCCTGCGGGAAATCGCCGTGGACGACACGCCCATCGATGCGGAGCGCTCGGGCGAGCAGGTCCTCGGGGACCTGCTCGGATGGTTCGACGAGCGCCGACACGCAGCACAGGGGCACGAGCTGACCCGGCAGCTGCGGATTTCTGACGAGGACTACGAAGGTCTCCTCGCGAAAAAGGATGCTGCGCTCCGGGAGCGCCGCGCGCGCCTCGGTGTGCGGGCGGGGAATGCTGTCCGTTCGAGTGGCAGCGCCCATGCAAATGAGAGACTCGAGTGACGAGTAGGCCCTGGACGGCAGCGGAAGCGGGAATTCGCCAGTAGATTTTTGTAGCTCAGGAGGACCCCCCCATGGCCTCGAACGCGCCGAGTTCGGAGTCGGCCTGCCCGCCGACCCTGGACCCCACGATTCCGCCCGACACGACGGCGATCGAGTGCCCTGGTTCGCCGGTGCGCACACGGCGTGCGAAGGCGGCGGATGTGTTAGTCCCGTCCTGTCCCGCGCCGATCACGAACGAGTCCATCGCGCTGCCGTCGTCCGGCGTCAAGCCGAGGCGGGCTCCGCCCCGCAAGGCGATCCCGCGCAACGCTCCGCCTGCGGTCGCCAAGCGGCCGAAGACCGAGCTGGTTCCGAGCCGCTCGCGTGTCCTCTCGCGCGACGCCCTGCTCGAACTCGACGCCGTCAAATGGTTGATCGAGACGGGGCGAGCGAAGGGCTCGGTCGATCGCGAGGATCTGCGGACCGCGTTCCTCGATGGTCAGCTCGGCAAGCCCCATCTCGACGGTGTGCTCTCTGTCCTGCGGGCGAACGGCATCCAGCTCGCCCGCACCGCGACCCCTCCTCCGCGCGACTTCGATGGCGCGGAGTCAGTCTCCTACACCGCGACCGCGAAGGCCGCGAATGTCGCGGACGCAGCCGCCCGCTCGGAGGCGGCCGGTGCCGAACGGCCGGGTACGCGCGGGGCGGCCGAAAACTCCGCGAGCAGAGCCGCCGCGGCGACCTCGAAGCGCGCGAACGGCTCCGCCGCGAATGCGTCGAGCGCGGCGGCCACGCATCGCCCGTCGGTATCGAGCGGCGGTGCACACGCCGTGAGCTCGGCCTCCTCGGACTCGCTGAATCCCGCGGCCGATCCCGTGCGTGTGTACCTGCGCGAGATGGGACAGGTCTCGCTCCTCACGCGCGAGGGCGAGGTCGAAATTGCGCAGCGGATCGAGCGCGCGGTCGATGCCCATCTCTCGGCGCTGATCGGGAATCCGTATTCGCTGCGGCGGATGGTGGAGCTGGCGGACGCGATCCGCGCGGGCTCGCTCGAGATCAAGAAGGTCCTCGACCTGGTCGAGGACGGCGACGTCGACCTGATTCCCCTCGCACGCAAGCAATTCCTCTCGGGCATGACGCGGATCCAGAAGATCGAGCGTGCCGTCGTCGAGCGCCGCCGAGCACTCGCCGAGGAAGCCATGACCCGCGACGAAAGGACCGCCTGTGAGGTCGAGCTCGAAGGGCTCTTTCGTGAGGCGGCCAAGCTCTTCGCGAAGCAGCGCATCAGCCGCCACCGCTACAACGAGCTCCATCGCTGTCTGAAAGAGCTGACCGAGAGCCACCGCCTGCTCGGCGCCCGCGCGACCGAGCTCGCCCGCCGCTTCGATACCGAGCTCGAGGAGCTGCGCATCCTCGCCGAGCAGTCGAAGAAGCGGAGCGAGGGGGGCAAGCAGGCCCTCGAACGCCTGGGCGGCGATCCCGAGCTGATCGACGAAACCGTCTCCCAGCTCGCGGTCCTCGACGCCTTCCGTGCCGAGCTCGAGCACGACTCCGGCCTGCAGGCCGACGAGGTCGAGCACGTCGTCGCCCGCATCGAGGCGACGGCGATGGCGGCCCAGGAAGCCAAGAGCGAGCTGATCGAGGCCAATCTCCGCCTCGTCGTCTCGATCGCGAAGAAGTACACGAACCGCGGTCTGCAGTTCCTGGACCTGATCCAGGAGGGCAACATCGGCCTGATGCGCGCCGTCGACAAATTCGAGTGGCGCCGCGGCTACAAGTTCTCGACCTACGCAACCTGGTGGATCCGCCAGGCGATCACGCGCGCCATCGCCGATCAGGCCCGCACGATCCGCATCCCGGTGCACATGATCGAGACGATCCACCGCCTGGTCCGCGCGACGCGCCAGCTGGTGCAGACCCTCGGCCGCGAGCCTCAACCCGAGGAGCTCTCGGAGACCCTCGAGCTGCCGCTCGACAAGGTGCGGATGGTGATGCGGATCGCGAACGATCCGATCAGCCTCGAGACCCCGGTCGGCGAGGAAGAGGACAGCAAGCTCTCCGATTTCATCGCCGATCCGAATGCGGTCGATCCCGCGGACGCCGTGATCCGTTCGGCTTTGGCCGAGCAGACGCGGGACCTCCTCGCGACCCTCGCCCCCCGTGAGGCGCGCGTGCTCCGGATGCGCTTCGGGATCGGCGAGCGCGCCAATCGGACCCTCGAAGAGGTGGGCGCGGACTTCGAGGTGACCCGCGAGCGGATCCGGCAGATCGAGGCGAAGGCGCTGCGCAAGCTCCGGCATCCAAGCCGCAGCCGCTCCCTCAAGGGCTTCCTGGACTCCTAGCTCGCCAAGCGGCCCGTCAAGCGGCCCGTCAAGCGACCCGTAAAGCGGCGATCAAGCGGCCAAGCAAGCCATCCGATAGGCACGCGGCGAGGTCCGCGTGAAGCTCGTTGCCTGCCCCCAATGCCATGCCCAGTACGACCTCTCCGGACACCCGGACGGGGGCACGTTCGATTGCCGCTGCGGCCAGGTCCTGGAAGCCAGGGCCCCGAAGGCCGCGGCCGATGCCCTGGCCGAACGCTGCGGGGCCTGCGGCGCGCTCGCGAAGCAGGGCGACGAGATCTGCGCGTTCTGTCGCTCCGGAATCGTGCCCTCCGTCGATCCCGGGAGCCTGATCTGCCCCGAGTGCTTCGCGCGCAACCTCGATGACGCGCGCTTCTGCACGGCCTGCGGAGTCTCCTTCGATCCCCAGACGATACCCGGGCGCGCCGATCCGGAAGGCACGAAATGCCCCTGCTGCGCGCGCGCCATGAATCCGCGCGAGGTGGGCGGCCTCGTCGTCCATGAATGCGGGAAATGCCACGGCCTCTGGGCGCCGATGGACCGGTTCGAAGCCCTCGTCGATCGGGCCGCCGAAGCCGCGCGCTCGCGCGTCGCCGCGGGTCAGATGAGCGTGCCTCGTGTCGACGGCGGCAACCCTGCGAAGAGCCAGGTCGAGTACCGGCGCTGTCCCACCTGCGATGCGCTGATGGCACGTCGCAACTACCAGAAGCGGTCGGGCGTGATCGTCGATCAGTGTCACGAGCACGGGACCTGGCTCGACGCCCACGAGCTCGAGCGCATCGCGGGTTTCGTGTTGTCGGGCAGGGCGCAGCGGGTCGCCGACGCGGAATCGGAGCGGGAGACGCAGCGCGAGAAGGAAGCCGCCGACGAGGCGGTGCGGCGGGTGATGAGGCCGTCGTCGGGCGGAAGCGCCGAGCGGACGATCTTCGGCGAGCCGCGACCGACCTCCGGCGCCCAGACGATCCTCGATTTCTTGAACACGCTCCTCGACTGAGGCGCGTCGCGAACGGATTCACGAGCGGAAAGGAAGACCGATGGCCATCTTCGAGAAGCTTCGAGCGGAATTGATCGACATCATCGAGTGGATCGACGACAGCCAGCACAGTCTGGTCTGGCGCTTTCCGCGCTATCGCAACCAGATCAAGTACGCGGCCCAGCTGATCGTCCGCCCGGGCCAGTCGGCGGTCTTCGTCCACCAGGGCCGCGTCGCCGACGTCTTCGGCCCCGGCCAGTACCGGCTCGAGACGAAGAACCTCCCGCTCCTCTCGACCCTGATGGGCTGGCATCACGGCTTCGACAGCCCCTTCAAGTCGGAGATCTACTTCGTCAGCACGCGCCAGCTGACGGACCTCAAATGGGGCACCGCGAATCCGGTGCCGATGCGCGATCCCGATTTCGGCCCCGTTCGCGTGCGCGCCTTCGGGACCTACACGCTGCGGGCGATCGATCCCGCGAAGCTCCTCTCGGAGCTCGTCGGCACCGACGGCGTCTACGAAGCCGAGGAGATCTCGGCGCTGCTGCGCTCGATCATCTCGATGGCCTTCGCCGACGTGGTGTCGAATTCGGGCATCGGTGTCCTCGATTTGGCCCAGAGCTACGGCACGCTCTCGGAGACGCTCCGACGCGAGGTGCTCGCGCGGATCGACGACGAGTTCGGGCTCGAGATTCCGCAGCTCTACATCGTGAACGTGTCGGTGCCGGCGGAGGTCGAGCGGGCCCTCGACGCGCGGGCGAGCATGACGGCGATCGGTGACCTCGCGGCCTATCAGGCCTATCAGCTCGGCAATGCGATGCCCACGGCGGCGGCGAATCCGGCGGGTGGCATCGCGGGGGCCGGAGTCGGGCTCGGCATGGGGCTCGCGATGGCGGGCGGGATGCCGACGCCGGCGGTCGGCCGAACCTCGGCGGGAGCGCCGACCGGGATGGCGGGCGCCGCGAGTCAACCGGCTGCGATGGCGACGGGCGACTTCCCGGCGGTCGCCTGGCACATCGCGGAGAACGGGGCGCCGGTCGGACCCTTCACGAGCGCCCAGCTCGCACAGGCGATCGCGGCCGGCCGGATCCGCCGCGAGACCCTCGTCTGGTCCCCCGGCATGGGCGATTGGATGGCGGCTTCACAGGTCGCAGGGCTCCAGGGACTCTTCGCCGTGACGCCACCGCCGATTCCGCAGAACTGAGAGCCTTCAGCCCGCCCCAATCCGGGCGATCAACAGCGGGCGATCAACAGGGGGCGCCGACGCGCTCCATCCAGGACTTGTAGTCGTCGTAGCCGACGGCGCGCTGGAGCTTCGAGACCCGCTCGCGCAGGATCGCGATCTGCTCGTCGTTGGGCAGCGCCGCGTGGCCGAGCTCGGCCAGCACCATGTCCGCCGCGCGGGCCGCATCCGAGACGGCGGGGCGAACGTCGATGGCCGCCGAGCGATCGCCGTCGCCGATGCCGAGATAGGCCTCGACGGCCGCCTCGGAGACCTGCGTCGCGTGCTTGCGCGAGGCGACGATGTTGCCCTTGCCGGTCACGACGTTGCCGACGGAGAAGACCGTCGGATAACCCTCGAGGCGCCCGATCTCCCAGTCCTTGAAGTCGAAGAGCTCGCCCTTCGTCGCGATGCCCTCGATCGGCTCCGGGATCGAGCCGATCGAGCTGAGGACGACGGGGCCGCGGGCCTCGAAGCGCTCGTCGGTCATCCCGAGCTTGCCGTTCTCCATCTTCGTGCGGCGGAAGCGCAGGCCGACGAGGCGCCCGTTCTCGACGATCAGCGCTTCGGGGGCGGAGAGCGGCTCGACCTTGAAGCAGTATTTCTCGGTCGACTTCTCGAGCATGCGCTTGCGGCCGGCTTCGACCTTGGCGATGCGCGCCGCGTCGGCGCCTTCGGGCGCGCTCATCAGCGGCATGTCCTCGACGCGACGGCGGTAGAAGATCGTCGGCGGGACGATGCCGAGATCCTGGAAGGTGAGGCCGTGGCCCGCGAGGATCTTCGGGATGCCCTTCACCTCGAGCTCGACCACGTTGGACTTGATCCCGCGCCTGGCGAGCTCGCGGATCGTGAGCTCGAGGGTGTGGACCTTGGCGACGTCGATCGACGCGAGACCGCCCCCCACGATGATGGCCCCGGGAAGCACCTCGTAGCTCGCGCCCGGCAGGTCGCCGCGTTCGGCGTGGTTGAACGCGATCACGAAGGGATTCTGGTAGACGAGTCCCTTGCCGGCATAGGCGTCGGCGCCCTCGATCGGAAGCGGTCGATCGCGCCAGGCACCGTTCGCGAGCACGACGGCCGAAAAGCCCCACTCCTTCGCGAGCTCGGGAAACGAGACGTCGCGTCCGATCTTCGTATTCGGGATGAACTGGATCCCGGGCCGCGAGAGCTTCTCGTCGATCGTCGCGTACTCCTTCTCGCGCAGCGCCTCGTGCCAGCGCGGAAGGCCGTCCTCGATCTTGCCGTAGGGCCGCTTGTTCTGTTCGAACACGACGACCGAGACACCCCGATCCGCGAGCCGGCTCGCGATTTCTGCGCCCGCCGTCGCCCCGCCGATCACCGCCACACAATGCTCTTGATTCGATTGCGTCATACCCGCCATTCTGGCAGCTCGAATGGGGGATAACAACGTGATCCGGGCCGCCGATTCGGGGTTAGACTGGTCGGCGGCGGGCCTGTAGCTCAGTGGTTAGAGCGGCCGGCTCATAACCGGCTGGTCCCTGGTTCAAGTCCAGGCGGGCCCACCATTTTCGTGCCGGACCTTCGTGCCGGCCCCGATCACGGGACGCGGAGGGTCGTGCCTGCGAGGGCTTCGCGGGCGGCGGATTCGCTGCGGTGCTGGATGAAGACGTTCTCGCTGGCGGAGCCGCTGTCGCGGCCGGCGATCTCGAGGTCCCGGCCGCTTCCGACAGTCGGCTGCGCCGACATGCGCACCGAGATCTCGAGGTAGATCGTCTCCCCGGCGCCTGCCCGGATCTGCTGGCTATTCCAGCCCCAGCTCGCAAAGGCGAGCCCGCGTTGGCGGAAATTCACGCGGTGGCTCCCCGCGGAGAGCTCGAAGCTGGCGTACTCGCCGTTTCGCAGGCGACCCTTTGGCTGCTCGTCGATCGCGATCTCGACCGTCGAGAGCGAGTGCTGGGGGTCGATGCGATAGACGTAGAGCCGCGCTCGGCCGAGGCCGGGCTCGGGGGCGACGGTGAAGGACGGACCGGCGGGCGGGGCGCCGGCGCAGGCCGCGAGCAGCCAGGCCGACAGGACGGCGAAAGCGACGAGGGCGAGGCGGCGTCGATGGGTCTGCACATGCGCGAGCATAGCCGGGTCCATCGCCGATCTCCCCGAGGGCCCGACGGACCCCTGCCGCGGCGCCCGGACCCTCGCGATCTGTGCCTACGCTACGCTGCGTTTTTTCGAGCCCCCATCCGACGCAACCGTGGCCGACTGTGGCGCGAGCTGTGCCCTGTGGATTCGAGGGATCGGCAGGCACGGGTACCAAAGGGATGCGCAAAGACAAGGATCGCTACTGGGACTGCCTGGACCAGGCGATGGAGGCGTCGCATGGCGGGCGCATCGAAGAGGCGCTCGCCTGGCTCGATGAGGCCCTGCGCGTCCATCCCGATGGCGCCGAAGCCCATAACGGCCGCGGCGAGATCCTCTGGGACGACGGCCGCATCGACGAGGCGCTGGTTGAGTTCGACCGCGCGATCCTCGCGGATGGCAAGTTCACGGCCGCCCATCTGAACCGCATCGAGCTGATGATCGAGGAGCTCGGCGAGTTCGCGACCGCGGTCCGCCTCTCCGACGAGCTGCTCGCCGGCAGTGCCCATCTGCCCCGCCCCGATCGGCTGCTCCAGGCCGAGGTCTACTACCTGAAGAGCAAGGCCCTCTTCTACCAGGACGATCTCGAGGGCGCGCTCTTCCTGGTTCGCCGGGCGGCGAAGACCGGCGGCGAGGTCGGGCTCTACGGCTCCTTCGAGGGACAGGTGCTCTTCGAGCTCGGCGAGCTCGGGGACGCGAAGCGCGTGCTCGAGCGCGTCGTCGCGACTGATCCCGATGCGGGACATCCCGCCTACTACCTCGGGCTCGTGCTCGAGCGACTCGAGGACGAGGGCGACGATTCCGGCTCCCCCGGCGTCGCGATCGAGAGCTCGGCGCAGGCCTTCAGCCGGGCGAATGCCCTCGACCCGCAGCAGTTCCTCGTGCCCGTGCGGATCGAGGATGCGGCCTTCGCGCGCGCCGTCGACGCAGCGATCGAAAACCTCCCGCGCTCGATTCGCGATCGCATCGAAGGGGTGAGCGTGATCGTCGAGGACCTGCCGCGCCGCGAGCTCGTCCGCGAGGAGCGCATCTCGCCCCAGACCCTGGGCCTCTTTCTCGGCATTCCTCGGACCGAAGTCCTCGTCACGGATCAGCCCGTCGATCTCGACCGGATCCTGCTTTTCAAGAAGAACCTCGAGAAGGTCTGTCAGGACGAGGAAGAGCTGATCGATCAGATCCAGGTCACCGTGCGACACGAGGTCGGCCACTACCTCGGCCTCGACGAGGACGACCTGGAACGCCTCGGCCTCGCCTGATGTCCGCGCCCTTCCTGGCCCGTCCGTTCCTGGATCGGCTATGCCAGATCGTGGGCGACGAAAACTGCCTCGCGCGCGAGGGCGAGCTCTTCGCCTACGAATGCGACGGGCTGACCCTCTCGCCGAAGCGCCCGCTCGCGGTCGTGCTGCCCGAGACGACGGCGGAGGTCGCGGCGATCGTCCGCGTGTGTCGCGAGTCCGGGATCCATTTCGTGCCCCGCGGCGCCGGGACTGGCCTGTCGGGCGGTGCCCATGCGACGGAAAATTCGATCCTCGTCGAATGCTCTCGCATGACCCGGATCCTCGAGGTCGACGCGGAGAACCGGGTCGCGGTCGTGCAGCCCGGGGTCGTGAACGCCGAGCTCTCGACGGCGGTGGCGAAGCTCGGTCTCTTCTACGCGCCTGATCCGTCGAGCCAACAGGCCTGCACGATCGGCGGCAACGTCGCCGAGAATTCCGGCGGCCCGCATACGCTCAAGTACGGCACGACGACGAACCACGTGCTCGCCCTCGAGATGGTGCTCCCGGACGGCAGCGTCCAGCGTTTCGGCAATCGCGTGGGTGACGGGCCGGGCTTCGATTTCGTCGGCGCCATCGTCGGGAGCGAGGGCACGCTCGGGATCGTGACCGAGGTGACCGTTCGCTTGACTGCCATTCCGGCGGGCGTCGAGACGCTGCTCGTGATCTTCGACGACGTCGTCGCCGCGTGTCGGGCGGTCGGCCGGATCATCCGGAGCGGCGTCGTTCCGGCGGCCCTCGAGATCGTCGACCGGCGCACGATCGAGGCGGTCGAGGCGAGCGTCTACGCCGCGGGCCTGCCCGTCACCGCAGGCGCGGTCCTGATCGTCGAGCTCGACGGAATGCCCGTGAATCTCGCGGGGGAGCTCGAAGCGATCCGGGCTGCGTGTCAGGCGGAGCATTGTCAGGCGATCGAGATCGCCCGGGACGAGGCGGAGCGCAAGCGCTTCTGGCGCGCGCGCAAGGGCGCAGTCGGTGCCATGGGGCGCCTCGCGCCGGATCTCTACGTCCACGACGCCGTCGTGCCCCGCATGCACCTCCCTACAGTCATCGCGAAAGTGTGCGAGATCTGCGATCGATACGGCCTGAAGCTCGCGAACGTCTTCCACGCGGGCGACGGCAATCTCCACCCCAATATCTGCTTCGATCGCCGCGATCCCGACGAGCTCGCGCGGGTGATGGCGGCGGGCAAGGAGATCCTCGAGGCCTGCGTCGCCGTCGGCGGCGTCATCACGGGCGAGCACGGCGTCGGCGTCGAGAAACGCGATTACATGTACCTCGTCTTCGGCGCCTCCGATCTCGAGGCGATGCGACGTCTGCGCGACACCTTCAACCCCGACGGCGTCTGCAATCCGGGCAAGATCATCCCGACGACGCGATTTTGCGTCGAGTCGAATCCGAAGGCCCGGGGTTACGACGCGGTTCTCCTCGCATGAGTCAGGCGCCCTTTCGATCGCCGATCGCCGAACACGAGCGGATCGAGGTGCCGGGGGCGTCGGTCGAACGTGTCCACCGGCCGGCGCAGATCCCGGAGCTCACGGCGCTGCTCGCCGACCATCACGCGAAAGGCGAGGGTGTCCTCGTCTTCGGCGGTCGGACCCGGCTCGCATTCGCGAATCCCGCGCGGCGCCTCTCGTCGGCGATCGCCCTCGACGCCCTCTCGGGGATCGACGTCTTCGAGCCCGATGAGGGCGTCGTCCACGCGCGCGCGGGCACGCCGATCCGCACGCTTCGGGACGCGGTTGCCGCGGAGGGCTGGGAGCTCCCGCTCGATCCGCCGGGCGCTGCCACGACGGTCGGCGGTGCGATTGCGAGCGCCGCGATGGGCCCGCGCTCTCACGCCTTCGGCCGCGTCGCGGACGCCGTGCTGGGCCTCGAGCTGGTCGGCGCCGACGGAACCATCTCGAAATGCGGCGGCCGCGTCGTCAAGAACGTGACGGGCTACGACCTGGCGAAGCTCTACACGGGCTCCTTCGGTTCGCTCGCCGTCGTGACGGGCGCCTGGCTCCGGCTGCGACCGCAGCCGGCGCGTCGAATGGTGCTCGCGGGTCGTATCGCCTGCGATCGCGAGGCCTTCGAGCGGGTGCGCGGACATGCGCGGACCGCGAGCGCACGGGCATTCGTGTGGAACGAGTCGCCGGGCGCATCGGAGGCCGAGCTCGTGATCGAGCTGGGCTCGAGCGAAGAGGGGGTCAGGCACGATCGCGAGGCGCTCACCCGCGTGATGGCGCTCGAGCCCGCGGCGCCCGATGCGATCGACCGGCTCCGCGACGCGCGGGCGCAGGCGGCGAGCCGCGAACCAATCGGCGTTCGCGCGCGGGTTCTCGCGACGCGCCTCGACGAGATGCGGCAAGGCTTCCTCGCCGCGGGCTTGACCGTCTCGATCGACCTCGGCCTGGGTGTCCTCACGGCGCGGGGCGGCGGCGATCCGGGCGTGCTCGCGCGACTGCGCGAGCAGGCGATCACCTGCGGTGGTCACGCAGGCTTCGAGTGGCTGCCGGGGGTGGGCTACGAGGGGCTCGACGTGTTCGGTGAGATCCCGGGGACCCGCGGCCTCGCGGCGGCGCTGAAGCAGCGCTTCGATCCGCGGAACATCCTCAATCCGGGCCGCTTCGTGGCGGGGACCTGACGCGATGGAGCGACACGAAAGGCAGGGCGAGGCGCAGAACCCGAGCGCGTACCCGGACGCGCTGCCGTGCACGCCGCTCGCGAGCCGTCTGCGCGCGGACATCCACGCCGCGACCCTCGATTGTGTCCACTGCGGCCTCTGCCTCCAGAGCTGTCCGACCTACGTCGCCACCGGGCGCGAGACGTCGTCGCCGCGCGGGCGCATCTACCTCATGCGCGGGCACGCGGAGGGGAGGCTCGACGATCCGGCGCTGCTCGCCGAGGAGGCTTTTCTCTGCCTCGGCTGCCGGGCGTGCGAGACGGCCTGTCCTTCGGGCGTTCGCTACGGCGAGATCCTCGAGAAGACGCGGGCGATCGTGAGGTTGGAGCAACCGGAGGGCCGGCTGGCGCGCTGGCTCGAGCGCTTCGTGTTGCGCGAGATCGTGCCGCGGCGCGCTCGACTCGGATGGCTCGTGGGACTTCTGGCTCTCGTCCAGCGGATCGGTCTCGATCGCCTCGCGGCGCGCGTGCTGCCGAAGCGGCTTGCGGAGAGCGCAATGTTATTGCCGCGCATTCCGGCTGCGGCGGATCGGCGACGCATGCCGGCCTTCACGCCCGCCGAGGGAATGCGCCGCGGCCGCGTCGCGCTCTTCGAGGGCTGTGTCATGCCGGAGTTCTTCGGGCGCGTGAACGACGCCGCACGGCTCGTGCTCTCGCGCGCGGGCTACGACGTCGTCGTGCCGGCGTCGCAGGGCTGCTGCGGCGCGCTGCACGCGCACGCGGGGGATCTCGAGCGGGCGGCGGAGCTCGCCCGCGTGAACGTCGAGGTCTTCGGCGGCGAGCTCGCGAAAATCGATGCGGTGATCGTGACCTCGGCGGGCTGCAGTGCGGCGCTGCGCGAGCTCGAGCACTGGCTCGGGCAGGACGGCGCAGCGCTCGCGGGGGGGGTGCGCGACGTGCTGGAGTTCCTCGACGCGGTCGGCCCGCGGCTCACGCTCTCGCCGATTCCGCGGCGCGTGTGTTATGACGATCCCTGCCATCTGATCCACGCGCAGGGCATCGCGGCGGCTCCGCGCAAGCTCCTCGCTTCGATTCCGGGGCTCGAGCTCGTGCCGCACAGAAATCCCGAGGCGTGTTGTGGCGCGGCCGGGATCTACAACCTGACCCATCCGGAGATGTCGGCGCGGGTGCTCGCGCCGAAGCTCGATGCGCTCGCGGAGGCGGCGCCGGAGATCGTCGCGACGGCGAATCCGGGCTGCGCGATGCAGCTTGCGGCAGGACTCACGGGCCGCGGGATCTCCGCGCGTGTCGTGCATCCGATCGAGCTGCTCGAGGAGGCGAGCCGACCTTTTTCACGCGCCTGAAGCGCACGGTGATGCTCTTATCCCCCGCCGGACGTTTTGTGGGCAGAGCCGGTCTCCCGCGGGGCAACTCAAAGCTGATGCCGGGTCGATAGTCATTCATCACTCGAATGATTATCATCCACGCAATGAATTCACTCGATCGAGCCCTGTCCGATCTGGCTGCCGCCGCGCTCGCGGCCATGCCCGTCGTCGTGTTGACCGACGCAAGGCAGACCGGGAAGAGCACGCTCGCGCGCCAGCTCGGCGGCGACGATCGACTCTATTTGACGCTCGATGACTACGACGTGCTCGACCAGGCGACTTCGGCGCCCGACGACCTCGTCGCGCGCGCACCTCGCCAGACGCTCGATGAGGT
>JANMTD010000300.1:0-12002 GCA_031390075.1 Deltaproteobacteria bacterium | reverse complement strand
ACGACGACCGAGCCCGCCGCCGGCCGCGTATAACCATCCCGCGCCCGCAGCAGGAGGCTTTCCCCGTCGAGCGACGCCGCTCCGCCGCGAGCGGCGAAGCCCTGGTCGAGCACACATCGAAACGACAGGGCGCGGTAGCGCATGCGACGGCCGTAGTAGGGATCGTCGACCTCGACCTCGAGCTCGGGGCAGGCCTTCGCGAGGGCCTCGAGCGAGATCGTCTGTGCCGGCTGCGAGCGATCCTTGAAGATCAGGGCGGCGCTCGGGGACTCCTCCGACCAGGCAGGCGAGGCAGGCGAGGCAGCCGCGAAAAGCACGCACGCGAAAGCGGCAACGGACGCGAGGGCGAGACCGCTCGGACCCGGTTGGGGCGCGATCTTCCGGACGAGCAGCGGGCGGGCGAGCGACATCGGCCGAGGAACATATCGGATCGGCCTGCTTGATTGGTATGGTCGCGCTCGCTATTCCGTCCGTACCCGGATCCGGGGAGGGCATTGCGTGCAGGAAACTCGGGCGGTCCGTGCCCATCCCCTCTGGCTCGCCTGGGCAAATCGGCCGGGGCGCGCGATCGCGTGGGCGCTCGCCGTGACGCTCGTCGCGGTCGGTGCCAGTCTCGCCCTCCACGGCACCGGCCCGCTCGGCTGGCACGCCGCCACGCGCCACACGGCGCAGGTCGCCTTCCCGCTCTTTTTGCTCGCCTTCCTGGCGTCCTCGGTCGCGCGGCTCTGGCCCGGCCCCCTGTCCCGGGCGCTGGTCGCGAGACGGCGGGCGATCGGCCTCGCGTTCGCGACGGCGCAGCTCGTGCATGGCGCCGTGATCCTGCTCCTCGCGCGCCTCGAGGCGAGCACGCTCGACCCCGATGTCGCCTTCGTGGGCGGTGCCCTCGGCTTCGTCTTCGTCGTCGCGATGGCCGCGACCTCGAACGACGCCGCACAACGGAGCCTCGGCCCGAGCGCCTGGCGTGCCCTCCACCGCAGCGGCCAGATCACGCTCTTCGTGATCTACGCCGTGACCTACGGCGGCCGCCTCGCCGAGAACGCGAGCTACTGGCCGGGCGTGCTGCTGCTCGCGGCGGCCCTCGCGATCCGACTCGCCGCTGCTTTTCATTCGCGGAGTCAGTCGCGGAGTCAGTCCCTGAGTCAGTCGCGGAGCTTGCGCAGCAGGACGCTCCCGATCGAATAGCCCGCACCGAAGGAACACAGCACGGCGTATTCGCCCGCGCGAATCCCGCCCCGGTGCTTGTGGAAGGCGATCACGGATCCGGCCGAGCTCGTATTCGCGTACTCGTCGAGGATGACCGGCGCCTCCTCGGGCAACACCTCGCGGCCGAGCAGCGTCTTCGCGATCGTGCGGTTCATGTTGAGGTTCGCCTGGTGGAGCCAGAGCCGCTTCACGTTCTCGACCGGAATCCCCGCATCGGCCAGATGAATGCGCAGATGCTCGACCACCATCGGGCAGACCTCGTTCGCGACCTGCCGCCCGTTCTGCCGGAACAGCAGCTCGTAGGGCTCGCGCGCCGGCTCCTCACAGCGATTCAGGAAGCCTGCGTCGTTGCGGATGTTGTTCGAGAACTGCGTCACGAGCCGCGTCCCGATCACCTCCCACGCCTCGCCGCCGCCCGAAGCAACCGCTTCGCGCGAAGGCTCGCCGGCGGGCGCGCCGGACTCCGCCTCTTCGCGCTCGAGCACGACCGCCGTGCAGGCGTCGCCGAAGATGAAATGGAACTCGCGCAGCTCGAAGTTGGTGTGGCCCGAGGTCAGCTCGGGATTCAGTACGAGGGCACAGCGGGCATGGCCGCTGCGGAGTGCATCGACCGCGTTCTGGATCGCGAAGGTCGCCGAGGAGCAGGCGACGTTCATGTCGTAGGCGAAGCCCCGGGCCCCGAGCGCCGCCTGGACCTCGATCGCGAGCGCGGGGTACGGGCGCTGGATGTTCGAGCTGCCGACGACGATCGCATCGACGTCGCTGCCCTTGCGACCGGCCTGGGCGAGGGCCTCCCCGGCGGCGGCGAGGGCGATCTCGGCCTGCAGCGAGAGCTCGTCCTCGTCGCGCTTCCGGATCCGCGGCCGCAGGCGCGTCGGATCGAGGACGCCCTGTTTGTCGATCACATAACGATGGCCGACGCCGGAGGCCCGGAGGATGAACTTCGAAGACGGCACGTCGCGCTCCGAGAGCTCGCCGCGCTCGATCTCGGCGGCGTGCTCCGCGTTCCAGCGCAGTGTGGCCGCCGTGAGGGACTCGACGAGCTCGTCGTTGCTGACGCCGCCGTCCGGCGTGAAGAGGCCCGTCCCGGTGACGACGACGCGGCTCACATGGGCTCCTTCAAGATCGGGCCGGCGCGTGGTCCGGCGCGTGGTCCGGTGCATGGATGTGGGCGATTTTCGGGCCGTCGTGGAACTGCATCAGCGCCGCGTGGAAGGCGGCTCCCGCCGCGACGTGCTCGAGCCGGAGCAGCGGCCCGGCCTCGTTCACGCGCAGCACACTCGCGAAGGAGAGCGCCGCGGGCGCGGCGATGCGCTTGTCGTCGAGCAGCGTGCCGTTGCGGCTGCCGAGATCCTCGATCATCCAGATGCCCGCATCGGGGTATACGCGGGCGTGCCTGCGCGAGACCAGCGGATCGTAGAAGCGCACGCGGCACTCGGCCCCGCGCCCGATGAAGAACTCTTCGCGAAACAGCGCCGCGCTGGGACCGTTCACGTCCGCCCAGCGAACGACGATCGCCCCAACGCCGTCCTCGCCCCCCATCACCGTCGGCATGGTCGCGAGCGTGTCGAAATCCGAGACCCCGAGCGTCGGCTGGTCCAGGGGATCGCGCACGATCCCCTCGCGACTCACGTCGAAGCGCCACGCGAGCACGACGACCACGGGCAGCAGCACGACTCCAGCGATCAGGATCCAGCGCACGATCGAGGGGGAGAAGTCGAGCGCGGGCGCGACCTGGACCGCCCCCTGCGACAAGCCCCAGAGCGCGACGATGTAGACACCCGTCGTCTGGAAGACGCGGCGCCGCCTCGCTTCTTCGAAGATCTCCCCGAGTCCCCGGGCCAACGACGACTCCCTGCGGTGCGCGCGTGTGCGATGGAAGCCCCGAGTCTATCAGCAGGCTGCGAAGGGCCGCACCCTCCCGCCGCGGTTCAACCGATCTCGCCGCGGAGCCCCTCGATCGGCGACCTCGCGGGAGCCGTCACGGCCGTCGCCCCGCCGACGATCGCCGTCAGCGCGAACGCCGCGAAGGCGAGGCCCGCGAGGTCGAAGAGCGGCGGATCGAAGGGCAGCTCGAAGACGAGCCAGACGAGGCACGCGGCGGCCGCAACGGAAGCGAGGCCACCGACGATCGCGGCCAGCGCCGCCAGGGCCACCGCTTCGGCGACGGCGATCCGCCGCAGCAGCGAGCGCGATGCGCCGAGGACCCGCAATAACAAAGCCTCCCGCGCCCGCTCGCGGCGGGCGGCAAGCGACGCGGCGACGAGGATCGCGAGACCGGTCGCGAGGGTGAAGAGCGAGAGCACGCGGACCGCGATCCCGATCTGCTCGAACATCGAGTCGAGCGAGCGCAGGATCAGCGTCGCATCGAGGGCCGAGACGTTCGGAAACCCGACGACCACCTCCCGCTGGAGCGCCGCCCGCGCCTCTTCGTCGGCGAGATGGGCCAGCAGCACGCGGCTCTGGGGCGCCGCCTCGAGGGCCGCCGTCGGAAACACGACGAAGAAATTCGTCGCCATCCGGCCCCAATCGACGTGGCGCAGATTCGCGACGACCGTCTCGATCTCCACGCCCTGGATCTGCCAGGTCATGACGTCGCCGACCCCGACGCCGAGGGACTCCGCCAGGTCGTCTTCGAGCGAGATCGGATACGGCACGTCGTCCACAGCGACCTGTCCGGGCACCCACCACGCCCCCGCCACGATCTCTTCGCTGTCCCGCGGCCGATCGTGATAGGTGAGCTGATATTCGCGCTGGAGGGCCCAGCGGCGGTCGCGGGAGATCGTTTCGTCCGCGAGCTGCTGCGCGCGCTCGACGCCGGCGACCGAGGCGAGGCGGGCGGCGACGATCGGGGCGCGGTCGGTGATGCGGGCGCCGTGGCGCGCGATCAGCTCTTCGAGGCCCGCCTCCTGGTCGCGCTGGACGTCGAAGAGCACGATGTTGGGCCGGTCGGGACGGGCGTCGACGGCGAGCTTTTCGAGGACGTTCTGCTCGACGCTGTGGACCGTGGCGATCACGAAGAGGGCGAAGCCGATCGCGATCGTGGTGGGGAGCGTGTGGTTTCGCGGGCGCGAGAGATTCGCGATGCCCTGGCGCGCCCAGAAGGCGAGTCGCTTCGGTGGATACCGCTGCAGCAGCTGCATCAGCGCCAGTGCGGCGAGGCCGAGGACGGCGATGCTGACGAGGGTACCCGCGGCGAAGCCCGCGCCGATCCGAACGCTCCTCGCCTGTCCGATCGACGCCAGCAGGATCGAGAGCGAAACCACGACCGCGATCGCGATCCGCCCGACCTTCCGCCTCTCGGAGCGCGAGCCGAAGTCGCTGCGCAGCGCCCGCAGCGGGGGCACCGCGGCGAGGTCGAGGATCGGCCCGAGCGCACACGCCACCGTCGCCCAGATCGAGAGCAATAGCCCCGTCGCGACGGCAGCAGGCGAGAGCGAGAGCGTCACGTCGACGGGCAGGAGCCCGCGGAACACGACGGGAAGCGCCTTCAGGATCGGCAGTGAGACGAGGATCCCGAGCGCGCCCGCCGCGAGCCCCAGCGCGAGCGAGAGCCCGCCGTGGATCGCGAGCACGTCGCCCGGTGTCGCCCCGATCGAGCGCAGCAGGGCCACCGCGTCGAGCTTCTCGTGCACGAACGCCCGCATGCCCGCCGCGACCCCGATGCTCCCGAGCAGCAGCGCCGCGAGTCCGACGAGGCCGAGATAGCGGGTCAGCAGGCCGAAGGCCTCGGAGAGCTCCTCTTGATAGGTCGCGAGGGTCTGGACCCGGATCCGCGCCGCCTCGAGGCGATCCTCGTTCGCCTCGAGCCAGGCGTCGGCCGCCTTGTCCGGCAGCTTGAAATAACGCAGGTGGGTCACGAGGCTTCCGAGCGTGACGAGCCCGGTCCGGTCGAGGTCGCGCTTCGTCATGAAGACCCGCGGCGCGACCTCCGCCTGGAAGCCGAAGCGGCCCGGTGCCTTCACGACCCCGGCGACGACCTCGAAGGACTCGCTTCCGATGCGGATCGCGTCGCCGACCCGCAGATCGAGCTGGATCATCAGGCTCGTATCGATGAAGACGCCGCGGGGCCTGCGGCCGAAGCTCTCGAAGGCATGGGGCGGGTCGGTGAAGACGGCGCCGTAGAGCGGGTAGTCTCCGTCGATCGCGAGCAGATCGACGAGCCGGCTGCGCCCGGAGCGCTCCGCCAGCGCCATCGATCCAAGTCGTGTCACCTGCGTCGGCGGCGTCAGCGCCTGCGCCTCGATCGGCGCCAGCAAGTCCGCATCCTCGAGGCCGAAGGCGTCACGGCTCTCGATCCGGAGATCCGCGCCGAGGAGCTCCTTCGAGCGCAGCTCGACGGCGTCGTTCACGGCTTCCCGCAGCGCGTGAAGACTCATCACGACCGAGATCCCGATCGCCATGCAGGCGCCGTAGAACCCGAAGCGCCGCACCGCCCCGCGCAGCTCGCGCCGGAGCATGGCGGCGACGAAGCGGCCCCTCACACGCACGATTCGATCCGGGCGATGCGGCCGGCGGCGAGGTGCACGACGCGGTGTGCGCGGCGGGTCAGCTCGAGATCGTGGGTCACGATCACGAGGGTCGTTCCGCGCTGGGAATTCAGCTCGAAGAGCAGATCCGCGATCTCGGCGCCGGTCGCGCGGTCGAGATTCCCGGTCGGCTCGTCGGCGAAGAGCACGAGGGGCTGGTTCGCGAAGGCGCGGGCGATCCCGACCCGCTGCTGCTCGCCCCCCGAGAGCTGGGCCGGGTAGTGGTGCAGGCGATCGGCGAGGCCCACGCGACCGAGCAATCCGCGCGCGATCGTGTCCGCCGCCTCGCGCGACGGCGCCCGCTCCGCCGGCATCAGCTCGAGGGGGACGAGCACGTTCTCGAGGGCCGACAGCGTCGGCACCAGATGAAAGCCCTGGAACACGAAGCCCACGCGATCCGCCCGCAGCGAAGCCCGCGCGTCTTCATCGAGCTGCGCAAGCGAGCTCCCCGCGAGCTCGACGTCGCCTTCGCTCGGGCGGTCGAGGCCCGCCAGCAGCCCGAGCAGCGTCGTCTTCCCGCTCCCCGACGGCCCCAGGATGACGACGACCTCGCCGCTCCGGATCTCGAGATCGACGCCGTCGAGCACGGTCAGCGTCTCGCGCGCAGCCCCGCGCGTGCCCGCGCGGGTGTAGCGCTGGGTCAGGTGGCGCGCGACGATCATCGCCGCATCGGAAGTCGGAGCCGGAGAGTGCGGGGCGTCGGGCATTGAGTTCGTGGACGTCGTCGGTGAGGAGCGCGGGAGGGATGGAGAGCGGAATCGAGCGTGGCGTCGAGCCGGGCGTGCGGACCACGCAGGGCAGAGCCTACTCGCTGCGCAGGGCCCGTGCATGGATCGCCGGTCTTCTCGTCTCGTGTCTCTTTTCGACGCTCCACTGCCCGGCCCCGGATTCCGCGCACGCGCCCTCGACCGGCGAGGCCGGCCCATCGGGTGCGGCCGGCGCAGAGCCGCTGCTCGAGAGCGCCGCTTCCGCCGCAGCCCCGCAGGCTGCTCCGGCCCCCGCGCCAGCTCTCGCACCAGGAGAGCGCCCGGCGATCGTCTTCCTCGGGACGAGCCTGACGGCGGGCTTCGGTCTCCCCGAGAGCGAGGCCTTTCCGGCGTTGATCCAGTCCCGCGTCGACGCGGCCGGCCTCGACTATCGCGTCATCAACGCCGGCGTCTCGGGCGACACCTCTGCCGGGGGCCTGCGGCGGCTCGACTGGCTCCTGCGGCTCCCGATCGCGGTCCTCGTTCTCGAGCTCGGGGCGAACGACATGCTCCGGGGCCAACCCCCCGACGCCATCGAGGGCAATCTCGCCGCGATCCTCGAGCGAACACGCGAGGCCCATACCGGCGTCCGCTTCGTCGTCGCCGGCATGCGTGCCGCCCCGAATCTCGGCCGCGACTACGCCCTGGCCTTCGACGCGGTGTATCCGCGCATCGTCGAGCGCTTCGACACGGCCTTCATCCCCTTCCTGCTCGAGGACGTCGCCGCGCGTTCGGCGCTGAATCAGGCCGACGGCATCCACCCGACCGCCGAAGGGCATGCGCTGATCGCGGAACGCGTCTGGCGGACCCTGGAACCCGTTCTGCAGGCGGCCCACGCGAGTGCCGCGGCCGACTAGCGATTCGGCTCGACGACGACCTTGCCCGTCACCTTGCGATCGAGGAGCGCACGTAGCGCCTTCGGCGCGTCGGCGAGCGCATAGCGCTCGGACACGTAGGGCTTGAGCTTGCCCGCCGCGGCCAGGGTCTCGAGCTCGCGGTCGATCTGGCCCCGCAGCACCGGGTCGCGCTGCACCATCGCCCCGTAGAAGACCCCGATCACCTGGCAGCCCTTCAGCAGCGTGAGATTGAGCGGGAGCTTCGGGATGCCCGCGGTGAACCCGATCACGAGGAATCGGCCCTCCCAGGCGATCGATCGCAGGGCGGCCTCGGCGTAGTCGCCGCCGATGCAGTCGTAGATGACGTCGACGCCCTTGCCGCCCGTCAGGTCCTTCGTGCGCGCCTTCAGATCCTCGCGGGAGTAATCGATCACCTCGTCCGCCCCGCGATCGCGGCAGACGGAGAGCTTCTCGGCAGAAGAAGCCGCGGCAATCACGCGCGCGCCCATCAGCTTGCCGAGCTCGACGGCGGCGAGGCCGACGTTGCCGGCGGCGCCGAGCACGAGGAGCGTCTCGCCGGCCTTGAGTCCGCCGCGATGATGGAGGCCGTAATAACCGGTGCCGTAGGCGTAGCCGAGACCGGTCGCCTCGGCGTAGCCCATGTTCTTCGGAAGCTTGCGCGTCGCACTCGCCTTGACGAGGACCCGCTCCGCGAAGCCGCCCACGAGCAGCGTGTTCCCGATGACGCGTTCACCGAGGGCAAATCCTTCGACGTCGGGCCCGAGCGCGGCCACGATGCCCGCGGCCTCGCCCCCCGGCACGAAGGGCAGCGTCGCCTTGAACTGGTATTTGTCCTCGATCATCAGCGCGTCGGGAAAGGTCACGGTCGCCGCCCGCGCCTCGATCACGAGCTCGCCGGGCCCCGGCGTCGGGTCGGGTCTCTCCTCGAGCACGAGCTTCTCCGGCGGACCGAACTCCCGACAAACGATGGCTCTCACGGCGATCTCCTGTGTGGTCGCGATCGATCCTAGCGGGCGAACCCGCGTGACGCGCCCCGCACGATCGGCCACCATGGCGGCGCGCGTGCACGCGCACCCGCCCGCGCGCGCCGCCGGAGGGAAGGGAGCGAAGCCATGTCGACGACCGTCCGCGGGGCCGCAGCGATCCCGCTCCCGATCGAAGCCTGCTGGCAGAAGCTGCGCGACCTCTCGCGCGCGAAGGACTACGTCCCGGGCCTCTCCGACTGCGTCGTCACGAGCGCCGCGAAGGAGGGCGTCGGCGCGAGCCGGATCGTGACCCACAAGCAATTCGGGGCGATGAACGAGACCGTCGTCGTCTGGGACGAGGGCCGGGGCATCACGCTCCGGCTCCACAAGGGCGAGAAGCCCGCCCGCCCCTTCTCCGAGGCGCTCTTCCGCTACGAGTTCCGGCCCGCCGCCTCGGGCTGCGAGATCCACACCGCCCTGACCTACCGCCTGCCGCTGGGCCCCGTCGGCCGACTGCTCGATCGGCTCTTCATGCGCCGCCTCTTCCGACAGAACGTCGTCGACGCCGCCGTCTGCCTCGCCGAGTACTACCGCACGGAGCGACCCGTGCCCGACACGGACCTGCCCCGACTGCGAAGGAACGCCCTGCCCTGATGCCCGTGATGAAGAGCCCCATCGACGGACTCCCGGCCTTCGAGCTCAGCTACCTCGACGACGCCGAGGTCGCCCGTCGCCTCGCCCTCGCGAGCGGGGCGGCGCGGGCCTGGCGCGAGACCGCGGTCGAGACCCGCGCCAATCTCTGCCGCGGCATGCTCCGCGCCTACGCAACGCGCCTCGACGAGAATGCCCGGGCGATCACGCGCATGATGGGCAAGCCGATCGTTCAATCGCGCGCCGAGTTCGAGCGCACGATGGTCGAACGGGTCGAGTACCTGTGCGGGGCCGCGGCCGAGGCGCTCGCCGACGAAGTGCTCCCCGAGAAGGCGGGCTTCCGGCGCTTCATCCGCCACGAGCCCGTCGGCGTCGTGCTCGACATCGCGGCCTGGAACTACCCGCTCGCGATCGCGGTGAACGTGATCGTGCCGGCGGTGCTGGCGGGCAATGCGGTGCTCGTGAAGCACGCGTCGCAGACGGCGCTCGTCGCCGAGCAATTCGAGCGCGCCTTTCTCGAGGCGGGCGCGCCGGTCGGCCTCGTCCAGGCGATGCCGATCGACCATGCGATGACGGCGCGCGTCATCGAATCGCGGGCGCTCGGCTACGTCTCGTTCACGGGCTCGGTGCGCGGCGGCCACGAGATCTACCGTGCCCTCGCGAAGGATAATTTCATCAACGCCGGGATGGAGCTCGGGGGCAAGGATCCGGCGCTCGTGCTCGAGGACGCCGACGTCGCCTTCGCCGCCGAGAATCTCGTCGACGGCAGCTTCTACAACGCGGGCCAGAGCTGCTGCGGGATCGAGCGCATCTACGTCGCCGAATCGCGCTACGACGCGTTCGTCGAGGCCTTCGTCGCGCTCTCGAAGCAGTACGTGCTCGGCGATCCCCTCGATCCGATGACGACGCTCGGGCCGATGGTCGACGCCGCATCGGCGGATTTCGTGCGTGGCCAGGTCGCGAGCGCGATGGCAGCCGGGGCGAAGCTGCTCGTCGGCGACCGGGACTTCGCCGTGCCCGACCGCTCGCGCTGTTATCTCGCGCCCCAGGTCCTCGTCGGCGTCGACCACTCGATGGCGCTGATGAGCGAGGAGACCTTCGGACCGGCGATCGGGATCATGCCCGTCGCAAACGAGAGCGAGGGCCTCGCGCTCATGAACGACTCGATCTATGGCCTCACCGCGTCGATCTGGACCGCCGACCTCGACCGCGGCCAGCGCCTGGCCGAGGACACCCTGGCCGGCACCGTATTCGTGAACCGCTGCGACTATCTCGATCCGGGCCTCGCCTGGACGGGGGTCAAGGATTCCGGCTTCGGGTGTTCACTTTCGAAGCTGGGCTTCCGATCCGTGACCCGACCGAAGAGCCATCACCTGCGCGCGCAGCCCCTCTGAACCCGAGCCTGCGGAGGAAGCGATGAAGCCCACGACCAAGGCCCTCGTCACGACGTCCGCCGAGCTCGACGCATGGATCGAGCGGGAGG
Organism: Deltaproteobacteria bacterium; assembly: GCA_031390075.1. GTDB lineage: Bacteria > Myxococcota_A > UBA9160 > UBA9160 > UBA4427 > UBA4427. Next base: position 1,568 of record JANMTD010000300.1, on the reverse strand, counting down.
GGATCCGCTTCTTCAAGATCGGTGTCTTCGACATCGACGGCGTGATGCGCGGGAAGTACGTCGACCGGGGGAAGCTCGCCTCCGCCGTCGACAAGGGCTTCGGCTTCTGCGACGTCGTGCTCGGCTGGGACCTCCACGACGTGCTCTACGACAAGACGCAGGTGTCGGGCTGGCATACCGGCTACCGCGACGCGCCCGTGCGCCTCGACCTCTCGACGCTGCGGCGCGTGCCGTGGGAGGAGGACACGCTGCTCTTGATCGGGGCGTTCGAGGGCGATTACGCGGCGGTGTGTCCCCGGAGCGTGCTCTCGCGCACGCTCGAGCGCGCGAAGGCCATGGGCTTCGACGTCGAGGCGGCCTTCGAGTACGAGTTCTTCCTCTTCGACGAGACGCCCGAGAGCGTGCGCGAGAAGGGCTACCGCAATCTCAAACCCCTGACGCCGGGGATGTTCGGCTACTCGATCCTGCGCAGCTCCGTGCATGCCGAGCTGCATCACGCGCTGATGGACGCGATGGCCGCCTTCGACTGCGGCCTCGAAGGTTTCCACACCGAGACGGGCCCCGGCGTCGTCGAGGCCGCGATCCGCCACGCCCCGGGCCTCTCCGCCGCGGACAAGGCCGCGCTCTTCAAGACCTTCACGAAGGTCGCCGTCCAGCGCGAAGGCCTGATGGCGACCTTCATGTCGAAATGGAGCAACGACTACCCCGGCCAGAGCGGTCATATCCACATCTCCCTCGCCGACCCGAAGACGGGCCGCAATGTCTTCCACGCCGAGGGCTCGCGCTTCGAGATGAGCGACACGATGCGGCACTTCGTCGCGGGACAGGTCCGCTACCTGCCCGAGCTGCTGGCGATGGTCTGCTCGACGATCAACGCCTATCGCCGCCTCGTCCCCGGCCTGTGGGCGCCGACCGCCTCGAACTGGGGTGTCGAGAACCGCACGACGGCGATCCGCGTGATTCCCGCCGGGCCCGAGGGCCAGCGCAGCGAGTACCGGATCGCCCCGGCCGACGCGAATCCCTATCTCGCGCTGTCCGCGGCACTGGCTTCGGGTCTCGCGGGAATCGAGGAGCGCCTCGAGCTCCCCGAGCCCGTGGTCGGGAGCGCCTACGACGCGAAGGCCCCCGACGACCTCGCCCTCCCGACGACGCTCGCCGAGTCGAGTCGCCGCCTGCGCGGCTCGGCCCTCGCCCGCCGGGCCTTCGGCGATGCCTTCGTCGAGCACTATGCGACGACTCGCGACTGGGAAGACCAGGCCTTCCGCCGAGCGGTCTCCGACTGGGATCTCGCCCGTTATTTCGAGCTGATCTGACGTGGAAGCCAGCGCCGTCCGAGGCAACTTCAACTACCCGACCGCCTACCGCCTCGGCGCCGGCCGCGTCGCCGAGCTGCCCGACGCCTGCCGCGAGCTCGCGATCGCGCGTCCGCTCGTCGTGACCGACCCGGGCGTCGCGGCACTGCCCTTCTTCTCCGGCATCCTCGAGCGCCTCGAAGCCGCGCGGATCGACGCGCGAGTCTTCTCGGCGATCGGCGCCAATCCCGCCGCCCCGCATGTCGACGCCGGGCT
>JANMTD010000289.1:0-2027 GCA_031390075.1 Deltaproteobacteria bacterium | reverse complement strand
GTCCGACCGCCCGCGCCGGGGCGCAGCCATTCCGTCACCTGCAGCCGGTCCTTGAAGTGTTTTTCGAAGTCCTCGACCGTACGGTCGATCCAGGGGGACTCCGCTTCGATCACGAGCTCGGTGTAGTACTGATCGAGCTTCATGTAGTCCGCTTCGGCGACGCCGGCGCCCCGCCTGGGAAGCAGCCATCTCCCGGCGAGCATGTACACCAGGCCGAGCACGACCAGTGCGGCCCCGATCGGGGTGATGGAGAAAATGCTGAGACCTTCGCTGCCATGACGCTCGAGCAGATTCGCGGCCAGCAGGAACGCGGGCGCGCTGATGACCGTCAAGGTCGTTCCGAGGGAGGCCGCGAGCGACATCGGCATCAGGACACGGGAGGGCGGAATCTCGCTCTCCTTGGACATCCGCATGAGGATGGGCAGCATCATCGCGGTCACCATCAGATGGTGCGAGAACGCAGCCAAAGCCGCGACCGCGGGCATGACGACGGCGATCGTCCGCCATTCACTGCCGCCCGCCGCGCGCCCGATGAGCGCGCCGATTCTCTCGGTCAGTCCCGTCGCCGCAAGGCCCCCGGACAACACGAAGACCGAGGCCACGATGATCGCCGGCTCGCTGCTGAAGCCCGAGAGCGCCTCCTCTGCAGAGAGAATGCCGGTCAGGGCCAGGCCCACGAGGATCAGCAACGCGGTCACGTCGACGCGAAACCGCTCGGTGACGAACAGGACCAATCCCCCGCCGAGGATCAGGAGGAAGATGACCTGCTGGAATTCCATGATTCACCGCCACATGATTCACCGCCAATAGGGGGCCGAGCTTCGATGAGCCCTGCGCGCGAACTCCTCGGCATCGCCCCCGCGCCAGGCCTTCGACAGGATCTCGACGCTGACGAGTCCGTCGAAGCCCCGGGCACGCAGCGTCCGGCTGAAACGCTCGAGGTCGAACAAACCTTCGCCGGGGAAGGCCCTTCGGTTGATCGTCTCTTCGCGCAGGTCGTCGCTCGTGATCGCCGGGTGGTCGTCGAACTGAATGTAGGCGATGCGCTCGAGCGGAAGCTCGGCGAGGTCATTCCAGTCGTCGGGGCCGAGAAAGAAATGCCAGGTATCCACGAGGACACCGGCATCGGAAACCCCGGCTCGATCGATCAGCTCGAGGGCATCCGCGATCGAATGCACGCGGGAGATCGCGAGGAACTCGACGGCGAGCCGGGTCCCGTATCGCCCCAGGCGATCGGCGGCGCGTCGGAACTCGCCCGCCGTCTGGGGACTCGGCGGCTGATCGGAGTTCACGAGGATCCATTCCGGACGCAGGACCCGAACGGCGGGCTCGAACCGGGCGAGCTGCGCCTCCGTCTCGGCGGCATCGTCGCTGATCATCAACGATGCGATCTCGGGACAGCGCAACCCGAGGCTGCCGATCAGCTCCGCGACGTCCTCGACCCGCCCACCCGTCTCGGAAAGTCTCGCGAGCGAGAAGATGTCGAGACCGACCGAGTCGAAGCCCGCCCCGGCCGCCGCGCGAATCTGCCGCGGGAGATCGGGCATCGGCCCGAAATACGCCGACTCGTTGAAGAGGTTGAAGCAGAGCTGTCCCACGGCGACGCCTCCGGGTCGACACTACCAGACCGGCTCCAATCGCCCGCCCTCTCGCACTTCCTCTTGCCAAAGCCCGGGGTGGCGCGCACGATCGGGCTCACCTGGCGTGCGACCTCGGCGCGCACGCCGGTGCTCGAAGCGTTGGCCGACCTGATGCAGCCGAAGCAAAGGGGATCGACGCGTTGACCGGACGGCGGCTCGAGAAATCCTTCGCGGCAGAGCTCGTCGGGCCGGGCGAGTGGCGCGCGTCGACCGATCCCGCCTACGAGTCGTTGAACGGGATGTTTGGCGGCTGGACCGCTGCCCTGCTCCTCTCTCGCATCCTCGCCGACGATCGCGCGAGCGGGTCGGCTTCCGCATTGACGGTCCACTACATGGCCCCCGTCGCGCCGGACCGCGAGGTCGTGATTCGAACGCATCTACGGCGCG
>JANMTD010000287.1:0-29652 GCA_031390075.1 Deltaproteobacteria bacterium | reverse complement strand
CCGCCTCCGGCGGGGTCGCGTCCCGTGCCGGCAGTGCGCCCGCGGCGGGCGCCGCAGGCTCTAGCTCAGGGCTTTTTTTGGGTGTGCCGGTCACGGGCAAGGGGACGCTGCTCGTGGTGTCGGCGGGGAGCGCCGACCGGCCGGTGGCGACGGAGGCCTGCGAGGTCGCGCGGCGCTTCGGGAACAAGGTCGAGCTGCTCGAGGACGTGGGGGTCGCGGGGATCCATCGTCTCCTCGCCTCCCTCGAACAGCTGCGGGCGGCGCGCGTTCTCATCGTGGTGGCGGGCATGGAAGGCGCGCTGCCCTCGGTGGTGGGCGGGCTCGTCGACAAGCCGGTCATCGCGGTGCCGACCAGCGTGGGTTACGGCGCGGCGCTCGGCGGGGTCACGGCGCTGCTCGGGATGCTCACGAGCTGTGCGTCGAACGTGACGGTCGTGAACATCGACAACGGGTTCGGCGCGGCCCACGTCGCGACGCTGATCAATCGGCTCTGACCGGATGGAAGAGAGACCGGATGGCGGAGATCCCGACGCGATGAGCCGCAGGCTGCTCCACCTCGACGCGTTCTCCGGCGCCGCCGGCAACATGTTCATGGGCGCGATGCTCGACCTTGGTCTGCCGCGCGCGCGGCTGCTCAAAGGCCTGGCGCCGCTCGGCCTCGATTTCAAGCTCGTGGTCCGCAAGGTGCAGCGCTCGGGCCTCGCGGCGCGCCACGTCGACGTCGTAGTGCCGGAAGCGAAGCGCGCCCCGCGCGGGAAGTCCACCTCGGCGAAGCGCCGCACCAGCAAGTCCAGGCCCGTGCACCGCGCCGCCCTGGACCACGCTCATCCGCATCCCCACGCACAGGGCGATCCGACTCACGACCCTTCGCATGCCCACTCACATGACCGGGCGCACGGTCACGCCCACGGCCGCCGCTACGCCGAGATCCGCCGCCTGATCGAGCGCGCGCGGCTCGCGTCGCCCGTGAAGTCGCGCGCGCTCGCGATTTTCGAGGCGCTCGGTCGCGCCGAGGCCCGCGTCCACGGCGTCGAGCTCGACGAGGTCCACTTCCACGAGGTGGGCGCCGTCGACGCGATCGTCGACGTCACGGCCGCGGCGATCGCACTCGATGTGCTCGCGATCGACCGTGTGACCTGCTCGCCCGTCGCGCTCGGCCACGGCACGGTCGAGTCGGCTCACGGCCGCCTGCCGCTGCCGGCACCGGCGACGCTCGAGCTGCTCGCGGGCATCCCGACCGTACCAGCCCATGTCGCCTGGGAGACGGTGACGCCGACCGGGGCCGCGATCCTGCGCACGATCGTCGACGAGTTCGGGGTGCTGCCCGCGATGACGGTCGAGCGGGTCGGCTACGGCGCGGGCAACGATCGGCCGGGGCCGCTGCCGAACGTGTTGCGCGCGGTGTTGGGGCGCGGGAACGGGCTCTCGGGCGACCGGGTCGCGGTGATCGAGACGAATCTCGACGACTTCGTGCCGGAGCATTTCGACTACCTGATGGAGCGGCTCTTCGAGGCGGGCGCCCTCGACGTTTCGCTCCAGCATCTGCAGATGAAGAAGAATCGGCCGGGATTCCTGCTGCGCGTCCTCGCGCGGCCCGCCGATCGCGACGCCCTCGCGCGCATCGTCTTCGCCGAATCGACCGCGATCGGCGTGCGGACCCTCGAATGGGATCGACTGGTGCTCGAGCGGGAGAGTCTGCGGCTCGCGACGCCGTTCGGGGCTGTGCGGGTGAAGGTGGTCCGAGGACTCGACGGGCGGCGCGAATACTCGCCCGAGTACGACGACTGCAAGCGGGTGGCCCGGAAGACCGGAGTTGCGCTTCGCGAGGTCGTCGAGCGCGTGTTGCAGCAGGCCCGCACGGAGCTCGGAAAGTGACACGAGAGCGTGTCTTTTCGGTCGACGTATCCGCCTTCGATATGCGTCCCGCCCCGTCGTCGGCCGGATCGGCTGCTGTGCTCTGTCTCCACGGCCTGACCGGCACACCCTACGAAGTTCGTCCCCTCGCCGAAGCCTTCGCCGCCCGCGGTGTGCGCGCCCGCGGCCCCTGGATGTCCGGTCACGAGCAGGGGCACGAGGCCCTCGCGCGCACCCGCTACGAGGACTGGGTCGAGCTCGCCGCGCAAGAGCTCGCGGCGCTTCGGGCCGAGCATCAGAAGGTCTTCGTCGCCGGGGTTTCGATGGGCGGCCTCGTGGCCCTGCGTCTCGCGCAGACCTGCGCCGTCGACGGAATCATCGTGATCGGGACACCGCTCGCGCTCAGGGCACCGCTTCCGCTGCTCGCGCGGGGGTTGCGCCGGCTGATGCCGTTTCGAACCAAGCGCGGGTCCGACATCCAGGAGCCGGGGGCCCGGGCGCGCCATCCGGGGCTCGGAGCGATCCCGCTCGTGTCGGTGACGGAGCTCGTCCGGCTCCAGGGCGAGGTCGTGGCCAGTCTCGCCCGCATTGAAGCACCGATTCTCGTCGCCCATGGTCGCCACGACCGGTCGGCCCTGCCGAGGGACGCAGCCCGGATCCACGCGACGGTCGCTTCACGGGAGAAAGAGCTCTTCTATCTCGAGCGTTCGGGCCACGTCGCGACCGTCGACCACGACGGCCCGGCCCTCGCCCTCGCGGCAGCCGACTTCATCGCGCATCTTTGTTAGGAGGCTCTTAGCTGCGCGCACGCAGGGCGACGTACTCGATCAGCGCCGCCTCGTGCTCCGGTGAGATCTCGCGGATTCGCACGCCGATGCCCTGGCGATCGACACCCTGGAGCTCGCTTCGATAGAGCACCTCGCCGACGAACGCGAGCCTCCGGCCGAGCTCGGGCAATGCGATCTCGAAGCGCGCCTCGGCCCGCTCGTCGATCGACTCCGCGGACGTGATGAAGAAGCCGCCGCGCCCGAATTCCGTGGCGAGGCAGGGTCGCGATTGGCCTGCGACCCGCGCGGCGAGGCGACCCGAATAGCGGACGAAGCGCCGATCCCCCGGCGAAGCGGCAATCTTCGCGAGCTTCGTCACGAAGCGGCTCGGCTCGATCGGCTCGATCACATAACCCGCGGCTCCAACGGCGCGGGCTGCGTCCTGGCGGGTCTTGTGATGCAGCGTGTCGAGCAGGACCACGGGGATCCGGACGATGCCGGGCAGGCCGCGGATCGCCTGGACGAAGGTCGCGCCGTCGCTGCGGCCGAGGGCGTACTGGGAGATCACGAGATCCGGCGTCATGCCCGAGAGCCGCATCAGGGCCTCGGTCTCGCTGCGTGCGGTCACGACGCGATAGCCCTGGCGCGTGAGCTCTTCGCGCAGCGCCGAATTCTCGATGATCTGGGCGCCGACGAGGAGCACCTTGGGCTCGCGGCTGAGCGCCGCGCCCGGTGCGATTGCGGTCGTCGCCGCCGGTCGCCCGCCGAGCAGGGGGGACATGATGGGATCCGTCCGCGGCGCCGGCTTGGGTTGGCGCGCGCCTGCTTCTCGGGCCGCGGCTTTGCGCGCGAGCTCCTGGATGCGCGAGCCGAGCAGGAGGCCGAGCTCGGCACCCGATTCGAGCTTTCCGCTCACATCGACGACGCGCTCCTCGAGGCCCATCAGGCGGTGTCCGGAGAGGGGGCCGGCGCTCGGCAGGATCGCTTCGTCGATGCGCTGCGTCAGGATCGGGTGTTCTTTCGATTCGCCCTCGAGGGAGAATGCGAGCACCGACCCGCCTTCGATCGCGCCGACCTCGACGCCGAGATTTTCGAGGGTGCGGGCGGTGTCGCGCAGCTCGCGGGTCCGATCGCGCCAGGCCCCGCGGATCACGGCCTCGATCGCCGATGCGTCGGCGCAGCGGCGGATGTCGAGGAGCGGAAGGCCGAAGACCGGCCTGGGCCGCAAGCACTTGATCTGGTCCGCCCCGACGGTCGAGAAGAGGATGCGCTCGAGCGAGAGAGGGCCCGAGAGGGATTCGAAGGGCGCCGCACTGAGCGGCAACGAGACGAGCAGCGCCCGGCCTCCGGGCATCACCCGGCTGGCGAGTCCCATTCGCTCGAACCGGGCGTGCTGGCGCTGTTGGACGCGGTCGAGCTGCGGCTCGGATGCACTCATGCCTTGCCTCCGGGCGGCTCTTCGTCGCGGCAGCGATCCGCCTTGACGATTGGCGTGTCTGCAATCCCGATGCAAGTTCGGTCTGGGGTTAAAGACCTACCCCATCCCTCGCCGATACCGCTGAGGCCAACCGAGATGTGACTCAACTCACATGTCCCCGGGAGTCCGATCCGATGCACCGCTTCCTGACCGCCTTCCTCTGTTTGTCGACCCTGGCGATGACCCAGAACGTGGTCGCAGGTACGCCGAACCCCCTCGTCTCGCTCGAGGCGCGTGTGATTGCGGTGGGCGGGAACGCGACCAGCCCGGTCGGCATGGAGATGTCCCCGGGTACTTTGGGGGGGGAGGTTCCGTCTCCGGCCTCCCTGATGCTGCTCGTGACGGGGCTTGCGGGCCTCTCGGCCGTCGGAAGTCGCGGGCGCGCGGCGAAGCCGGTCGCCCGCCCGTAGCGTTCCGCTGCGGCTGGAATTCGCGCGGCACCTCCGGGCGTGGGATCTTCCGGCCCAACCCCGGTCATCCCTGGCCTCGGCGTTCGAGGCGGATTCCGTGAGTTCCATGCATGCAGTCCGAATCGTTTGAGCCGCCGCGGCCGGTCGCGGCCGTCGCGGGCACCGGCTTCGAAGCGCTGCTCGGACGCCTCGCGATCCCGGTCGATCCGGATCCGCCGCGGCAGAGCTACTGGCTCGTCGAGTCGGAGGGTGCGCTCGAGCTGCGTCCGCCGGGAGAAGGCGAACGGGCCGGTATCCGGGCGCAGTTTCCGCCCGATCGGAAGGGCCCGGGCGGACAGCGCGCCCATCCGCTCGTCCGCGCCTTCGGCTCCCCCTCGGCTGCGATCCTCGATCTCACCGCCGGTCTCGGAGCCGACGCCTATCGTCTCGCCGAAGCGGGTCACCGAGTGCGTGCGTGCGAGCGGGATCCGGTGGTCTTCGCGCTGCTCGTGACGGGCTGGGAGGAAGCCTGTCGGGTCGGCCGCGTGCCGGCGCAGATCGCTTCTCGCCTCGAATTCGTCCACGCCGAGGCCGAGGCCCTGCTCGCGCTGATCGAGATCGGCGACGCCGACGCGGGTGTCGGTGTGTACCTCGATCCGATGTATCCGCCCAAGAGAAGCGCATCGGCGCTCCCGCGGCGCGAGATCCAGGTCCTGCGCCAGCTGCTCGGTGGGGCACAGGACACGGCCAGACTCCTCGCCCTGGCGCGCGCCCGGGCGGCGCGGGTCGTCGTCAAACGGCCGCATCACGCGCCCGCCCTCGCGAGCGGGGCGAGCTTCGTGCTCGAGAGTAAACTGGTGCGCTTCGACGTCTACCTCGATCCGAGCCGCATGGGGACGAAGACTGCGTGAGCCATCTCTGGGTCTTTCTCGAGTCCCTCTCCTTGTCGGAGGTCGTGGCGCTCTCCTCCGAGGACAGCCGCCACGTCGCGGCGCGCCGCCTGCGACCCGGAGACGCCGTCGTCGTCTTCGACGGTGCGGGCCACACCGCCTCCGCTGCGATCGAGTCCATCGGCAAGCGCGCCGTCGAGATCCGCGTCGGCGCCATCGAAAGCGTGCCCGCGCCGAGCGAACGCTGGGTGCTCGCGACGGCGATTCCGAAAGGCGAGAGACTCGCCACGATGCTTCCGATGCTGGTCCAGCTGGGCGTGCCGACCTGGCAACCCCTCGTCCTCGAGGACTCCGCCGTGCGCGAGCTCGACGTCCGCTCCCCGCGAATCCGGCGGATCCTCGTCGAGAGCGCCAAGCTCGCCCGACACCCCTGGCTGCTCGAGCTGCGCGAGCCGTGCGGGCTCGGCGAGCTGCTCTCCGAGGTAGGAGCGGCGGCAGGAGCGGCGGCAGCACCGGCCTCGCGGCCCGGGGCGAAGATCTGCTTCGGGGATCGGGAAAGCGAGGGGATCGGTGTCCCGTCCCAGGCGTCCCTCATCGTCATCGGACCGGAGGCCGGCTTCTCGGCCGAGGAGATCCGCCGTCTGCGGTCGGCCGGGGCTCTCGCATGTTCGTTCGGAGCACATAACATGCGGATCGAGACGGCGGCGGCCGCGGCGGCGGTGGCCCGATTCGTCGCCAGGGGAAGGGAAGGGTCGCACCGAGATGGATGAGCTACTCGAGCGGATCCTGCGCGCCCCCGTCTACGATGTCGCCATCGAGACGCCCCTCGACGAGGCCGAGCTTCTCTCGACCCGACTCCAGAACCGGATCTGGATCAAGCGCGAGGACCTGCAGCCCGTCTTCTCCTTCAAGCTCCGCGGCGCCTACAACCGGATCCAGAAGCTCACTCCCCGCGAGCGGGCCGCGGGCGTCGTCACCGCCTCTGCCGGTAACCACGCCCAGGGCGTCGCCCTCGCCGCGGCGCGTCTCGGGATCGATTCCCGGATCGTGATGCCGCGGACGACGCCGCGCATCAAGATCGCCGCCGTCGAACGCCTCGGTGGCCGGGCCGTGCTCGAAGGCGACAGCTACGACGAGGCGGCCCTGCTCGCCCGGGAGATCGAGGCGCAGGAGGGGCGCGTCTTCGTGCATCCCTACGACGATCTCGACGTCATCGCGGGTCAGGGGACCGTCGGCATGGAGATCCTGCGCCAGCACCGCGGGCAGCTCGACGCGATCTTCGTTCCGGTCGGTGGGGGTGGCCTCATCGCGGGCATCGCCGCCTACGTGAAGCAGATCTCGCCGGCGACCCGCGTGATCGGCGTCGAGCCCGAGGACGCGGCCTGCCTCGCGGCCGCGCTCGCTGCGGGCGAGCCGGTCGACATCGGTCCGGTCGGGCTTTTCGCGGACGGAGCCGCGGTTCGGAAGGCCGGCTCGCTGCCCTTCGAGATCGTGCGCGGCCGGATCGACGAGGTCGTGACGGTCGGGATCGACGAGATCTGCGCGGCGATTCGCGACATCTTCGACGATACCCGGTCGATCGCGGAGCCGGCGGGGGCGCTCGCGGTGGCGGGCATGAAGCGCTGGGTCGAACGCGAGGCGGTACGCGGGGCGACGCTCGTGGCGATCGACAGCGGCGCAAACATGAACTTCGATCGCCTGCGCCATGTCGCCGAGCGGGCCGAGATCGGCGAGCAACGTGAGGCGCTCCTCGCGGTCACGATTCCCGAGCGCCCCGGCGCCTTCCGGTCGCTCTGTCGAGCGCTCGGCGATCGCCTCATCACCGAGTTCAACTATCGCTTCGGCGGCTCCGAAAGCGCCCACGTCTTCGTCGGCGTCGGACTCACGGGCGGCCGCGCCCAGCTCGATCAGGTGCAGACCGACCTGCGCAGTGCCGGCTTCGCGGTCGTCGACATGAGCGGCAACGAGATGGCGAAGCTGCATGTGCGCTTCATGGTCGGCGGCCGGGCCGGGAGGCCGCACGAGCGGCTCTTTCGATTCGAGTTTCCCGAGCGGCCCGGGGCCCTGACGCGCTTTCTCGACAGCGTGGGTGGGCGCTGGAACATCAGCCTCTTCCACTACCGCAACCACGGCGCCGCCTTCGGCCGCGTGCTCGCCGGGCTCGAAGTGCCGCCCCGGGACGAAGACGATCTGGCGCGCTTCCTCGAGCAGCTCGGCCATCCCTGGATCGAAGAGACGCGCAATCCCGCGACGTCGCTCTTTCTAGGTTGAGAGGCTCTGTTGACGGGCGCGGGCCGAGGGCGGAGCCCTCAGCCCATGAGGAGCGTCAGGATGCGCCCGCTTCCTCGCGCAGGCGGATCGGCCCGAAGGACTCGGGATACTTCCCCTGCTTGTCGGCGTAGAACCGGCGCACCGCGTCCATGTCCCCCGCGACGTCGCCCGTCGGCATGAACGCCGGCCCGATCCCGCCGATCTTCTTCGTGTAGTCGAGGTAACTCATGACGATGGGCACGCCAGCCGTCAGCGCGATGTAGTAGAAGCCCGACTTCCAGTAGTCGGTCCGTTCCCGCGTCGCCTCGGCCGGGACGACGAGGCCGAGCTCCGCGCGCTCGCTGAAGACGCGCGCCATCTCGGCGACGCGGTTCTCGCTGCGCGTCCGCTCGATCGGGATTCCGCCGAGCGCGCGCATCAGGGCGCCGAAGGGGGCGCGGAAGAGGCTCGCCTTGCCGAGCCATGAAATGTGCAGGTCGAAATGCTCGGCGAAGGCGAGCAGGTACGGAAAATCCCAGTTGGTCGTGTGCGGCGCGGCGATCAGGACGTAACGCGCCGCCGCGGGCTTCTCGCCGTCGGGCTTCCAACCGGTCGCCGAGAGGAAGAGCCGCGCAGCGAGCCGCCTGAGTCTGCGCTTGCCGTGTTCGGGTCTCGGTCTGCCGCTCGACATGGCCGGAAAGTAGCCGGGTCACTGCGCGGCGCCCGGTCCATTGCGCGCCTACACTGCCCCCGCCCGGCGACCGGGAGCCTTCTCGCCTCGAATCGGACTTCGAATCGGAGTGCAGCTTCGACATGACGAAAGACGTGACCTACCGGGATGCCGGCCTTCGTTCCCCGCTGCTCCGCGGGATCAACCGCGTGGGGCAGATCGCGAGTGCCGTCGGGATCCGACCCAAGCTCGACGCCGACGACATCGTCGCACGCGCCGTGAAGCAGGCGGGCTCCGATGCGTTCGGCGGCGATAGCTACCGGGAGCCGCTCGAGGTCTATCTGGCGGCGGCCGAGAACGAGGCGGACCTCTCGACCTTCGGCCGGCTCGCCGTGCGTGGCATGCTGACGAGCCAGCTCGTGAAGCGGATCCAGCTCCGCGAATGGTCGAACCAACATCCCGAGGCGGCGAAAGAGGAGATCCGAAGGCCGTGGGTGATCCTCGGGCTCCCGCGCACCGGGACGAGCATCCTGTCGATCCTGCTCGGCCTCGATCCGATGGCGCGCCCGATCCGGCAATGGGAGGCAAGGGCGCCCATTCCCCCCGCCACGCTCGCGACCGCCGCCGAGGATCCGCGGATCCTCGAAGCGGCGAAGCAGTTCGAACAGCTCCACCGCCTGAATCCGCCCTTCAAGGCCATGCATCCGACCGGAGCCATGCTCGCCGAGGAGTGCGTGCCCTTCCTGATGCTCGATCTGCGCACCCTCGGCCTCGAGACCCAGGGCCTGGTGCCGAGCTATGGCCGCTGGCTCGAGAACTGCGACATGCACTCAAGCTATCACCAGCACAAGCTCGCGCTGCAGGCCCTCCAGACGGGCCAGCCGACCGAGAGCTGGGTCCTGAAGACGCCGAACCACCTCTGGTGTCTCGAGACCTTCCTCGAGTTCTATCCCGACGCCCGCCTGATCTGGACCCACCGCGACCCGGGCCCCGTCACCGCCTCGGTCTCGAGCCTCAATACGACGCTGCAATCGACCTTCACCGATCGCCCGAATCCCCGCGCCATCGGCGCCGAGTGGCTCCACAAGCTGAAGTTCGCCGTCGACCGCGGCATGGCCCACGACGCGCAGGCCAAGCCCGGCTGGTGCGTGCATGTCCACTACGACGATTTGATGCGCGAGCCTCTCTCCGTGATGCGGCGCGTCTATCGGCATTTCGGCGCGGAGCCGAGTCGCCTCCACGAGCGGCGCATCGAGGCCTGGCTGCGGGAGAAGCCGCAGACGGCCGACGGCAAGCACGTCTACGATCCCGCCGATTTCGGCTGGAGCTACGACGAGCTCGCCGAGATCTGGCAGCCCTACCGCGAACGCTTCGATATCGCCCGCGAGACGCGCTGAGCCCGGCGCGTCCGCGCTACCCGATTCCGCCTGATGCCGCCTAACGACGTTCGAACTTCGGCTTGCGTTTCTCGGCGAAGGCGCGCGGGCCCTCCTTCGAATCGCGGCTCGCGAATACGGCCTGGCCGTATTCGAACTCGTGCGCGAGGGCCTCGTCAAGATTCATGCCGTCGGTCTCGTGCAGGGTGCGCGTGATCGCTTCGACGGCGAGGGGGCCATTCGCGGCGATCACGGCCGCGATTTCGCGGGCCTTCGCGAGCGCCTGCCCGTCGGGCACGACGTGGCCGATCAGGCCGATCGCGAGGGCGTCGCGCGCGCTCACGTGTTTGCCCGTCAACAGGATCTCGGCGGCGTGGGTGTACGGGATCTGGCGCGGCAGGCGAACGGCCGAGCCACCCATCGGATAGAGCGACCAGCGCGCCTCGGAGACCCCGAATCGCGCACTCTCGCCCGCGACCCGGATCTCCATCGCCTGCAGGATCTCGGTCCCGCCGGCGATCGCGACCCCTTCGACGGCGGCGATGATCGGCTTGCTCGGCCGGTAGCCGCGAAAGAGCGCCTTCCAGTGGATGTCGGGATCGGTCTTCATGCGGGCCTGGATGTCGATGCCCGTGTCCTCGTCGCCGGCGTTCCCCGCCATGCCCTTCAAGTCGGCCCCGGAGCAGAAATTGCCGCCCGCTCCCGTCACGATGATGCAGCGGATCTCGGGATCGGCGGACGCCTCGCAGTAGGCGTCGTACATCCGGACCAGCATGGCCCCGGAGAGCGCGTTGTAGCGCGAGGGTCGGTTCATCGTGAGGGTGAGGACATGCTCATCGCGTTCGACCAGCAGATCGGGCATGGGAGGAGTCTTCCTTTCATGAGCTCGTGTCACGAGCTCGGGGGGCGTTTCGATCGGGAGCTGCGCAGCGCACGGTAGATCGGTGCGAAGAGCCGTGCCCGGAATCCGACGAGCTCGCGGAGGACCCGATTCTCGAACTCGAGATCGAGGGCGTCGAGGGGGCGGGGTGTGGCCAGCCGATCGCGGCGGACGAGGGCCTCGGCCTGCTCGAAGAAGTCCTGGTCGGACACGTTCTCGCGCAGGCTCTCGCGCTGCTGCGCCATCCGATCCGGGTCGCGGGCGAGCATCGACCTGAAGCTCGTGTTCCAGTCGGAGAAACCGCCGAGTAGCCAGCCCGTCTGGTACAGCAGCGGGCTGTCGCGGAAGACGAGGGTCGCGGTCGGGCGGTCGTGGACCATCGCTTCGAGCAGCACGCTGCTCGGTGTCCCGATGACACAGCGGCTCTCGGCGAGGGCGTCGGCGAAGCTCCCCGTCGCGTCGAAATGCGCGCTGGGAACCGCCCGCTGCACGGCTTTCCGGATCTCGTCGTCGAAGATCCGCACGAGCGCGCGGTGCCCGGCGGTGATCAGGGCGTTCGCGCAGGCAAGGAGGGCCTGAATGAGGTCCGTGCGCTCGCGTTCGTCGAAGGCGGCGGTGCGGGCGGTCGTGAGGAGGAAGTCGAAGCTCGGCGCCGCCGGATCGATCGGGCGTGCGGTCGGCGACCCGGCCGGCGCATCGCTCGCAAGGCTCGTCCGGATGCGGTGATTCGCATAGCTCATGAACGCGATGCCGCGGTTCGGGTTTCGGCTCGCGATGTAGCGCGACTGCGCCTCGCCGATCGTCGCGACGGCGTCGTGCACGATCGGCTCGAAGAGCGCCCTTGCCGCCTCGGACCCCGGTTGCGCGAGACTCGGATTCGCGAAGAGGTTCGACCACTCGAGGGGTCCGTCGACGAGCAGGAGGGTCGGAACGCCCCGGCGCCGCGCTTCGAAGATCCAGCGATTCAACGCCGGTCGCGGATAGCTCTGCGAGACCACGAGCCGGGCATCGGCGAGCGCCGCATGGATGCGGGCAGCGCGACCGGCTTTGAGGAAGACATAACGGCCGCGCACCGCTTCGGGCACCGGTCCGGCCAACGCCTCGAAGGCGCGCTGGGAGGAGAGCACGAGAAACGCCTTCGCCCGGCCGGAGGGGATCGCGGTGCGCATCGGCGGGGACATCAATGGGCCGGGTTCCGCTCGGGTGCGAGGCCGTCGAGAAATGCGTCGAGCTCGCTGAACGCGGCGGCCGGCGGGAAATGGCGTTCGGCGTAGGCGCGACCGGAGCGCCCGATCTCCTCGATCCGCGCGGGGTCGTCGATCCAGCGCGTCAGGATCGCGAGCCATTCTTCGGGCGTCTCGGCGATGCCTAGACCCGACGGCGCAGCCGACTCGAGGCCTTCGGCACCGATGGGCGAGGTCACGAGGGCGCGGGCGTAGGCGAGGGCCTCGACGTTCTTGATCTTGAGCCCGCTGCCGAAGCGGACGGGATTGATCGCGATGTCGATCGCGGGCCAGAACTCGCCGATCGAGTCGACGGCGCCCATCAAGCGCATTCCCTTCGACCTCCGGGTCCAGGTCGCGGCGACCTGGCCGGCGACCACGAGCTCGACGCGTTCTCCGAATCGCGCCCCGAGCTTGGACCAGACGAGATCGAGGAACCAGTCAAGGCCGGCGTGGTTCGACGGGTCGCGGCCGCCGAGAAAGCCGAGGCGGATCGGCCGGGGGCCCGGGGCGAATCCGGGCGCCGGGACGGGGAGCTCGATGCCGTGGGGCACGACGAGCACGGGCTTCTCGGGCGCGAGCGCCCGGATCGTCTCGGCGTCGCCCGCGTGGATCGCGAGGATCGCATCGTAGGTCGCGAAGGCTTCGGCCTCTTCGCGCGCGTCGACTTCGAGGGCACTCTGGAGGCCGTTCGCGCGGAAGCGCAAGGCGCGCTGGTGGAGCAGATCGTGGGTGTCGATCAGGTAGGCGGTCGTGGCGGGGCGAGCGGGATCGCGCGGGTGGACGGTGGAGGTCAGGCGTGTGAATTCGACGATCACGGCCCGCGGCGCGAGCTCCCGCAGCAGCGCCTGCACGAGCTGGCGTCGCGCAGGCGAGCGTTCGAGAAGCAGGGGATTCGCGCGGCGTCCGCTCGGGTCGCGCCGCGCTTGGATCGAGCGCAGCGCGCCGACGAGGGTTGCGAGTCCGTCCTGCAGCCGGACCGCGAGGCCGGTGTCCCGACTGCGCACGCTGAGGCCGGGGGCCGTCGCGCAAAAGCGCTCGAGCGCATCTCGCTCGCCCGCGCCGATGCGCCCGAGGTAGGCGACGGTCAGGCGCTCGTCGCGGCGTCTCAGATGCAGGAGCAGGCTCGCGATGCGCTGCTCGGAGCCGATCGATCGGAGCCAGAACCGGCGGTCCGTGACGACGAGGACCGGCGCGCCGGCGCGCTTCACGACGGACGGGACAGCGCTCGCGCCGGGTTCATCGTCGGGAAGGTCGGGTTCTCGGCGTCGATCTCCGCCGCGTCGAGGGCGCGCGCCGCCGCGCGGTCGTAGAAGTCGGCGAAGCGGTCGAGGGTGCGGTCGAGGGCGACGTGCTCCCGAACCCAGCGCCGCCCGCGTCGGGACAGCTCGATCCGGCGCGGCTTGTTCGCGAGCAGATCGCCCAGCGTGCGGGTCAGCGATTCCGCCGTGCGCGCCGACTGCGCGAACTCGATGCCCGGTCGGCCGATCGCGGTCGATTGGCCGTCGAAGGGCGTGAGGACGACGGGGATTTCGCTGGCCATCGCCTCGAGCACGACATTCGGCGTGCCGCCCTCGCGCGAAGTCGGCAACACGACCAGATCGGCCGCCGCATAGAGCTCCGCCACGTCGTCGCGGACGCCGAGGAGATGCACCAGCTGGGGCCGCCCAGACCGCGCGATCAGCTCGTCGATGCGCGTCTCGAACGGGCCGGTCCTCTTCGAAGCGAGGTCGTGGCGGGGGCCGACGAGCACGAGCTCGAGGTCGGGATGGCGCGGGAGAAGCCGCGTCCAGGCTTCGAGCAGGAGATCCGTTCCCTTGCGCGGACTCACCGCACCCACCGAGAGCAGCACGGGCCCCTCGCCCCGGACCCCGAGCCGCTCACGCGCCGCCCGCCGCGTCCCCGCGTCGCCCGGCCGGTACCGCTCGAGATCCACGCCGTTCGGGATCACGGCGATCGGAACGCCGACCCCGAGGCGTCGAAGCCGACCCTCGATCTGCTCGCTGCTCGTGACGACGCCGTCGAAGAGGCCGTAGAAGAGGCGCAGCATCGTCGGATGGAGGGCTTCGACGAGCTTCGAGCGGTGGTGGAGCGGGCTCGAGATCTGGATCGCGTAGACGATCGGGATGCCGAGGCGCCGCAGGCGCGGAACCCAGTAGAGCGATTCGAGGCGTTCGAAGGAGTGGAGCTGGATCACGTCGGGACGCGTGGCGGGATCCCGGCACAGCGCGATCAACGCGCGGTAGTAGGTGGCGGTCCGCCGCACGCTCGTCTCGTCGGGGAGCCGGACGCGATGGACGGGGACGCCTTCGATCGACTCGACCGGCAGCATCCGGCCGATCGGATATCGGTCCCAGCCGAGCTCGCCGTGGGGATGGAACGCGTCCTTCGCCCGCGACGTGCCGGCCAGCACACGGGTCTGGACGTCGCGCTTCTGGAGACCCGGCTGATAGCGTAGGAAGCGCAGCGAGCCGCCGCCGAAGGTCGGGTAGAAGACGGGGTGTGCGAGGCAGAGCTTCAGCATCGAGCTCCGAGTGGCGCCTGGCCGCCGGCTTGGCTGCGGGATCGCCGCGGGCGTAGCCGACGGCTCGCCGAAGAACCTAGAAGAGCCTCGCGTCGAGCGAGATCGCACCGGGCCCGAGCAGGAGGAACATGACGCAGACGACCGCGAGATTGATCGTGTACTCGGCACCGGGCGGATTGTTGGTGATCAGGTAGCCCGCGCCGCGGTGGCCGACGATGCCGGCGACCAGCATCGTGAAGATCAGGACGACACAGGCCGGGCGCGTCGCGAGGCCGAGCACGAGGAGCACCCCACCGCCCAGCTCCGAGGCCATCGCCATGCGCGCCTGGACGGCCGGCATCGGGACGCCGAGATCGCCGAGCCAGCGGGCGAAGCCGTCGAGCGAGCCGGAGCCGACCCAGCCGAGCTTGCCGAAGGCGTGGATCATGAAGCAGATCCCGATCGCGACCCGCCCGATCAGCAGGGCCACGTCGGTGAACATCGGATTGGTGCCGTGCAGCCATTGCCCGAGATCCATGTCGAATCGCTCTCCTTATGCGGAAACGCCGAGTCAGTAGCACAGCCGAGAGCGGCGGTGTCGGGGCCGCATTCAGCTTTCGTCGGGATCCCGATCCGCGCCGGTTGCCTCCCCGATCCCGTTTCCCCGATACTCCCCCGCGCCCCCATTGGTTCGACCGGCACAGGGGCTGGTCACCGGCACGCGTGTGAAACTCCGCCCACGCCAACCTGGGCCGGCGAGGACGGTAGAAGGATCGACATGAGTGTGTCGCAGCAGCCGGTCTTCGGGCGTGTCGAAGCGAACGCGGATTTTCCGCGGCTCGAGCGCGAGATCCTCGCACTGTGGGAGAGCCTCGACGCCTTCCGCGAGAGCAATCGCCGGCGCGAGGGGCAGCCTTCCTTCGTCTTCTACGACGGCCCGCCCTTTGCGACGGGGACGCCTCATTACGGGCATCTGCTCGCGGGCACGATCAAGGACATCGTTCCGCGCTTCTGGACGATGCGGGGCCACCACGTCGAGCGCCGATTCGGGTGGGATTGCCACGGGCTGCCGATCGAGGCCCTCGCCCAGGACGCCCTCGGCCTATCAGGTGCTTCGGCGATCGCCGAGCGGGGCGTCGACGTCTTCAACGAGCAGTGCCGTTCGATGGTCCAGACCTACGTCGGCGAATGGCGGCGGACCGTGGCGCGGATGGGGCGCTGGGTCGACTTCGACGACGACTACAAGACCATGGATTTCGACTACATGGAGTCGGTCTGGTGGGTCTTCAAGCAGCTCTGGGAAAAGGATCGCGTCTACCGCAGCTACCGGATCATGCCGTATTCGACTCGGCTCGCGACGCCGCTCTCGAACTTCGAAGCCAACAAGAACTACAAGGACGTCCAGGATCCCGCGATCACGGTCCGCTTCCGGATCGTACCGAAATCAGCGCAGCTCGGCTCGGCGGCCGGCGATCCCGCGCGGGCCTCACTCGAGGCCGGTCGCTCGGGCGACGTCTACCTCACGGCCTGGACGACGACGCCCTGGACGCTGCCGTCGAATCTCGCCCTCTGCGTCGGACCTGCGATCGAGTACGCCCTCGTCGAGGAGCTCGCGAGCGGCGATCGCCTCGTCTTCGCGAGCTCGCGCCTCGCCGCCTACGACAAGAAGCTCGCCGCGGCGCTCGCGGCTTTCGAGGACGGAGAGGGCGATGGACGCGGGACTGCGGAGGGCGACCGCTTCCGCTTCGTCCGGAAGGTCGCGGCGAGCGAGCTCGTGGGGCTCCGCTACGAGCCGCTCTTTCCGTATTTCCGCGAGCGCGCCTCCCTGCAAGGAGGGGGCGCCTTCGTCGTCCTCGCCGACGCCTTCGTCACGACCGAGGACGGCACGGGCATCGTCCACCTCGCACCGGCCTATGGTGAAGACGATTTCCGCGTCTGCCGCCGGGTCGGGATCGATCTCGTCGATCCCCTCGACGCCGAGGCGCGCTTCCTTCCGCCGGTCGTCGACTATCAGGGCCAGATCTGCAAGGACGCCGACAAGGCGATCATCAAGCGACTCAAGGACGAGGGCCATCTCGTCCAGCAGTCGACGATCGAGCACAGCTATCCCTTTTGCGAGCGGACCGATACGCCGCTCATCTACCGCGCCATCGACGCCTGGTACGTGAAGGTCGAGGACCTGCGCGAGGACCTCGTCGCGGCGAACGAGGCGATCGGCTGGGTGCCCGCCCACATCGGGACGAACCGCTTCGGCAACTGGCTCGCGGAAGCGAACGACTGGAACATCAGCCGCAACCGCTACTGGGGCTCGTGCATCCCCGTCTGGATCAACGTCGAGGATCCGCAGGACACGATCTGCGTCGGCTCCCGGGCCGAGCTCGAGGCGCTCTCCGGCATCCACGTCGACGACCTGCACAAGCACGTTCTCGATCCGATCGTGATCCGGAAGGACGGCAAGACCTATCGCCGCACGCCCGAGGTCCTCGACTGCTGGTTCGAATCGGGCTCGATGCCGTACGCACAGCAGCATTATCCCTTCGAACGCCAGGGAGAGCTCGAGACGTTCTTCCCGGCGCATTTCATCGCCGAGGGCCTCGACCAGACCCGCGGCTGGTTCTACACGCTGCTCGTGTTGAGCGTCTCGCTGTTCGGGAAGAGCCCGTATCGCAACGTGATCGTGAACGGCCTCATCCTCGCCCGCGACGGCAAGAAGATGTCGAAGCGGCTCAAGAACTACCCCGATCCCAACGAGGTGCTCGAGGAGTTCGGTGCCGACGCGCTGAGGGCGTACATGATCGACTCGCCCGTCGTGCGCGCCGAGGAGCTCCGCTTCGACGAGGCGGGTCTCAAGGAGATCGTGCGCACGGTCATCCTGCCCTACTGGAACGTCCTCTCGTTCTTCACGACCTATGCGAGTGTCGATCGCTGGGATCCACGCACGAGCGAGGCGGCGCCCCTTGCGGAGCGCGCCGACATCGACCGCTGGATCCTCTCGGTCCTCCAGAGCCTGGTCCGCGACGTCAATGCCGAGATGGAGGCCTATCGTCTCTACACCGTAGTCCCACGCCTCGTCGCCTTCATCGACGACCTCACGAACTGGTACGTCCGACGCTCGCGTGCGCGCTTCTGGAAATCCGAGGACGACCGCGACAAGGCGAATGCTTTCGCGACGCTCTACGAGGTCTTGACGACGTTCTCGACGGTGCTGGCGCCCTTCATGCCGTTCCTGACGGAGACGGTCTACCAGAAGCTCGTGCGGCCGGTCGATGCATCGGCGCCGGCGAGCGTCCATTGGTGCGACTATCCCGAGACCGAATCCGTCATGATCGATCCGGCACTCGAGCGGCGCATGGCGACCGTCCGTGCGCTCGCGACCCTGGGCCGCCGGGTCCGCGAGGACCACAAGATCAAGGTTCGCCAGCCGCTGCGTGGCCTGACCGTCGTCCACCGCGACGCCGGTGTCCGCGCCGATGTGCTCGCCGCCGCTGCGCTGATCGCCGACGAGCTCAACGTGAAGAGCGTGACCGCCCTGGCTGACGAGAGCGCGTTCGCGACGGTCGCGGTCAAGCCGAACTTCAAGACGCTGGGCAAGCGCTGCGGGCCGAAGCTCAAGCAGATGGGGCCCGTGCTCGCGGCGTGGGGATTCGACGAGGTGGCGCGTCTCGAGGCGGGGGAGTCGATCGAGGTCGAGGGCGAGGCGCTGCTGCTCGAAGACGTGATCCTCCAGCGCACGGCGCGGGAGAATGCGGCGATCGCGACCGACGGCGAGTACACGGTCGTTCTCGACGCAGAGCTCGACGATGCGCTCCTGCGCGAGGGCGTCGCGCGGGATGCCATCAACCTCTTCAACGGCGTGCGCAAGGACAAGGGCTTCGAGGTCTCGGATCGGGTCCGGATCGCCTGGCAATGCGAGGACGCGGCGGTCGCCGAGGCGCTGCGCGAGCACGCGCCGCTGATCGCGCGCGAGGTGCTCGCGACGGACTTCGGGTCGCTGACTCAGGGTTCCACCACCGACGAGACGGCTCTTTCGGGCGCTACCGTGCGTTATTCGATCGCCCGGAGCACGTGAGCGCGCCCGAGAGATCCGAGAGATCCGGGAGGAGAGTCCGACGATGTCCTTCGTCCAGAGCGAAACGATCGATGGAATCCGCATCCTGCGTCTCGACCACGGCAAGCCCAACTCGATCTCGACGGACATGGCGCGCACGCTGCTCGCCGAGCTCGCGAAGGCGGAGCAGGACGCGAACGCGATCGTCCTGCTCGGCCGGCCGGGCATGTTCAGCGGGGGCTTCGATCTCGCGGTCATGAAGCAGGGGGCGGCGGCGGCACGGGAGATGGTGAAGACGGGCGGGCATCTGCTCGCCGCGATGCTCGAGCACCCGAAGCCCATCGTCATCGGCTGCGGTGGCCATGCGATCGCGATGGGAGCCTTCCTCGTGATGGCGAGCGACTATCGAATCGGTGCCCAGGGTCCGTTCAAGCTCGGGCTGAACGAGACGGCGATCGGCATGACGTTGCCGGACTTCGCGATCGAGCTGACGCGACTGCGGCTCTCGAAGCGCCATTTCGACCGCGCCGTCGTCCAATCCGAGATCTACGCCCCCGACGCCGCGGTCGATGCGGGCTTCCTCGACCGGATCGTTGCCCCGGAAGAGCTCGAGCAGGAGGCGCTGACCACTGCCCGTCGGCTCGCCGAGCTGAAGCCCGCCGCCTTCCGCAACAACAAGCGCCTGGCCCATGCGGAGACGGTCCTGCGGATCCGCTCGACACTCGATGCCAATCTCGACTCGCTGATGCGCGACTGATCGCGTGGAGCCCGCACGGCCCCGCCGTCCTGGAGGTCCCGGTCGATGCAGCTGAACGGAATCGCGCATATCCAGCTCTCGGTGAGCGATCTGCCGCGCGCGCGGGCGTTCTGGAAGCCGCTGCTCGAGCTCTTCGAGATGAAGGTCCTGCTCGACACGGAGACGTTCTTCTACTGCATCGGAAGCCGCACGGGGATCGCACTCTCGCCGATCGATCCGAAGCACCGGGGCGACCGCTTCGACCAGCGCCGTGTCGGTCTGCACCACGTCTGCCTGCGCGCCCGCGAGCGCGCGGACATCGATGCGATCTTCGCGTTCGTCGCGGATCTGGGCGCGGCGATCGTCCACCCGCCGCAGGAGGACGGCTTCGCCCCCGGTTATTACTCGGTGCTGTTCGAAGACCCCGACGGCATCCGCGTCGAGGCGAACCACGTGCCTGGACGGGGCCACCTGGACAGGCTCTGACGGGCAGGCGAGAGAACGGCGAGACACCCTGGAATTCCCGTCGGCTGCACGTCGACCCTGGAGGTAAGTAGATGGACTCATCGATTCGAAGTGCTCTTGCGACGCTGATCGGCGTCGGGTGCCTTTGCGGCGGAGATGCCTACGCAAAGGATGCGACCGATACGACCGATGCGACCTCGCAGGTCGGGACCTGGGTCCACAACCCGCACGAGTCCATCAACATGCCCGATCCCGACGAAGCGCAGACGGTCGAGATCCGGCGCTACGATACGGTGCTCGACTACACCTGGACGGGCGTCGCCAAGGACGGGAAGACGTCCACGTTCTCGTATTCGATGGCGGCCGACGGGGTGGTGCGAACTCTCCCGGGCTCGGACGGATTGCGAGGGTCGATGACCCGGACGCCGTCTGGCGTGATCGAGGCGAAGCTCTTCTTCCCCGATGGCGCGTCGGAGGAGAAGTTCTGCTTGCTGTCCGCGCCGACGAGGCTCACGTGCTTCGCCACCTACGTCGACAGCGCCGGCAAGACTTCCCTCTTCAAGCAGATCTTCGACAAGCGCTGATCGGACGACCGCATCGCGAGGAGATACGCCCATGATCGTCGGCCGAATCGCACAGCTCTGGCGCCATCCCGTGAAGTCGATGGAGGGCGAGCGCGTGGAGCACGCGCCGATCGGCGTGAACGGCCTTCTCGGCGACCGTGTCTGGGCGGTTCGCGACGAAGAACGCGGGGGCATTCGTGGCGCCAAGAAGATCGCCGCGCTGATGACGTGCAAGGCGCGCTACGCCGACGAGCCGAGCTCAGCGACGATCCCGGCGCCCGAGATCAGCTTGCCGAACGGCGATCGTCTGCGCGCCGATGCGCCGGATGCGGCCGCGCGGCTCTCCGCCGCCCTCGGCCACAAAGTCACGCTCTGGCCGCTCCAGCCGGCGAGCGATCTCGCGCACTACCAGCGCGGCGCGCCGGATCACGCGGACGTGCTGACCGAGCTGCGCGCGATCTTCGGCCGCGACACCGACGAGCCGTTGCCGGACTTCTCGCAATTCCCTCCCGAGATCATGCAGTACGAGTCGCCGCCGGGGACCTACTTCGACGTGCACCCGCTGAACCTGCTGACGGACGCGACGCTGCGGCGGCTGCAAGCGATCGCGCCGACCTCCGTGATCGACGTGCGCCGCTTCCGGCCGAACCTCGTGATCGAGACCGGGGGCGAGGGCTTCGTCGAAGCGGGCTGGGCCGGGCGCCAGCTGCGCATCGGGAGCACGTTGATCGACGTCGGCCATCCCTGCCCCCGCTGCGTGATGATCACGCACGGCTTCGCCGACGTGCCGCGCGATACGGGCCTCATGCGCACGGTCGTCCGCGAAGCGGACCAGAACGTGGGGAGCTATGCGACCGTCGCGCAGCCGGGCGAGATTCGCGTTGGGGATTCGGTGGAGCTGATCTGACGGCGGATGCCGCGCCGCGCGGCGGCGTGTCGATCCACGCCGTTCACCGGGCGGAAGCCACGAAAATCGCTAGAGCGCCCGTACCTCGACCGGGATCCCGTTCGCGACGTGCGTCCCCGACGGCACGTCGAGGGCGAGCTCGTCGGTGAGATAGTTCGCGCATGCCCCCGGCTGCTTCTTCTGCGCGACCGAAAGCCGCACGCCCGAGAGCGTGTGGCCATAACCATGGGGCAGGCTGACGACGCCGGGCATCATCTCGTCGGAGACGACGCACTCGACCTCGATCTCGCCGACCCGCGAGCGCACGCGTACGATTTTCCCGCTCTCGAGGCCGCGGCTCTTCGCGTCGTCGGGGTGGATGATCAGGGTGCAGCGGTTCGGGCCCTTCGCGAGGGCGGGGAGGTTGTGGAGCCAGGAGTTCATGTTCCGGATCTGGCGCCGGCCGACGAGCACCAGCCGATCGGCGCGGCTTCGCTCCTCGAGGCCCTGCTCGAGGCGATCGAGGTCGGCGACGACGTAGTCGGGGGCGAGCTGGATGCGCGGGATCGGCATCGCTTCGGGCAGGCGATTCGCTTCGAGGGGCCCGAGATCGAATCCGTGCTCCGCGGCGCGGAGCCGCGTCAGGTTCATGCCCGTCGACTTCTCGTCGAACCGGTCGCCGTAGGGGCCGACGCGGATCAGCGCCTCGACCATGCGCATCGGGCCGTGGCGATCCTCGAGCTTCGAGTAGGCCTCGTCGGGCGTGACGCTCGGGCAGCGCGTGCCCGGTCCGACCACCATTGCGAGCAGACCCTTGATCATCAGGTCGTCGACGACTTCCCAGGGCGCGCCGGCGATCCGGGCGCCGAGCTCGACGAGGATCCGCCAGTGGTCGCGTTGATCGGCCTCGGGGGCGAAGACCGCCGGTGACCAGCGCGCGAAGTTGCGCACGCTCGTCGTCTCGAACAGGAGATCGTAGTTCTCGTGCTCCATCTGCACGGTCGACGGCAGGATCAGATCCGCGTGGCGGGTCGTCTCGTTGAGGTAGATGTCGAGGGAGACCATGAAGTCGAGCTCTTCCATCGCCGCCGCGAGGCGCTCGCCATTCGGGGCCGAGAGGACGGGATTGCCCATCACGGTGATGAAGCCGCGCATGCGCGCTTCGCCGGCGCTCGCCGGCTCCATCTCCTCGGCCATCAGGCCGCACGGGATCTGACCTGTGACCTCGGGGATCCCCCGCGCGACCGTCTTGTAGCGGCCGAAGACGAAGGGCTCGGCGGTGCGCCCCGCTTCGGAGCGTCCCGTCGCCGGACGCGGGAAGAGCATCCCGCCCTCGGCGTCGAGGCGGCCGGTCAGCACGTTCACGACGTAGACGAGCCAGCTCGCGAGGGTCCCGAACTCCTGCGTACAGAGGCCGATGCGCCCGTACCAGGCGCCCTTCGCGGCGCAGAAATCACGCACGAGCTGGCGGGTCGTCTCGGGGGCGATCCCGGTCGCGGCGGCGACGCGCTCGGGCGAATACCGCGAGGCGATCTCGCGCACGCGCTCGATGCCGTCGGTGAACGCGGCGAGACGTCCGGGCTTCGCGAGATCCTCGGCGAAGAGCACGTGGCAGACCGAGAGCAGGAAATGGGCGTCGGAGCCCGGCTTGATGAAGAGGTGGTCCGTCGCGATCTCCGCGGTCTCGGTGCGGCGGGGATCGATGGTGACGACTCGGCCGCCGCGGTCGACGATCGCGCGCAGGCGTTTCTTGATGTTGGGGCCCGACATCAGGCTGCCCTGGGACACGAGCGGGTTGCCGCCCATGCAGACGAAGAAATCCGTCCGCTCGAGGTCCGGGATCGGGAACATCCAGGGCTCGCCCAGCATGTTGTGGAGCGCCACGTTCTGGGGGAACTGGTCCATCGTGCCGGCGGAGAACGAGCGCTGGGTTCCGAGGGCGTTCAACAGCGCCGGGAGATAGAGCTGGCCGCCGACGTTATGTCCCGTCGGGTTGCCGATGTAGAAGCCATTCGCGTTGGCGCCGTGAGCCTCCTTGATCGCCTTGAGGCGCGTCGCGGCGTAGTCGAGGGCCGTCTCCCAGTCGATTTCTTCCCAGGTTCCGTCGGCGCGCTTGCGGAGCGGACGGCGCAGGCGCTCGGGATCTTCGTAGATCTCCTTCATGGCATACGCCTTGGGGCAGAGGTAGCCCTGGCTGCGCTCGTCGTCGGGGTCGCCCTCGACCCGGATCACGCGCCGCGCCTTCGGATCGATCTCGACCTGGAGGCCACAGCTCGCCTCGCAGGTCGGGCAGGAGCGGTAGACGATCTGCGTGGCGCTCGCGGCGTTCGGGCGGGCGGTCGTGGTCGCGGATGCAGTCATGTCATTCTCCTCGCACGTTTCTCACGTTGGGACTCTCACGTTGGGAAGATGGCGATGGGACGAGGCGCCGGGCCAATTCTCGTTGCGCAGGAGGCCCTCCTGGACCGCGGAGGCGACGAGACGGCCGTCGCGAGCATAGAAGAGGGCGCGCCCCATCACCCGCGAGCCCTTGAAGACGGGGCTGTCGTGGACGACATAGATCCAATCGTCGATGCGCGGCGGCTCGTGGAACCACATCGCGTGGTCGAGGCTCGCCGAGGAGACGCCGGGGCTCATCAGCCGGAAATCGAAGGGGTAGGCGCCGGCGACCGTGATCAGGAGATCCGAGACGTAGCCGAGCACGGCGGCGTGGCGAGCCGGGTCGTCGGGCATCGGTCCGCGCGCCCGGAGCCAGGCGCGCAGATCGGGCTTCCGCGGCTCGGTCGCCGTCATCTCGAGTCCGCCCTCGACGAGGATCTGGACCGGGCCCTGTCCGAATTTTTCCGCGGGGAAGTCGATCCCCCGGGCCCGGATGGCGCGCAGGATGCCGGCCTCGTACTCCTCGCCGGCGGGCTCGGCGGGGATCTCGACGGACTGCTCGTGGACGGGGCTCGGCTCGTTCTCGTGGAACGAGGCCATGAAATCGAAGATCGCGGGCTCACCCTGGCGCGCGATCACGCCGCGGGTGTGGAAGCTCCGGCCGTCGCGCACGCAATCGATCTCGTAGTCGATCGGGAGGTCGGGATTTCCCGGTCGCATGAAGTAGGCGTGGGCCGAGTGGATCGGGCGTCCGCCGGCGGTCGCCTGGGCCGCCGCCATCGCCTGCGCGAACACGAGGCCGCCGAAGATGCGGCCGTTCAGCGCCGGCTGGCTGTAGCCCCGGAAGCAGTTCTCACCGGTCCTCTCGAGATCGAGGAGCGAGAGGAGCGTTTCGAGCGGGGAGCGGTCACTGGCCTGGAAGGTGGGCGACATGGGTCGGGACGAGTAGCGAAACGGGGGATACTCAGCCGGCCCGCGAGGGGATATTGTCCGGGTAGCCCAGAACCCAGAACCGAAACCGATCGAGATCCGGCCCCGCGCCCGCGCGGGCCCGCGAGGAATCCCTGCGATGGCCGACCTGCCGTTCCTGCTCTTCGACGCCGACAACCACTACTACGAGGCCGAAGACGCCTTCACGCGCCACATGGACCCGCGCATGAAGCGCCGCTGCATGAGCTGGGCGGAGCTGAACGGGCGCAAAGAGCTGCTCGTTGCCGGCAAGGTCAATCGCTTCATTCCGAATCCGACCTTCGATCCCGTCGCAAAGCCCGGCTGCCTCGACGACTACTACCGCGGCATCAACCCGGAAGGGAAGAGCATCCGCGACGCCTTCGGTGCCCTCGAGCCGATCCGGCCCGAGTACCGCGACCGCGACAAGCGCCTCGCGCGCATGGACCAGCAGCGGATCGAGAAGGCGATCTACTTCCCGACCCTGGGCGTCGGCATGGAAGAAGCCCTGAAGAGCGACACCGAAGCGGTCCACGCCGCCTTCGAGGCCTTCAATCGCTGGCTCCTCGACGACTGGGGCTTCGCCTACAAGGAGCGGATCTACGCCGCGCCCTACATCTCGCTGATGGACCGCGACCGCGGCATCAAGGAGCTCGAATGGGCGCTCTCGAACGACGCGCGCTTCATCGTGATGCGCCCGTCCTTCATCTACAACAAGGCCGGCAGCCGCTCGCCGGCGGATCCGTACTTCGACCCGTTCTGGAAGATCGTGAACGACGAGGGCATCACGGTCGTCTACCACGGCGGCGATTCGGGCTACGGCGACTACATGGCCGACTGGGGGGAGGGCGGCTCGATCGAGAGCTTCGGCTCGTCTCCGCTGCGCAGCATCTCGATGTCCCACAAAGCGCCCTTCGATCTGGTCGCCGCGCTGATCGCTCACCGCCTCTTCGAGCGCTTCCCGAACGTCCGAATGGCGAGCATCGAGATGGGTGCCTTCTGGGTGCCGTGGCTCTTCCAGAGCCTCGAGCGGACCTACGGCCAGAGCCCGAAGAGCTTCTTCGAGGATCCCTGCGAGACGTTCCGCAAACACATCTGGATCGCGCCCTTCCACGAGGACAGCCTGATCGGGCTCAAGAACCTGATCGGCGCCAGCAACATGCTGCTCGGCTCCGATTGGCCCCATGCCGAGGGACTGCCCGACCCGACGGACTTCGCGCTCGAGCTCGAGGGCTTCAGCGATCGCGAGATCAAGCAGGTCATGCGGGACAACGCGGCCGGGCTCTCGGTGCGGCGGCCGGTGTAGGTCGGCACGCTTCCGTATTCGCCCCGATATTCGATCCCTATTCGATCCACGACCGAATGCCCGAAGGAATCCACCGATGCGCGCAGCGCTGCTCGAGAAGACCCAACAACCCCTCGCGATCGTGAACGACGTCCAGATCGAGTCGCCGCGGGCGCGCGAAGTCGTCGTGCGCGTGACCCATTGCGGGATCTGCCATTCCGACCTGACGATGATCGACTCGCCCTACGGCGGGCAGGTGCCCTGCATCCTCGGGCACGAGGCCGCCGGCCTCGTCGAAGAGGTGGGCGGTTCGGTCACCCGCCTGAAGCGCGGCGACAAGGTCATGCTGACGCCGATTCCGTCCTGCGGCGCCTGTTATTACTGTGTGCGCGGGCAGAGCTCCCTCTGCGTCGACGGCCAGAACTTCATGACGGGGCTGCGCAAGGACGGGACGAGCCCGCTGTCGCGCCAGGGCGAGCGCGTCTTCCAGGGGCTCGGTCTCGGCGGCTGGGGCGAGTACGCGGTCGTCGACGAGGGGCGAGCCGTCAAGATCGATCAGGACACGCCCCTCGAGATCGCCTGCGTGATCGGTTGCGCGATCCAGACCGGCGTCGGCGCCGTCCTGAATACCGCGCAGGTCGAAGAGGGCGCGACCGTCCTTGTGATGGGCCTCGGCGGCATCGGCATCTCGATCGTCCAGGGCGCGCGCCTTGCGAACGCGTCGCGCATCATCGTGTCGGACCCGGTTTCGACGCGCCGGGATTACGCCGCGAATTTCGGTGCGACGGACATCCTCGATCCGACGAAGGAAGACGTCGTCGCGAAGGCGATCGAGCTGACGGGCGGCATCGGCGTCTACTACGCATTCGACGGGGCAGGGGTGTCGGAGCTGATCACCCAGGGCATCAACGCCTGTCGCATCGGCGGGACGACCGTGATGGTCGGCGCCGCGATGCAGCCCCTCACGCTTCCGATTCCGGCCATCTTCCTGACCCAGCAGAAGAAGCTGTCGGGATGTCTGCTCGGGTCCTGCAACGGCCATCGCGACATCCCGCGCTTCCTGGCCCTCTGGCGCAAGGGCGCCCTCGACCTCGAGAGCATGATCAGCCATCGACGTCCGCTCGCGGACATCAACGCGGGCCTCGACGACATGCGGGCGGGGCGAGGGCTCCGGACGGTGCTCGCGCTTTAGTTGCGGGCACCAGTCCGAGCCGGTCGCTGACCAAGGTCAAGAAATCTACTTGGCCTGCTTGGACTCTGCCTCGTGGAGCTGCGCAAGCGAATCGTATTCGGCCGCGGTGGCCTTGCTGTTCGCTGAGACCTTCTTGCAGTGTTGCCCCATCTTGTCGGTCGCTCCGCGCTTTTGCGTGGC
Source organism: Deltaproteobacteria bacterium (assembly GCA_031390075.1). Classification (GTDB taxonomy): domain Bacteria; phylum Myxococcota_A; class UBA9160; order UBA9160; family UBA4427; genus UBA4427. The sequence continues at coordinate 2,691 of JANMTD010000287.1, read as the reverse complement.
GTAAGCCTTCGCCATTTTCTCGTGGGCCGACGCGTCCGCCCTGGCCTCCGCGGCCTTGGCGCGGTAATGCGCGGCAAGCGCGGCGTGGCCGGCCGGCGTATGCACCGTCTCCACGACGACCTGTTCGAGGGAATGTCCCTCGTGTCCCTCATCGGCCGCGAGCACGCGGGCCGGCGACAGGATGAGGGCTCCGAGAAGGAAGGCGAGTCCGAGCATTGTACGCATTGTGTCCTCCAGATCATGGTTTTCCGGTCCGGCAGCACTGCGCCGCAGAGTCGGTCTAGGAAGGGAATACGGGCAAGGACTTGATTGGTGACAAAGTGGCTGGGATTTCCGGCGATTGTCCATGTACGCGGCCTTCGGTCGGGACATCGCGTGTCTTGTAGATTGAAGAATGGGAGATCCGACGAGGGGGAATGAGCTGAGTGGTAATCGCGGTCATCTGGCCTGGATCGCGTTGTGTCGCACGAGCCGCGATCGGGGTGGCGGAATGTCCCAGTCGCCCCGGAATTGGGGAGCCCACGACCCGCTAAGCGCTGGCATGCGGATTGCGTATCCCCTTGGAGTATTTGCGCGCAAGGAGGTTCTCCCTATGCGAGCTCCGCGGACCTATTCGCCGAATCACGGAACCCCGGACGAACTGCTCATGGACCGATACGTCGACGGCGACGGCGCGGCTTTCGACGAGCTGTTCAGGCGCTACGAAAAACGCGCCTTCTCGTATTTCGCGCGCCGAACTCGCTCTCCCGAGCGCGCAGAGGATCTTTACCAGGAGCTATTCCTCCGCATCCATCGCGGGCGCGATGCGTACGACGCTCGGCTCCCCTTTTCCCCCTGGTTCTTCCAGATCGCACATCGACTTCTCATTGACGACCAGCGACGTGCGTACCGGAAACGAGAGGTATCTCTCGAGGGTTCACCCGCTGGCACTTCGTTCAGGGTAGAGACCGACGAAGTCCCGGATCGTGAACACCTTTCCCAGTTACTGGCCGGCCTATCAGAGACCGAGCGAAGCATCCTCATTGCCGCGAAGCTGGAGGGCGTTGGCTACGCTGAAATCGCCCTTGCGCAGGGGAAGTCCGTCGACGCAGTCAAGAAGATGGCCTCGCGCGCACTGCAGCGGATACGCGGTGCGGGTGTGGCGGAAGCGGCTGCTGGTTTGCGGGGAACCTGATCGACGCGACCCGCGGTGGAGTGACGAGCGGCATGGAGAGTGGTCAGACGCCTGCAGATCTTCGCGAGGGTGTGCGTACTGGAATCGCCAGCGCCCTCGAGCGAGACGCCGAGCTGCGTGGCGGCCGGACCGCGCGGCTCCTCGTCGCTGCCGGCGCGCTTGGAATCTTCGGCGCCGTCGGAATGATCCGGATGCTTTCAGTCCACCCCTACGGCCACCACCCCTCGTCGCACGCGGTCGTCTTCGCGGCCGTCTGGTCCGGGCTCCTGGTCGTGGCCCTCGCGCTCGTCTTCCTGCAGGTGCGTACGCCCTCGATGCCGCTCGCACGCGCGGCCTGCGTCGGCGTGCTCGGGCTCGGCATCGCCGGCGCATGCAGCGCACTCTGTCCCGATCCGCATATTCTCGAATGGTGGACCGCTACCGCCGCGGGCAACGCGATTCGATCCGTGGGTGGACTCCCCGCCAGTGCACTCTGCTTCGGCGGCATGACGACTCTGGCATTCGCCGCGGTCGCTGCGACTGCTGGCCTGGGTGATCGCCGGCGGGAACCGATCCGCCCGCTGCTGCCAGCGGGCATGCTCCTGCTTCTACTCTTGCCGGGCGTAGCGCTGCAGGCGATCGGCACCTCCCCCGTCGTTTTCGCGGCCTGGCGGCTCGGGACGGCCGGCGGTGCGTACGCCGGGGTTGCGGTGGGCATCGCGGTCCGCGAACGACTGCTCGTTTGATACCCACCCGGTGATTCGTGCGGCGCCGGCGACACGGTGGAACGAAGTCCTCTCGGGTCTCTAGAAGATCGGAAGTCGCTGATGAGTCACGACGGAGAGCTCAAGGATCCGGTCTGTGGCATGACCGTGCAGCCCGGCGGACCGCATCGCCACGTACGGGAGGGGACGACCTACGGCTTTTGCTCGGCGGGCTGTCTCGAAAAATTTCGCCTCGACCCCGAGCGCTACCTGAAGCCGCAACCAGTGCCCGAGTCGACTCCGCCGGCTCGGGCGTACACGTGCCCGATGCATCCGGAGATCGTGCGCGACGCGCCCGGCAGCTGCCCGATCTGTGGCATGGCGCTCGAACCCTCGAGCGGTCTCCCGGACGAACGGAACCCCGAGCTCGAGGACATGACGCGGCGCTTCTGGGTGAGCCTTTTGCTCACCGCCCCGACCTTCGCAATCGCGATGGCGGAGATGCTGCCCGGCGCACCGCTCGCAGCGGCGGGCCTCACACCGACCACGCTGACCTGGATCCAGCTCGTGCTCGGCACGCCAGTCGTGCTCTGGGGCGGTTGGCCCTTCTTCGTGCGCGGCTGGGCATCTTTGCAGAACCGACACCTCAACATGTTCACGTTGATTGCCATCGGGACCGGGGCGGCCTGGGGCTACAGCATGCTGGCCGCGATCGCTCCGGGGATCTTCCCGGCTTCTTTCCGAGGCCACCACGGCCAGGTCGCCGTCTACTTCGAGGCCGCCGCGGTGATCGTGACGCTCGTGTTGCTCGGACAGGTGCTCGAGCTGCGTGCG
>JANMTD010000295.1:0-2303 GCA_031390075.1 Deltaproteobacteria bacterium | reverse complement strand
CGACAACAATCCCTATTGTACGAATGAGTTCCGTGCCGGAATAGAGGTCTTCTTCGAACCTCGGCATGTCATCCAGATCGGTGACTCCTGACGGCGCTTCATGACGCAACGCCGCCCTCGAGCCGCTTTCTCGACCCCGGTTTCCTGGCTCCTCCCGAGCGACTGCGATTCCCCGCTGATTTCGTCGCCATCGTCGATGCACACATTTCGCAGGGACTCCCGCTGCAGAAAAGAGACGAAGGGTGACCGACCAGATCCGCTTCGACGACGGATCCGCCTACGAGCGATACATGGGCAAATGGAGCCAGCTTGCGGGGGAGACCTTCCTCGACTGGCTGGCGCCCGCATCCGGTTTGCGATGGCTCGACGTGGGCTGCGGCAACGGGGCCTTTACCGAGATGCTCGTCGAGCGGTGTAAACCGGTCTCCGTCCAGGGGATCGACCCGTCCGAGGGACAGCTCGCCTTCGCTCGCACGCGACCCGCGTCCCGGATCGCGGAGTTTCGCCAGGGCGACGCGATGGCACTGCCCTACTCCGACGAGACGTTCGACGCCGCGGTCATGCCCCTGGTGATCTTCTTCGTTCCTGATCCGGCAAAGGGCGTTGCCGAGATGGCACGGGTCGTCTGCCCGGGCGGCATCGTCACGGCCTACGCGTGGGACATGTTGGGCGGCGGCTTTCCCTACGAGGCGTTGCACTTCGAGATGCGCGCGATGGGCATCGCCGTTCCGGCACCGCCGAGCCCAGGCGCGTCCCGGATGGACGCGATGCGAGACTTGTGGACGGGTACGGGACTCGATGCCGTCGAGACACGCGAGATCGGCGTGCGACGGACGTTCGCCGATTTCGACGACTACTGGACGACGATCCGCACGGGCCCGAGCGTCGGTCCCAAGCTCGCAGCGATGTCGTCCGAAGAGCTCGCACACCTCGAAGCGCGGATGCGCGCGCGCCTGCCGGCAGATGCCGCCGGGCGCATCACCTATGGCGCTCGCGCCAACGCGATCAAGGGTCGTGTACCCAGATAAGCGCGCCTTCGGCGGCGGAACCCGCAGCGACGCCTCTTCGAACGGACGCAACCGCACCACCGCCGGATGCTCGCGCACGCGCGCGACGAACGCCGCACTCCGGGGCCAGCGCGCCGGGTCGATCGTGAACCGCGCGAATGCGGCGTTGCGGCACGGCGCCGCGATCGCGAGATCAGCGATGCCGAGGGATCCGAACAGGAATCTCGCGGCGGGGAGCTCGCGCTCGAGGTAGTCGAGGCAATCCGGGATGTCCTCACGGATCGCCTTCTCGACGATCGCCTCGTCCGTCGCCTCGCCGAAGACGCCGCGACGGATCACCCGCTGGTTGAAGAGCGCCCAGATCAGCACGTCGCCAAGACGTGTGTCCGCGAACTCCTCGAGCAGCCGGATCGCGCGCGATCGGACGAGTTTGGCGACAGGAGCGCAGGATGCGGAACGCGCTCCTCCAAGTATTCACAGATCACGGTCGAATCGCAGAGCGTGACCTCGCCGTCGATCAGGACCGGGATTCGTCGCAGGGGCGAGATGCGTGTGAACGCCTCGCCGCCGAAGAACGGCACGATCGGATCGATCTCGTAGAAGATGCCCTTCAGATGGAGCGCCGCGAGGACCTTCCGTACGTAGGGCGAGATGTACGACCCGCTGATCGTGACGGGCTGATCCATCGTGGGCCCCTACGCCGTCGCGCGCTCACTCCGCGCCGGCCGCAGGACCCGCCCCGGACGATCCACCGGGAGATCCCGCCCGCTTCGCCGAGTCGCCTGCCCCGCGACGAAGACGTGCTCGATCCCCTTGCTGCGCGCGACGAGCCGATCGGCCCCGGCCGGCAGGTCGTGGATCCGCTCGAGGGCCGTCGTGCCGACCGTCTCGGGATCGAAGACGACGACGTCGGCGATGGCGCCGGCGGCGAGGCGTCCCCGATCTCGAAGCCCGAGGAACTCGGCCGGCTGGCCGGTCAGGCGCCAGACCGCGCGCTCGAGGGTGATCGTCTTCGTCTCGCGCCACCAGTGTTGCAGTAGATAGGTCGAAAAGTCGGCGTCGCAGAGCTGGCTCGTATGGGCGCCTGCGTCCGAGAGCCCGAGCAGCAGATGGTCGTCGTTCAGCATCTGGCCGACCTGCTCGTCGTTGTCGTTCGTCATCGGGACGTGGAAGCGGGTCGCGAGCCCTTCTTCGAGGGCAAGGTCGATCATCAGGGCGAAGGCGCTCGTCCCCCGCGCCTTCGCGAGCTCGCCGAGGGTCGGTCCCCAGACGAGCGCGTTGTGGAGCTCGCTCTCG
>JANMTD010000198.1:0-3605 GCA_031390075.1 Deltaproteobacteria bacterium | reverse complement strand
CTCCGACTCCGAGCTCTTCGAGACCGATTCGCACTGGGGCTATTTCGAGCGCCTGCGCAAAGAGGATCCGGTCCACTACTGCGCGCAGAGTGATTTCGGACCGTTCTGGTCGGTGACGCGCTACGCGGACGTCGTCACGGTCGAGAAGGATCCCGAGACCTGGTCTTCGGCGCCGAGCATCGTGATCGGGGATCCGGATCCGGAGTTTCCGCTCCGGGCGGGCTTCATCACGATGGACGGCGATCAACACGACGCCCACCGCAAGGTCGTCCAGCCGGTCGCCTCACCCCGCAACCTCACGATCCTCGAGCCGCTGATCCGCCAGCGCGCCGTCGAGATCCTCGAGAGTCTCCCCGTCCGCGAGACCTTCGACTGGGTCGACCGCGTTTCGATCGAGCTGACGACCGGGATGCTGGCCACGCTCTTCGACTTTCCGTACGCAGAGCGCCGCAAGCTGACCTACTGGTCCAACATGGCGACGGCGAGTCCCGCGCTCGTCGGTTCGAACCTGACGGACGAGGAGACGCGGCGCGCCGCCCTGCGAGAATGTCTCGCGGAGTTCACGGCGCTCTGGAAGCAGCGCCAGGACCGGCCGCCGGGCGAGCACCTCGATTTCGTCTCGGCCCTGGCCAATGCCGATGCGACGCGCTCGCTCGAGCCCCTCGACTATCTCGGGACGCTGATCCTGCTGATCGTCGGCGGCAACGACACGACGCGCAATTCGATCTCGGGCGGGATCGTCGCCCTCAACGAGAATCCCGCCGAGTACCAGAAGCTGCGCGAGAGCCCGGGGCATGTCCCGAACATGGTGAGCGAGATCATCCGCTGGCAGACGCCGCTCGCGTACATGCGGAGGACAACGACGCGGGACGCGCGGCTCGCCGGAAAGACGATCCGAAAAGGCGACAAGGTCCTCATGTGGTACGTGTCGGCGAACCGCGACGAGGCCGTCTTCGAGCGTCCGGACGAGTTCCGGATCGACCGCGCGAATGCTCGCCAGCACCTCTCCTTCGGCCTCGGCGTTCATTTCTGCATGGGGAGCCGCCTCGCCGAGATGCAGCTCCGCGTGCTCTGGGAAGAGACGCTGGCGCGTTTCCGCGAGGTCGAGATCGTCGGACCGATCGAGCGCGTCCGGTCCAACTTCGTGAAGGGCTATTCGCATCTGCCCGTGCAGCTGCACCCCTGGTAAGCTCGGCTCGATCTCCCACCTATTTCAGATCCAAGAGGAAGCCGTGTCTGCATCCGCCATGTGGCCTCGCAAGACGAGGGAAATGCACAGTCATCATTTCGATTCCACGATCTGGAACGAGCTGGAATTTCGGGACGACGACATCGTCATCGCCACCTACGCCAAGTCGGGCACGACCTGGACCCAGCAGATCGTCGCGCAGATGTTGCTCGGGCCGGATCCCGAGCTGGCGGTCGCCGATCTCTCGCCCTGGCTCGATCTGCGGGTCCCGCCCAAGGCCGTGAAGCTCCCGGCGGTGGAGGCGCAATCCCATCGCCGGTTCTTGAAGACGCATCTTCCCGTCGACGCGCTCGTCTACTCACCCAGGGCGAAGTACATCTACATCGGCCGCGACGGGCGGGACGTCGTGTGGAGCCTGTACAACCACTTCGCGAACGCCAACGCCGCGCTCTACGAAGCCCTGAACGACACGCCGGGTCGCGTCGGTCCTCCCATCGACCGGCCCCCGAGCGATATCCGGGTCTACTGGCAGCAGTGGTTCGAGCGCGACGGATTTCCGTTCTGGTCGTTCTGGGAGAACCTGCGCAGCTGGTGGGCGATCCGGGATCTACCGAATCTGATGCTGCTCCACTTCAACGACTTGAGGCGGGACCTCGGTGGCGAGATGCGCCGCATCGCCGAATTCCTGGAGATCCCGGTTCGCGAGGCGGATTGGCCGACCCTCGTCGAGTACTGCACGTTCGACTGGATGAAGCGCAACGCCACGAAGTCGGTGCCGCTGGGCGGTGCCTTCTGGGATGGCGGTGCGCAGGTCTTCATCAACCAGGGCGTCAATCGCCGCTGGGCGGAGATCCTGAGCGACGAGGAGTGCGTGCAGTACGAGTCGCGTGCGCGCGAGGAGCTCGGCGAGGACTGCGCGCGCTGGTTGGGCGCCGGAGCGCAATCACAGGTGCTGCCCGCCTCCCCGGAGACGACGGAGCCTCGTTAGGTTGACGGGGCTCCGCGACCGCGGTGCCAGTTCAGGGCAGCAGGCCTTCCTTGCGCAGCTCGCCCGCGACCGCGTCGGCGACGCCGGCCACGAGCTTCTCGACGTTGCTCGGGTTCATCGATCGCGACACGCCCGACCAGAGCAGCTTCCCCTGCTCGACCGAGTAGATGTCCGTCTGGATGCGCACGATCGTGTCGCTCTGCACCGTGACCGGATCGTAGAAGGCGCCCGGTCGCCCGTAGTAGCCCCACATGCCACCGGCCGGATACGCCGGTGTACTGACCGTGATTTGCTCCTGCGAGGACACGAAGCTCACGAGGACCGCCCCGTCGAAGCCCTCGCTCTTCATCTTCTCCCGGGCGTGCGCCGTGGACGCGAGCTCGTTCTCGGCGAGGACGAGGTAGGAGGGCGTGACGGTCATCTCGCCCGCCTGGGCCTTCGGGCCCTTCTGGAGCACGAGCACCAGCTCGTCCTCGGCCTTCCGCCGCAGCACGCCGTCCCGGGCCATGGCGACCACGACGACCTTCTTGAATTCGAGGGATTGGGGCGTGGTCGCCGGGTCTCGCCAGGCGCTCTCGATCTGCGCCGTCGCACAGCCGAAGACCAGGCCCGCGCCCAGGCAAAGGATTCCCAGCCGTGCGTGTCGAGTCATCGTAATTCTCCCGGGCGTGAAGGGTCGTCGCAGTATACGTGAGGCATCCGGGCTGGGAAGTTGCTATGCGCCGACGGATCCGGGGTCGGAACCCCGTCGGCCGCGGGGTGTCTTTCGCTCGACCGGTCGGCCGGCTTCCTCCGCTAGTGTGGGGTCGGGGCTCGACCGTGAGCTGCGTCCCGGCATGTCAGGCGGAGGTCCGATGGTGAAGAATGAACGCGACGGTCGGTGGCGGAGGGGCGCAGGCGCCGTTCCGTGGCTCGGCCGGAAGGGGATCGGGCGGGCGAGCGGTTGGCTGGTCGGCCTGGCGGCGGGCGCCGTCGGGGCGCAGGTGACCGTCGTCGACGACGATGTCGATGTGCCGACCGACGGATCGCTCCGGTTCGAGATCGAGAACGCCAGCCCCGGCGCGACCGTGTTGTTCCAGATCCCGTCGTCGAGCACGGCCCAGACGATCGCCCTCGACGGCACGCTCACGTTCGAGGATTCGCTCACCCTCGACAATTCGAGTCTCGACTTCCCGATCGTCCCGATCCTCGCGCCGACGCAGGGGACCTTCCTCGAGATCGAGAACGGGGTCAGCCTGCTGCTGCGCGACGTCGTGTTGAACGGCAACAGCACCAACGGCGACGATGTGATCGACCTCCAGGGCGCGTCGAGCGTCCTGACCCTCGAGCTCGGTCGCGCCGACCAGACCCTCGCCGTCGACATCACGGGCAGCGGCCGGCTGATCAAGCGCGGGACCCGCGTCCTCGAGCTGACGGGCGACAACGTGA
>JANMTD010000176.1:0-3602 GCA_031390075.1 Deltaproteobacteria bacterium | reverse complement strand
TCCTGAGCGCACCGACCGAGGTGTTCCGCCTCCTGACGATGCCCGACTGGTCGCAGCTCGCTAATCCAGCGATCTACGTGACAGCGGTGACCCTCGCGATCGTGGCGAGCCTCGAGACGCTGCTATGCGTGGAGGCAACCGACAAGCTCGATCCCCAGAAACGCGTCACGCCGACGAATCGGGAGCTGATCGCCCAGGGAATCGGGAACACCCTTTCAGGCCTGATCGGCGGGCTTCCGATCACGCAGGTGATCGTGCGCAGCTCAGCCAATATCCAATCGGGTGCACGCTCCAAGATCTCTGCGATCTTCCACGGGCTGCTGCTGCTCGTCGCGGTCCTCTTCCTTTCACGGGTTCTGAACCAGGTGCCGTTGGCGGTGCTCGCGAGCGTCCTGCTCGTGGTCGGCTACAAGCTGGCAAAGCCTTCGCTCTTCCTGGGGATGTATCGCCAGGGCCTCAGCCAGTTCATTCCTTTCGTCGTCACCATCGGGGCGATCCTCTTCACGGACCTGCTGACCGGCGTTCTTCTGGGCCTGGCGACCGGCGTGATGGACATCCTCTACCGCAGCTATCAGAACACGATCTGGATCGAGACCCAGGAGCGTGACGACGCCACGGGCCACACCGTCCGCTTGCGTCTCGCGGAGCAGGTCACGTTCCTCGGCCGTGGCGCCCTGTTGAAGCAGCTCGCTGCGATCCCCGACGACTCGCACGTCGTACTCGATCTCTCCCGCGCCGTCTCGATCGATCACGACGTGATCGAGATCCTGCAGGATTTCGAGAGCTCGGCGTCGTCACGCGGGATCGAGGTGCGACGCGAGCCTCGCGGCGCACGTTTCAAGACTGAGCCCATGGCCGCCTGAAAGGGCGAAGCGCACACCGCAATCCGGAATCGACAGCCCAGACCTCCCCAGCCAAGAAAGGAACCAGGCCCAATGCGTACTCACACCGCCGAGACCCGAGAGCTCCTCACCCCGACGGCCGCGCTCGAGATCCTGAAGGAAGGCAACCAGCGATTCCGCGCCAACCTGCGGGCGAATCGCAGTCTGCTCCAGCAGGTGAACGAGACCCGCGACGGGCAATGGCCCTTCGCAGCAATCCTCTCCTGCATCGACTCGAGGACCTCCGCCGAGCTGATCTTCGATCAAGGGCTCGGCGACGTCTTCAGCATCCGGATCGCGGGCAACTTCCTGAACGACGACATCCTGGGAAGCCTCGAATTCGCCTGTCATGTGGCGGGCGCCAAGATCATCGTCGTCCTCGGCCATTCGAAATGCGGCGCGATCAACGGCGCCTGCGACGGCGTCGAGCTCGGGCACCTGACGGGCATGCTCGCGAAGATCAAGCCGGCCGTCGCGGCGGTGCCCCACCCGATCGACCCGACCGAGCGGACTTCGAAGAATCCGGAGTTCGTCGATGCGGTCGCGCGGGAGAACGTGCGCCGGCAGGTGGCCGCGATCCCCGAACGAAGCGAAGTCCTGCGAAAGCTCCGCGACGCCGGCAAGATCGACGTCGTGGGCGGCTTGTACGACATCGCGACGGGGGAGGTCGAGTTCGTCTCCGCGGCGTAATCCGCTCACCGGAGAGGAGCGCTCAGCCGTTCGGGTCGTGGCAATCGGGGCCGTGGTGACGCCCATCCCCATCACCACCATCTGCCGCGGGGTGTCGAGACTCGTACCTCGTAGTCGCGGCGCACGCGGGTGCCCAGACGCTCAGAGCTCGGCGATCTGGCGATGAAAAGTGTGATGGGCCTCGATCTCGCGAGGCCGGCTGCGAATTCAAGGGGTGCTCCCTCACCCGCATGAAGACGGAGTGCCGAATAGCGCAGGTGGATCGCGGGTAGGACGTGGGGTAGGAAGTACGGACCGAGGGTGGCGTCCTCCGGGTCGGGTCGGGCGTTTACTCGACCGCGGTCGACGCGGCCACGGCCGAATTGGCACCGGTCGGTTCTTTGATAGCCAGTTCCTATCGAATATCTGCTCTGATTCTGATTGTCAGATCAGACTGCGAACCTAGAATCCGGCGCACATCGCTCGATCCTCGTGCCCCGATGCACCTATTTCGCGTGAAGTGGTCCGCCGCAGCAGGAGGTCCGAAGGGGGGATCCGGATGAGCTCCGGACGGGATACGACATCGCCTTCGAACCGCCCGTGGTCGGGTCCCGTCCCGCCCACCGCATTCCTGCGGCGGGTGGCCGACCTCGCGGGCGTGCCGCTCGCCCTGTCGCCATTGCGCGACGTGGAAACTTCGGGGGCGGGGGTCGAAAGCTGGCAACAGGTGCTCGAGCTTCATTTCTCGGCGCAGGGCCTGGTGACCCGTCGCGTGATCTGGTCGGTCCGCGAGGCGTTCGGTGCGGCGGCGCGGGGTTGCCCGCTGGTTTCGGTGCGTGAGCGAGCGGCGGGGGCCCTCGAATACTTCGCCTTCGCGGAGCGCGTTCGGGATCGCGTCCTCGTCGCGTACGAGCAGGGTCGGAGCGAGCTCGCCGATCTGGCTTCGTTCGGCGACTGGCTGGGCGTCGCTGATCTCGATGCGCCGCGAAGCTGGCTCGTGATCGAGAATCGACTGACCTCGAAGACCGGCGATCCCGCCGGCCCAAAGTCGGATGGACACGACGAGCATCACGGCCCGCCCCCGATCGCGCGACTCCTGGAGTTGGTGCGGGCGGATCGCGCGGATCTATGGGCCATCGTTCTCTTCGCCGCCGTGATCGGCGGCCTGACCCTCGCCACGCCGATCGCCGTGCAACAGCTCGTCAACTCGATCGCCTTCGGTGGCTTGATCCAGCCGGTGGTCGTGCTGGCGCTGCTGCTCTTCGCGGTGTTGGCCTTCTCGGCCGTCGTTTCGGCGGTCCAGGCGTTCGTGAGCGAGCTGATCCAGAGGCGACTCTTTATCCGCGTCGTCGCCGACGTCGCCGAGCGGCTTCCCCGAGCCCAGGCGCGGGCCTTCGATCGACACCACGGGCCCGAGCTCGTCAATCGCATCTTCGACGTCGTGACGGTCCAGAAGGTCGGTGCGATGCTGTTGATCGAGGGTTCGTCGGTCCTTCTCCAGACCATCGTCGGACTCGTCGTGCTGTCCTTCTACCACCCGTTGATGCTCGGATTCAGCCTCCTGCTGATCGCCGGGATCGCCTTCGTCGTGATCGGGATGGGGCGGGGTGCGTTCACGACCGCCATCGACGAGTCGAAGGCCAAGTACGAGGTCTTCGGTTGGCTCGAAGAGCTGGCGAGACATCCCTCGACCTTCCGCGACGACTGGCAGCGGGGTTATGCGCGCACCCGAGCCGATGAGCTCGCGACCAGCTGGCTCGACGCCCGTGCCACCCATTTCCAGATCGTGCTCCGTCAGACCGTCGGCACGCTCGCGCTGCAGGTGGTGTCGAGCAGCGCGCAGCGCGCCCTGGGTGGCGTTTTGATCGTGCGCGGCCAGCTGCACCTCGGAATGCTGGTCGCCTCGGAGCTGATCCTCACGGTGTTCGTCTCGAAGGTGGCATAGCTCGGCATGCAGCTCGAGCGTTTCTACGATCTCGTGGCCGCGGTCGACAAGCTGTCGATCCTGATCGATCTGCCCCTCGAACGCGTCAACGGAATCGACCTCGTCGA
>JANMTD010000165.1:0-5140 GCA_031390075.1 Deltaproteobacteria bacterium | reverse complement strand
GCAGGCGACCCTCGCCGAGGCGGCGCGCACCGCGCTCGCGGAAGCCCGCGACGCCCTCGCCCGGGCGGATCGGCGCCTCGCGACCTGCGCCGAGGCGCTTCGGGAGCGGGAACATCTGATGGGCGTTGCGGAATCGTCGAGCGAGCCCGACTCGGAGATCGACCTCGATCGACTGACGGGTCGCATCGAGACGCTCGAGGACCGTTTGCGCGAGCAACTCGATGAGAAGACGGAGTGTGTCGGCGAGCTGCGGGTCAAGCGCGCCGCGCTCGAGGCGATGGACGGCAACGCGAAGATCGCCGAGGTCGCAGAGCGGGCGGAGGGCCGGCTGGCGGAGCTGCGTGGCGACGTGCGGCGCTATGCGGAGCTGCGGCTCGCCCGTCGGATCCTCGAGGATGAGATCGAGGCCTACCGCCACCAGAATCAGGGACCGCTGCTCGCGCACGCCGGCCAGCTCTTCGACGAGCTCACGCGCGGGGCCTATCCGGCGATCCTCTCCGACCTGGGTGCGGATGGGCGGGCGCGCCTGGTGGCGGTGAGCCGAAGCCGGCGGGAGGTCCCGGTCGAGGCGCTCAGCTCGGGGACCCGCGACCAGCTCTTCCTCGCGCTCCGGCTCGCGACGCTCGCCGCCTCCCTCGAGCGGTCCGAGCCGATGCCGCTGGTGGCCGACGACATCCTGATCGAGTTCGACGACGAGCGGACGCGGGCGACCCTCGATGTGCTCGCACGTTTCGGCGAGCGGACGCAGATCCTGCTCTTCAGCCATCACCTCCACGTCGCCGACTCCGCCCGCGCACTCGGTGCGCGCGCGCGCGTCGTCGAGCTCTGATGCCTCTGACGCCGTTGAAGCCGCCGTTGAAGCCGCCGATGCCGCCGCCCGAGCCCCGATCCGGCGCCCATCCGCGCGATCGCCTGCCGCGCAGCCTCTCGCTCTGGGATGCGACGATGCTGATCGTCGCGTCCGTCGTCGGGAGCGGCATCTTCTTCACGCCCTCGCAGGTGGTCACGCTGCTGCCGAGCGCGGGACCCTACCTGCTCGTGTGGCTGGCGGGCGCCCTGATCTCGCTGGCGGGCGCTTTCATCAACGCCGAGCTCGGCGCCATGTTTCCCCGCGCCGGTGGGAACTACGCCTATCTGCGCGAGGGGATCCATCCCGCGGCGGGCTTCCTCGCGGGCTGGCTCAGCTTCTTCGCGATCTACGCCGGCACGATCGCGGCGCTCGCGGTCGTCGTCGCCGAGATCCTGGCGCCCTGGCTCGGGCTCGGCCGCGTCGGCATCCTCGCCGCGGCGTCCGGGCTCGTCGTCGCCGTGTCGGTCGTGAATCTCGTGAGCACCCGCCTCGGCGCGAGCTTCAACAACCTGACCTCGCTGTTGAAGATCGCCGCCATCGGGACCTTCGTGTTGGTCGGGCCCGTTCTCGGTGAAGGGAGCTTCGCGCCCTGGCTCTCGGGCGCGGCGCTCGATCCGCAAGTCTCGGGCCTGATCCCCGGAGTCGCGGCAGTCGAAGGCGCGCAGGCGAGCGCGAGTCTCTGGCTTCGTTTCGGCCAGGCCCTGTCGCCCGTTCTCTTCAGCTTCCTCGGTTGGAACGCCTGCGTCTTCGTCGCGAGCGAGATCCGGGATCCCCAGAAGAACGTGCCCCGCTCGCTCTTTCTCGGGCTCGCACTCTGCACGGCCCTCTATCTCGCGATCAACGCCGTCTACCTCTACGCGCTCTCCCCGGCGGAGATGGCCGCCTCGCGCGATACCGGCGAGGCCGCGGCGCGGGCGCTCTTCGGGGAGACGGGGGGGCGACTGGTCGCGGCTTTCGTGCTGCTCTCGGTGCTCGGGACGCTGAATGCGCAGATCCTGATCGGCCCGCGGATCGTCTACGCGATGGCCCTCGACGAGCATTTCTTTGCCCGCGCCGCCCGCGTCCACGAAAGCTATCTGACCCCGTCCGTCGCGATCCTCGTCCAGGCGGGCGTCGCGATCGGCCTGATCCTCTTCCTCGAGAGCTTTCCGAAGGCCCTCGACTTCACAGTCTTCGGAATCCTGCTCGCGACGGCGGCCGATACCCTGGCGCTCTTCATGCTCCGTCGCCGAAGGCCGGACCAGCTCCGCCCGTACCGGGCCTTCGGCCACCCCTGGCTCTCGCTGGTCTACCTGGGCGTGATTGCCGCCACGGCGGTCGCGATCGTCCGCGCGAGCCCGCGCGAATGCGCCGTGGCCGTCGCCTTGCTGGTCGCGGGTCTGCTCTTCTATTGGCCCGTTCGCGCAGGGAAATCCGGATCGGGAGCGGGCGCGCAGGGCGGCGCCTGAGGCGGGCCCCGGCGCTTCCTCGCGCCGCGATTCTCCAGTACGATCGGGCCACTCGAAAGGTTCCCAAGGGATGCAAGAACGCGACGGCCGGACGGCTCGCTAGCCCGCCGGGGCTCCGCCCCTCGTTCCGATCGTGATCGCCCCCGTCCTCTCGGCTCGAGCCGGGCCAGCTGAGGAGGGGATGCAGGTCACGGGCGCGGCGAGGCAAGGGCGACGAGAAACGGTGGGCGCTCGATCGAACGCAGCGGTCGCGGTGCGCGTCCCAAGGCCGCGCGCCCCGACTCGATCTGGTCTGGACTCGACCCCGCATGCCGCACCGGCGATGCGGTGGTGGCCCGACCGGATTCATTCCATCCGAATCGCTTCGCCCGCCGACCCCCGATCGGCGGGCGGGACTCGACCACAGGACGACCGGACATGACCCAGGAATCGAAAGAGCCCGTCAAAGAATTCCGCCACGATTTCCACAAGCTGAACCGCTTGCCCCCCTACATCCTCTCCGTCGTGACGGACATGGCCCGTGCAGCCCGGCGCGCCGGCGAGGACATCATCGACCTCGGCATGGGCAATCCCGACATGGGGACCCCGCAGCACATCGTCGACAAGATCTGCGAAGCCGCCCAGGACCCGCGCAACCATCGTTATTCGTCGTCCCAGGGCCTGCCGAACCTGCGCGCCGGGATCTGCGAGTGGTACGCGCGACGCCATCAGGTCGAGCTCGATCTGAATACGGAAGCGGTCGCCGTGATCGGTGCGAAGGAGGGGCTATCGCATTTCGTGCTGATGACGGTCGGCCCGGGCGACGTCGTGCTCGTCCCCGACCCCGCCTATCCGATCCACCAGTACGCAGTGATCATCGCCGGCGCCGACCTGCGCAAGGTTGCCCTGACGGCCGACTCCGACTTCTTCGCGAACCTCGAGCACGCCGTCTCCCGGACCTGGCCGCGGCCGAAGATGCTGATCATCTCGTTCCCGGCGAATCCGACGACCCACGTCGTCGACCTGGCCTTCATGACGCGGATGGTCGATTTCGCGAAGGCCAACGACATCATGCTCGTCCACGACTTCGCCTACGCCGAGATCGCCTTCGACGGCTACAAGCCGCCCTCGATCCTCGAGGTGCCGGGCGCCCGGGACATCGCGATCGAGTTCACCTCCTTCTCGAAGAGCCACAACATGGCCGGCTGGCGCGTCGGCTTCGCGTGCGGCAACAAGCAGATGATCCACGCGCTCAAGCGCATCAAGTCCTATCTCGACTACGGCATGCCCCAACCGATCCAGATCGGGGCGATCGCAGCCCTGCGCGGTCCGCAGGACTGCGTCACGGAGACGGTCGGCGTCTACCGGGAACGCCGCGACGCCCTGATCGACGGCCTCGGCCAGGACGGTGAGGGCTGTTGGAAGATCGAGAAGCCGCTGGCCACGATGTTCGTCTGGGCGCCGATCCCGGAGAAGTTCAAACCGATGGGCTCGCTCGAGTTCTCGAAACGCCTGTTGAAGGAAGCGGGCGTCGCGGTCTCGCCGGGTGTCGGCTTCGGCGAGCAGGGCGAGGGCTTCGTGCGCTTCGCGCTGGTCGAGAACAAACATCGGATCCGGCAGGCGGTGCGCGGCATCCGGCGCTTCTTGCGCGAATCGAAGGTCTGAAGGGGAAAGTGGCGATGGGTGCGCAGCTGAGTGGCGGGGTCGGGGTCGGGCTGATCGGGTTCGGGACGATCGGCCGCGGCGTGGTCAAGGTGCTGCGCGAGAACGCGGCGGTGATCGAGAAGCGGCTCGGCTTTCCGCTCTCGATGATCCGGATCGCGGATCTCGACCTCGCGACCGATCGCGGCATTGCCCTCGACGGGATCCAGTTCGACGCCGACGCCAAGGGGCTGATCGCGGATCCGCGGGTCCATATCGTGATCGAGCTGATCGGGGGCTACGACGTGCCGCGGCGGCTCATCCTCGAGGCGATCGCCGCGGGCAAACACGTCACGACGGCGAACAAGGCGCTGCTCGCGCTCCACGGCAAGGAGATCTTCGCGGCGGCGGCGAAAGCCGGCCTCGACGTCGGCTTCGAGGCTTCGGTCTGCGGCGGAATCCCGCTGCTCCGCTCCCTGCGCGAGGGACTCGCCGCGAATCAGATCGAGAGTGTCTTCGGGATCCTGAACGGGACGACGAATTTCGTGTTGACCCAGATGGAGGTGACCGGGGAGGATTTCGATTCGGTGCTGAAGCGCGCCCAGGCGCTGGGCTACGCCGAGGCGGATCCGACCTTCGACGTCGAAGGGATCGATGCGGCCCATAAGCTGGCCTTGCTGACGACGATGGCCTTCGGGGCCGAGATCACCTTCAAGGAGATCCCGACCGAAGGCATCCGCGGCCTCATGCCCCTCGACTTCGAGCTCGCCGCCGAGTTCGGCTACCGCATCAAGTTGCTCGGGGTCGCGAAGAGGCACCTTTCAATAGGAGGAGCGGCCGGAGGCGCGGGGCGTCGAGAACAGATCGAGGTCCACGTGCGGCCTACGATGATCCCGGCCTCGAGCCTGCTCGCGAAGGTCGATGGCGCGATGAACGCCGTCGTCGTGCGGGGCAATGCGGTCGGGCCGACGCTCTACTACGGCGCGGGCGCCGGCGAGATGCCGACGGCGAGCGCCGTCGTGGCGGACCTGATGGAGATCGCGCGGGAGATCAAACGGGGTGGGCGCGGGCCGGTCTCTCCGATGTCGTTCCTGGCCGAGCACATCGGCCCGCAGGCGATCGTCGCCGAGAGCGAGCTCACGGGCCGGGCCTATCTGCGGCTCTTCGCGCAGGATCGGGCAGGCGTGCTCGGCCGCATCACGAGCGCGCTGGGCGCCGAGGG
>JANMTD010000162.1:0-13940 GCA_031390075.1 Deltaproteobacteria bacterium | reverse complement strand
GTCGTCACCATCGAGCCCCAGTCTCCTCCCTGGGCGATGTACTTGCTGTAGCCGAGGCGCGACATCAGCTCGGCCCAGGCGTCGGCGATCTTCCCGATGCCCCAGCCCGTCGCTTTCGGCTTCTCGGAGAATCCGTAGCCCGGCAGCGAGGGACACACGACGTGGAACGCGTCCTCCGCTTTTCCACCGTGCGCGACCGGGTCCGCCAGCTTCGCGATCACCTTCTGGAACTCGACGATCGAGCCCGGCCAGCCGTGGGTCATGACGAGCGGCGTCGCCGTCGCGACAGGGGACTTCACGTGGATGAAGTGGATATCCAGGCCGTCGATCTTCGTCTTGAACTGCGGGAAGCGATTGAGCTTCTGCTCGCGCTCGCGCCAGTCGTATTTCGAGGCCCAGTACTCGCAGACTTCCTTCAGGTACGCGAGCGGAATGCCCTGCGACCAGTCGCTCACGGTCTCGGCCTCCGCCCAGCGCGTGCGCGCGAGGCGCATCTTCAGGTCCTGGAGGTCGGCATCGGGAATCTGGATCTGGAAGGGGACGATCTGGCTCATGGGGGTCTTCTCCAGGCTGGGGTTCCGGCGTGGACCCGATTGTCGGAAATGCGCTGCTTCGCGTAAAGACCCGAATCGACGTCGAGATCGGAGCAGGGCGTGCGCCACTCGCCTAGGATTCGACTGCGCCGATGACCGGCGTTGAAGGAGAAGACATGCCCGGACGGGTCATCGGCTATTTCATCATCGGCTTCTTCGCACTCTCGGCCATTCTCGGGAGCACCTACGTGATCCAGCCGGGCGAGCGCGGCATTCGGGTCATCCTCGGCACGATGTCGAACGATTTCCTCGCCCCCGGCTTCGGACTCAAGCTCCCCTTCATCACCGACATCCGCCGCGTGAACGTGCAGCAGGACACGCGCGAGGTCTCCGCCCAGTGTTTCTCGTCGGACCTGCAGCAGATCAACATCAAGCTGAAGGTCCTCTACCGGATCCCAGAGGCCTCGGTCGTCTCGGTGCTGCGCGACTACGCAGGCAATCCCTTCGAGACGCTGATCCTGCCGCGTGTGCAGGAGGCGACGAAGGAGGTGACCGCCCTCAAGACCGCGGCCGACATCGTGAAGACCCGCGAGCAGATCAAGGTCTCGGCTCTCGAGGCTGCGCGCGAGAAGGTGGGCACGCTGCTCTTTCTCGAGGATCTCGTGATCGAGGACGTGGCGCTTTCCGCCGAGCTCGAGCAGGCGATCGAGGCGAAGATGGTGCAGCAGCAGGAGGCCGAGAAGGCCATCTTCAAGATGCAGCAGGCCCGCACCGACGCCGAGACCCAGATCATCAAGGCGACGGCCGACGCCGAGGCGATCCGGATCCAGGGCGAGGCCCTCGAGAAGGCGCCGACCCTGGTCGGCCTCAAGATGGTCGAGAAATGGAATGGCGTGTCGCCGCAGGTCGTGGGCTCCGACGCGAACATCATGCTGCCGCTGGAAAAGCGCGATTAGGCGGAGGACAGGCGGGATGGGCAAGCTCGATGGCCGGGTCGCACTGATCACGGGCGGGTCGCGCGGGCAGGGAGAGGCGGAGGCGCGGCTCTTCGTGCGCGAGGGCGCGCGGGTCGTGCTCGCCGACGTGCGGGGTCCGGAGGGTGAGAAGCTCGCCAAGGCGCTCGGTCAGGCCGCGCGCTACGAGCAGCTCGACGTGACGAAGCCCGCCGAGTGGATGCGCGTCGTGCGCGGGATCGACGCGGGCGAGGGGCGCCTCGACGTGCTCGTCAACGATGCCGGCATCTTTCGCGGCGGCTTCATCCATTCGATGCCCATCGAGGACTACCTGGCGGTCCTCCAGGTGAATCAGGTCGGCTGCTTTCTCGGGATGCAGACCTGCTATGCGCTGCTGAAGCGGAGTGGCGGCGGGTCGATCGTCAACATCTCGTCGGTCGCGGGTCAGAAGGGCGTTCCCGGCGCCTCGGCCTACGGCGCGAGCAAGTGGGCGATCCGCGGCATGACGAAGACGGCGGCCCTCGAGTTCGGCCGCGCGAAGATCCGGGTCAACGCGATCTGTCCGGGCTCGATCCTGACGCCGATGATCGCGCCCGAGGAATTCCCCGGCGTCGACCAGCAGGCCTTCTGGGCGAGCCTGCCGATTCCCCGGGCGGGGGAGGCGGAGGAGGTCGCGAAGGTCGTGCTCTTTCTCGCCTGCGACGACAGCGCCTACGTGACGGGTGCGGAGCTCACGGTCGACGGGGGCGAGACCGCAGGGCGCATGGTCGAGGGGATCGAGTAGGCCGTTTGCCTAATCCGCCAGGTAGTACTCGAGGGTCGAGACGATCCGCACGCGTTTGATGTGGGGGTTGTTGCTGTCGCGGTCCTCGACCGTGAACTGGCCCTGGGCCGCGCTCTTGATCTTGCCGAGTCGGCTCTCCGAGTCGGCGGCGAATTTCTCGGCCACGATGCGTGCGTTGTGAGTCGCCTCCGCGACCATCTCGGGCTTGATCTCGTTCAGGCCCTGGAAGAGGTACTGGGTCTTCAGCTCGTAGTTCTCCTGGGAGAAGACGACGCCGGCCTTTCCCAGCTCGAGCAGCTCGCGGTTCGCGTTGCGGACGGCGTCGATTTTCTTGGTGTAGACGGTGACGACCTGCTGGCCGAGGAAGCGAAAGCGGACGTTCTCGTTGCCGTAGCTCTGGGCTTGCTTGTCGGTGATCGCGGGGGCGCCGACGGTGATCTCGCTCTCGACGAAGCCGCGGGCGGTCAGGAACTCGATCACCATCGCCTTCTGCTTTTCCACCGTCGCGACGAGACTCGTCAGGTCGTTGTCCGCGACGTTCAGCTGGAGCGGCCAGATCGCGACGTCGGCGGGGACATCGCGCTCGGAAAGACCCTTCACGCTCACGCTGCGCTCGAGGGCGCGGGCGTCGGTGAAGCCCTTGCCGATGAAATGGCCGGCGAGGGACGTGCCGAGGGCGATGCCGACGGCGAGGAGCAGGGCGGGAAGCGTGTTCATGGCTGGACTCCGAACGGGGCCCGCTTGGGGCCTGGGTCGGGGCATAGGTTACCGCTCGCCGCCCGGAAGTTTCGCCGGGTGGGCGGGGAATCGATCGCGGCTACCCTGAATCGGGCCTCTTTGGGCGTGAGAAATGGGCGTGAGAAGCGGGTCGGAGAAGAGCGGTGACGGTGGCGAGCGGACGAGTGGGAAGGGCGCCGGGGGCGAGTGCGGCGGCGGAGACCGGGGCGGAGATCCTCGCCGCTGCGCGGGCGCTCGGGCCGATGATTCGCGCCGAGGCGGAAGCCATCGAAGCGGCGGGCCGCCTGACGGACAAGGTCGTTTCGGGACTCAAGCAGGCCGGCGTCTTCCGCATGACGATGCCGCGCTCGATGGGCGGTCCCGAGCTCGATCCAATCGCCCAGCTCGAGATCGTCGAGGAGGTGGCCCGCGCGGACGGCTCCGCGGGCTGGGTCGTGATGATCGGCTCCGACGGGGGCTTCTACGCGGCGCATCTCGAGCGGACCGTCGCGAACCGGATCTACGCCGATCGCGACGCGATCACGGCGAGCGTGCTCGTGCCCCGCGGCCGCGCGGCGCGCGTGGACGGCGGTTACCGCGTGTCGGGGCAGTGGCCCTTCGGCAGCTCGAGTCTCCATGCGGATTGGTTCGTCGGCGGCTGCATCGTGTCGGACGAGCAGGGGCCGGTCGCCGGGCCGAACGGACATCCGCTGGTCCGCATGACGTTCTTCTCCCGCTCCGACGTCGAGATCCTCGACACCTGGCAGACGACGGGCCTCGCCGGCAGCGGAAGTCACGACTGGCGCGTCGCCGACGTCTTCGTCCCCGACGAGCTCACGTTCTCGTTTTTCGAACCCGCGAAGGATCCGGCGCCGCTCTACGCATTTCCGTGGTTCATCGTGGCGAACGCGCCCGGTGCCTCGCTCGGCATCGCCCGGGCCTCGATCGACGTCTTCAGTGAGCTGGCGATGACCAAGCTGATCATGCCCGGTGGCCATCGCCTGCGCGACGAGCTGCTCGTCCAGCGCGCCGTCGCCCAGGCCGAGGCGACGCTCGGTTCCGCGAAGAGCTATCTCGTCGATAGGACGGGCAAGCTCTGGGATACGGTCGTCGCCGGCGATCCGCCGACTCTCGCCGAGCGTGCCGCCTTCCGATTGGCCGGCATCCACGCCTTCCGGGCTTCCAAGTCGACGGTGTCGGCGATGTACGAGGCCGCCGGCGGAACGGCCCTCTACCGCAAGTCGCCCCTCGACCGCCTCTGGCGCGACATCTCGACGATCTCGCAGCATGCCTTCGCGAACGAGAAGGGCTATGCGGAGGTCGGCCGCGCGATGCTGGGCCTCGACCCGCAGTCGCTCATGCTCTGAACGCGGCGTTCGCGCCGGATCCGGGGCCTCAGTCGATCGATACCTCGAGTCTGTGGATCTCGCCCGTGAAGCTCGATCCGGCGGGGTAGTCGCCGGCGGGCGAGCCGGTATCGGTTCCCACGTCGAAGGTCTCGTCGATCGAGAAGAAGCGTGGCGCCGTGCGGGCGATGCGCGCTTCGCCGATCTGCTTTCGGCCCAGGAAGAGCTTCCCGCGTCCGCCGGCGCCGATCCCGCCATCGGATTCGAAGACATAACGCAGGGTCGACTTTCCGGCCGGGAGCGGCTGCTCTCCGACGATCGTCATGCGCTCGACGTCGAAGAAATTGTAGTGGTAGGCCGGCCGACCTTGCCGGTCGACATAGAGCGCCCAGCCCGCCACGACGCCGCCCTCGGTCACGACGACCCCGGAGGAGCCTTCTCGCGGGACCTCGATCTCGGCTCGAATCTCGTAGGAGCGATTCGGGATCGGCGGGGCGCCGGACTCGGGAATTCCGACGGCGCCCGCGTGGAAGACGAAATGCCGCCGGTCCCGATGGAGCTTCGGGAGGCCCGTCCCCGGCGCGTCGTACCCCAGCGGCAGCACCGAGTTGCGCTCGGCTTCGGCCAGGAAGATGGCCTGCAGCGCGCGAAGGCGCTCGGGCTCCGCAGCGGCGAGATCGTGCGCCTGGCTGAAATCGTGCTCGAGGTCGTAGAGCTCCCAACGATCCGCCTCGATCGGGTGGGGAAAGGGCTCGAGGACACGCCAGGGCGCGCGGCCGCGGAAGGCCGAGGCCAGCCAGCCGTCGCGGTAGATGGAGCGGTGACCGAAGACTTCGAAGTACTGGCTGCGATGGCGACTCGGGGCTGCTGCATCGTCGAAGCTGTAGACGAGGCTCGTGCCGTCGAAGGGCGGCGCGGACTTCCCGCCGATCGCGCGAGCCGGATCGTCCTCGCCGAGGCCGACGGCTTCGAGAATCGTCGGCACGATGTCGTTCACGTGCGAGAACTGGCTTCGCAGCTCGCCCTTCGCGCGAATCCGCGCGGGCCAGTGGATCACCATCGGATTGCGCGTCCCGCCGAGATGCGACGCGATCGTCTTGGCCCATTGGAAGGGCGCATTCAGGGCCCAGGCCCAGCCGGCCGGGTAGTGCGGATAGGAGGTTGTGCCGCCGATCGCATCCAGGCGGGCCACGTTCTTCGCGCTGTCCTCGGGGATGCCCTGGATCCCGGCGAAGTAGTTCCAGCTGCCGAGCACACCGCCCTCTGCGGAGGCCCCGTTGTCGCCCACGATGTAGACGAAGATCGTGTCGTCGAGCTCGCCGATCTCCGCGAGGGCGCGGACGAGCTGGCCGATCTGTGCATCGGTGTAGGCGAGGAAGGCGGCGTTCGCCTCCATCAGGCGCGCGGCGACCTTCTTCTCGTCGTCGGAGAGGGACTCCCAGGCGGGGAGGGCCGCGGGGCGCGGCGTCAGCACCGTGTCGGCGGGAATGACGCCTCGGGCCTTCTGTCGCTCGAAGCTGAGTCGCCGCCCCTCGTCCCAGCCCTGATCGAATGCGCCGTGGAATTTCCTGATCCATTCCTCCGGTGCGTGGATCGGTGCGTGGGTCGCGCCGGTCGCGAGATAGACGAAGAAGGGGCGCTCGGGGCGGATCGAGTGCTGCAGCTCGATCCATTCCGAGGCGCGCCCTGCGAGATCCTCGCTGAGGTGGTAGTCGGGGCCGGGCGGGCGGACGACTGGACTCGTCCCCTGGTAGAGCGTCGGCTCGAACTGGTGGGTCTCGCCGCCGAGGAAGCCGTAGAAATGGTCGAAGCCCCGACCCGTCGGCCAGGAGTCGAAGGGGCCGGCGGGGGAGGTCTCCCAGTCTGGGGTCAGATGCCATTTGCCGAACATCGAGGTCGCATAGCCCGCATCGCGCAGGATCTCGGCCAGGGTCTTCGCGTCGGGGCTCAAGATGCCCTTGCGACCGGGATGGTTCGACGCGGAGTTCAGGACGGCGCCGACACCGACGGCGTGGGGATTGCGACCGGTGAGCAGCGACGCGCGGGTCGGTGAGCAGATGCCCGTCGTGTGGAAGCGGTTGTAACGGAGGCCCTGCTCGGCGAGTCGATCGAGGGTCGGCGTGGGAATCGGTCCACCGAAGGTCGCAGCCGCACCGAAGCCGACGTCGTCGAGCAGCACGATCACGACGTTGGGCGCATGCGCGGGGGCAGGGCGGAGCGTCACGTCGGTGGGCTTCGCGTCGGCGGCACGGGCGGCGTCCGATGGGATGAGCGCAGTCAGCGAGATCAAGGCGAGGCCGAATTCGACGAGACAGCTCGGGCGTCGACGCGGTTGCGGCGCCGAACGGAGCGAGGTCGGGTCGAGATCTGCGGGCTTCGACATCGAAGTGTTCTCCTTCAGCAGACCCCGATCATGACGCATGTTTCGCGCACGCGGAATTGCCCGGGCAGGGTCTCCGCCAAGGCCCCGAATCATCGTGGGCGCCTTTTGCCTCGGAACGCCGTCTTCACGTCGATCCGCGCAGAATGGGATTCGATCGCACCAGGTCGTGCTTCATGGGGCCAGGTCATCCGATCACGCGGACCTTGGCACTGGACCCGTGGCAAATGACCTCGTACCGTGATCGACGGGTCTGCAAGTTTCGCAAGCCGAAGACCGGCTCCCCTCGCAGGGGCTTCGCCGGTCGGTGGACGGGGCGGCGAGCAGCAGGCCGAAACCATTCAGGAGGCAGGTGGAAAGATGGAAGTCAGAGCAGAAAGCCCGACGGGCACGAGATTCGAGCGGTCGAACCACGGAAGGTCCAATCGAGGACGTCGATTCTCGTCGATCTGGGCGATCACGATTTCACTGGGGCTCGTGCTGAGTGCGATGCCCTCGTTCGCGCAGGATGCGGCCGCCCCGCAAAAGCCCAACATCATCATCATCTGGGGCGACGACGTCGGCCAGTCGAACATCAGCGCCTACTCCCACGGCGTGATGGGTTACAAGACGCCGAACATCGACCGCGTCGCCCGCGAAGGCATGATGTTCACCGACTACTACGCGGAGCAGAGCTGCACCGCCGGCCGGGCGTCGTTCCTGACTGGCCAGTCCGGCCTGCGCACAGGCCTCACGAAGGTCGGCCTTCCCGGCGCGCCCGTCGGCCTCCAGAAGGAAGATCCGACGATCGCCGAATTGCTGAAGGCCCAGGGCTATGCCACGGGCCAGTTCGGCAAGAACCACCTCGGCGATCGCAACGATTTCCTGCCGACCGTCCACGGCTTCGACGAGTTTTACGGCAATCTCTACCACCTGAACGCCGAGGAAGAGCCGGAGCTGCCCGACTACCCGAAAGATCCGGCGTTCAAGGCCCAATTCGGCCCCCGCGGCGTGATGGACTGCAAGGCGTCGGCGAGCGTCGACAAGACGAACGACCCGCGCTTTGGCGTCGTCGGCAAGCAGGCCTGCACGGATACCGGCCCGCTGACCAAGGCGCGCATGGTCACGATCGACGACGATGTCGCGGCGCGCGCCATCGACTTCATCAAGCGCCAGAATGCGGCCGGCGTCCCCGCCTTCGTATGGATCAACTTCTCCCACATGCATTTCCGCACACACACGAAGCCCGAGAGCATCGGGCAGTCGGGTCGCTGGCAGAGTCCCTACCACGACACCATGATCGACCACGACAAGAACGTGGGCCAGATCCTCGACGCGATCGACGAGCTAGGGATCGCCGACAATAGCTTCGTCATGTACAGCACCGACAACGGCCCTCACATGAACAGCTGGCCGGACGCAGCCATGACGCCGTTCCGGAGCGAGAAGAACTCGAACTGGGAGGGCGCCTACCGAGTGCCCGCGATGGTTCGCTGGCCGGGCCAGATCAAGCCGGGCCAGATCTCGAATCAGATGGTCGCGCACCACGACTGGCTCCCGACCTTTCTCGCGATCGGCGGTAACGACCAGGTCAAGGACCAGCTCGCTAAGGGCTCGAAGGTGGGCGGTGCCAAATTCAAGGTCCACCTCGACGGCGACAACCTCGTCCCCTACCTGACGGGCCAGTCGGAGAAGAGTCCCCGCGAGTCGTTCCTCTATATCAACGACGACCAGCAGTAGACAGGGCTTCGCTACGACAACTGGAAGTTCGTGTTCATGGAGCAGCGCACCGAGGGGACGCTGCGAATCTGGGCCGAGCCCTTCGTCAACTTGCGTGTTCCGAAGATCTTCAATCTCCGGACGGATCCGTACGAGCGAGCGGACATCACGTCGAATACCTACTACGACTGGCTGCTCGACCACGTCTTCCTGCTCGTCCCGGCGCAGGCGTACGTGGGCAAATTCCTGACGAGCTTTGAGGAATATCCACAGCGCCAGAAGGCGGCCAGCTTCAACATGGACGAAGTGATGGCGACCCTGGGCGAAGCCCAGAAGACCGCCAAGTAGAGCGGGTGGGGCGGGCTGCTCGGACAAGAGCATCCCGCCCCGTCGCTTCATCGATCCGTCGAACTGGTCGGCGCCTCCGTGCGTCCGGGTCGCGAGCCATGAAACCGGAGAAGTCCACCCATGAAGACCTTGCGAACTCGCGACCTCGTCACCCTCGCACTCGTCGGCGCGCTGACATTCGCGGCCAGCCTTTCGAGAGCGGCGGATCCCTTGCCGTCGTGGAACGACGGCGCAGCGAAGAAGTCGATCGTCGATTTCGTGAGCAAGTTGACCCGGGCGGGCTCACCGGATTTCGTGTCGGTGCCCGAGCGGATCGCCGTCTTCGACAACGACGGCACACTCTGGTGCGAGCAGCCCCTTCCGGTCCAGCTGTATTTCGCGCTGGATCGCGTCAAGGCGCTCGCGCCGCAGCATCCCGAATGGAAGAGCCAGGAGCCCTTCGCGTCGCTGCTGAAGGGCGACCTCAAACAGGCGCTGGCCGGCGGTGAGCATGCGCTCCTCGAGCTCATGATGGCGACCCACGCGGGCATGACGACGGTCGAGTTCGAGCAGATCGTGAAGGACTGGCTCGCGACCGCGAAGCATCCGAAGACGGGCAAGCCCTTCACGGAGATGGTCTATCAACCCATGCTCGAGGTCCTCAGCTATCTGCGCGCGAACGGGTTCAAGACCTTCATCGTCTCCGGCGGTGGCATCGAGTTCATGCGTCCGTGGACCGAGGTGGTCTACGGCATTCCGCCGGAGCAAGTGATCGGGAGCAGCATCAAGACGCAGTTCGAGCTGCGCGATGGGAAGCCCGTGCTCGTGCGGCTGCCGGAGCTGAACTTCAACGACGACAAGGCCGGCAAGCCGGTCGCCATCAACCAGCACATCGGCCGCTGGCCCGTCATGGCGTTCGGCAACTCCACCGGCGACCAGCAGATGCTCGAGTACACCCAGGGCGGCCCCGGCGCGCGCTTCATGCTGCTCGTGTTTCACGACGACGAGAAGCGCGAGTACGCCTACGGTCCGGCGCGCGGCCTGCGAAATGTCTCGCTCGGTGCCTTCACGCCCGAGCTCGACGCCCATGCCAAGAAGGATGGCTGGACCGTCGTCAGCATGAAGGGCGACTGGAAGAAGATCTTCCCCTTCTAGCGGGGTCCGCGAGGGCATCGAAAGCCGAGGGTGGCCGAGGGCTCTGGCGGCCCGGGGCGGGCTGGGCTAGACGAGAAAGCATGACTAAGACATACAACGTCTAGTCGGCCTGTGAGACCGCCCACGATGCCCGAGATGCCCCCCGAAGCCGCGGCCAATGCCCTCTCTACCGTCGACGCCGAGCTCGAGCGCGCCCTCGAGGGCTTGTTCCGCCTCGGCGCCAATCGGCGTTTCAACGCCCGCCAGACGATCTCGGTCGGCGCCGTCGTGACCCGCGCGGGCTACGCCGCACTGCGGAGCCTGCACGACCATGGAACCCTCTCCGTCCGCCGCCTCGCGGACGCCTGCGCGATGGATGCCGCCACCGCGAGCCGCCAGCTGATGCAGCTCGTCGACGAGGGGCTCGTCGAGCGCCGGAGCGCCGACGGCGACGCGCGCCAGGTCGAGCTCTCGCTCACGCCGCGGGGTCGCGAGGTCTACGACCGCATCGTCGACTACCGCCTCGACCAGCTGACCGGCGTGCTCGACGCCTGGCCGGAGCAGGACCGCGCCGCCCTGACGGCGCTCGTGATGCGCCTCGTGCGGGATCTCGCGCGGCTGCCGCGCGCGCCTCGCTCCGTTCGTTCGGCCCGGTCGACGCGCGCGCCGCAGGCTTCGTCCACGTCCGAGAGCGCGCTCGAGGAGCGCCCGTGACCTCGCCCTCGCGCCGGCTTGCCCGCGCCAATCCGTCGTTGCATCGTCGAAATCCGGCGATCGCGTTCCGTTAGGTTTCGTTCCCCGAAGCTTTCTCCACGAAAGGACCCCCATGCGCATCCAGCCCCGAGTCGTCCGTTACGGCGGCGCCATGTTCGATCAGACCGAGATCAACGCCGTGATGGGCCAGATGCAGGATCCGCTCGGGCTGATCCCCGGGAAGAAAGTCCACGAGTTCGAAGCGCGCGTCGCCGAGTTCATGGGGAAGAAGTACGGTGTGATGGTGAACTCGGGCTCGTCGGCCCTGATGGTCGCGATGCGGCTCGCGCAGCTTCCGCGCGGCTCCGAGGTGATCACGCCGGTCTTGACGTTCTCCTCGGACGTCGCCGCGATCTACCACGTCGACTGCACGCCGGTCTTCGTCGACGTCGGCCTCTCCGACTACCAGATCCGCGTCGACCAGATCGAGGCGGCGATCGGCCCGAAGACTCGCGCGATCCTGATCCCGGATCTGGTCGGCGGCATCTGCGACTGGGACATCGTCCGCAAGATCGCCGACAAACACGACCTGTTCGTGATCCACGACAGCGCCGACACCCTCGGCGGCAAGCTCCGCGGCCGCCATACCGCGTCCCGCGCCGACGTCTCGATCACGAGCTTCTCGATCTTCCACATCATCACGGCCCTCGGCAACGGCGGCATGGTCTTCTTCGACGACGAGAAATACTTCGACCGCTCGCTCTCGCTCCGGGCCTGGGGCCGCTCCTCCGAGAAGTGGATGCACGGAACCAAAGCGGGGACCAGTGACGGCCGCTTCCTCGAGAAGGTCGACGGCATAGACTACGACGCGCTCTTCATCTTCGAGGAGAACGCCTACGGCTTCATTCCCAACGAGTGCGGCGCGGCCTTCGGCGTCGAGCAGATGAACAAGATCGACACCCTCTGGAAGCTCCGCGAGGAGCGCTTCCGCTGGCACACGGACTTCCTGAAGAAGCACGAGGACAAGTTCATCCTCCCGACCATCATCCCCGAGACCGAAACGACCTGGCTCTGCTACCCGATCCAGATCCGTCCCGAGACGGGCTTCAGCCGCACGAAGTTCCAGATCCAGCTCGAGGACGCCGGCATCACGAGCCGCGTCATCTTCTCGGGCAACATCACGCGCCATCCGATGCTGAAGAACCAGGAGTACCGGATCGCGCCGGCGGGTCTCGCGACGGCGGACCAGATCATGGCCTACGGCATCATGCTGCCCTGCCACCCGACGATGACGCGCGAGGACTGTGAGTACGTCTACCAGACGATCCAGGACTTCATCGACGCGAAGGGGGAGGTGACGGTCGAGCGTTAGGCGCAATCTCGACTCACTCGAAGTGCCGCTGCTCCGGCCCGATCCGCGCCGCGATCGGCGCGAGCTTCTCCGCGTCGAGTTTGTAGAAGCGGACGGCATTGCCGCCCAGGATCGCGGCGATGTCCGCCTGGGAGACGCCTCGCAGCGCTTCGATCCGGGAGTCGTCGGTGCCGGGCCAGCTGCCCTCCGGATGCGGATAGTCGCTGCCCCACATGATCGACCCGACGCCGATGTCCGTGCGCATCTCGACCTCGCGCCGCGCGAGCACCGAGGCGCCGACGGCGACGTTGCGCCGGAAGTAGTCGCTGGGCTTGAGCGGCAGATGGCTCGTGAAGTTCCCCATCTTCGCGTTCGCGTGGTGGGCGGTGTAGCGGTGGTCGAGCAGCGCCAGGTATTCGGGGACCCAGATGCAGGAGCCCTCGGTCACGGCGACCCGCAGCTCGGGATGGTGCTCGAAGACGCCGCCCCAGATCAGGAAGCTGAGCGGCCGGACGAGCCACCAGCAGACCTCCGACGTGTAGATCCCCATCGCGCCGGTCGCGAGTGTTCCGTCGGGCTCCATCGCGAAGGCGTCGTCGCGGGCGGCCGGGCCCGAGTGGAAGTGGACCGTCATTTCGAGCTCGCTGCAGACGGCCCAGAGCGGGTCGTAGCGGCGGAGGTGATAGGGCGGGAGCTTGCCCCAGACGACGGGCAGCAGGATCCCGCGCAGCCCGTTCTTGCGCGCCCAACGGACCTCGCGCACCGCTTCGTCGACGTCCCATAAAGCCGGCACGACGGCGAGCCCGATGTGGCGCTCGGGGGCCATCTGGCAGAGCTCGGCGAGCCAGCGGTTATGCGAGCGCGCGCCGGCCCACTGCAGCTCGGGGTCGACGCCCTCGGTCGCGAGGCCGAGACCGGCCTCGAAGGGCGGGCTGTTGAACTCGGTGATGCCGTCGGGAAAAATGACCTCCGCGGCGATGCCGTCGCCGTCGAGGACGTCGATCCGGCTCTTGTGATCCCAGGCGCCCGTCAGCCCGCTCCAGTTCTCGGCCCGCCAGCGCTCGTTGAACTCGTCGACGAGGAAGAGCTTCGCCGCTTCTTTTCTTTGGGCGATTTGAGAAGCGATCTCGACGTCGAAGCGCGCGCGGTATTTGGGATCGAGGTAGTCGCGGTAGCGCTCGGGCGGGAGGCCCGCGTGACAGTCGGAAGAGACGACGAGATGGCGCATGGCGGGCGTTCCTCCAGTCAGGGTCGCGGCACGGCGAGGGCAGAGGCGAGGAATCGCGCGGTCGCGGCCGCGCGTTCCCGGACGGGGTAGTCCTCGAAATGGACCCAGCTGAGCGTCATGCTCGAGAAGGCGCTGCCGACGATCTCCGCGAGGGTCTCGACGGGGATGTCGCCGCGCACCTGGCCGCGGGCCACGCCCTCGGCGAGAAACGATTCGAAGGCGGCGTGAAAGCGGCGGTCTTTGTCGGCGGGGGCGTCGGCGACGGTGACGGTCCAGATCTGACCGAGCAGGTCGCGGCGGGCGGGGTCGAGACACGCGGCGCCCTCCTCGAACAGATAGGCGATCTGTCGCTCGACGCTGACCTGCTGCTTGGCGAGCCCTTCGAGCTGTTCGGTCAGCTTGTGAAGCGCGCGCTCGGACAGGCCGCGGAGCAGGTCGCGCTTCTCCTTGAAATGATTGAAGAAGGTTCCGTAGGCGATCTCCGCCCGGCTGCAGATGTCGGAGATCTTGGTCCCGTCGTAGCCCTTCTCCTCGAACAGGGAATCCGCGGCGTCGAGGACGCGCTCGATCAGCGCGAGGCGCTTCGATTCGCGGCCGAGTTGGCGTGCGTCCGGGCGTGCATCGGGGTTCGCATCGGGGTGGGCCATGTCGATCTTGTACTTGACTTCAAGTACAAAATCAATCAGGCTGGCCCGCGTCGAATCGCTCGCCGCCCTGTCCAGGAGGACCCCGCATGAATGCAGCGCAGACGAACCCCCAATTGCCCCTGCCCAACGGCTGGTTCGCGGTCGCCTGG
>JANMTD010000152.1:0-4265 GCA_031390075.1 Deltaproteobacteria bacterium | reverse complement strand
GATTGCGGAGCCAGAGGATCAGCTCGCTGCGTGTGCACAGGCGACCCATCAGGTTCTGGTCGGCCTCGCGCTCGAGCGCCTCCGTCAGCACGTCGAGCGGCTCGCGCCAGTCCTCCTCGCCGAAATCGTCGAGGCCGGTCTCGCGCGAGGCCGCGTCGATCAGCGATCGACTGTCGAGGGGAACCATGTCGGCCAGCATGCCAGCGGCCTGCCAGATCTCGCCTTCGCGGTTGACCTGCCGGACCCAGTCCGGACGCGGGAGCGGCTTCCGGGGATCGACGAACTTCTGACCCATCGTGTCGAGCTCCATGATTCGAATGGCGGGATTCGGGGGGCACGCGTCAGGCGTCGTAGCGAGCGAGCACGGCCCCCCGGCGCGCCGCGAGACACTTTCGTCGCTCCTCTCGGTCGAGGCGGGCAGTCTCCGGCGGCAACGCCTCGGCCAGCTTCGAGACCCGCATCCGCTTCAGATCGGGAACGGGATGGCGATCGGCATGGTACCAGCGCAACAGGACGACGCCGCGCGAAAGACCGGTGGTGTCGAGCCAGTTCGCGACACCCGGATCATCGGCCGCCACCACGATCCGCGCCCATCCATCCGGATCCGCCTTGACCTGATGGCCGTTCAAGCTGCTCTGGTGGTCGACGTAATCGGCTGCCTGCCACCACAGGTCGCCGACTTGAAGTCCCCAGTACGAGGCGCGTGGAATCTCGAACTCGATCACGAGCGCTTCTCCCGGCTCCAGCTCGAAGACGACCGGCACATAACCCGCCACCGGATTCGCGGCATCCTTGTCCCGGCTCGTATCGAGGAGCAGAAAGCGATTGGTTCCGACGGCCTCGACGACGTTCGCCGTGAGCTGACCGGAGAACGTCTCGTGGCAGAAGCGGATCATGCGCAGCGCGGCGTCGAGCCGATGCGCCAGCTCCGCCTCGCCGGGCGCCTGTCGAGCCCTCAGCCGATCAAGAGCGGTCGACTCGATGCGCAGGCTCGAGCGCTGCTCCCGGCTCCAGTCGTAGAACGCTTCGCGCACGATCAGCGTGTTGCGCTCGGCGTCGGGATCCGTCCGGATCCACGGCCCAGGCTGCTTCGGAGGCTCCGGGCCGAGGTGGATATCGACCGGCGCGCCGGCCGCGATCCCGAGCGCATCGAAGTTGTAGGACTCCATCAGTCGCATCTTCGGATCGCCCCAGAACCCGCTGATCATCTGGGCATCGACGAAATGCGCGCTCCTCCGCACGCCCTCGATCCGCCAGGTCCCCCGGCCGTCGAGGAAGGCATAGCGATAGAGGAAATCCGGATTCGGAAGCAGCCAGGTGTAGACGTTCGGCTCGAAGACGCTGTGGAGGAGGAAGCGCGGATGCCGCGGATCGGGCGCGAGGATGAGGTTGTGCGCGGCGGCCTGGCTCTGGAGCAGCCAGCGATCGGCGGCGACGTGGTCTGCGGCCGTGCGCGCGATCGGCATCGCGTGAAGCGTTTCGCGCAGGGACTCGATGCCCTCGCGGTAGGCCTTCCAGGCGGTGTCGAGCGCCGGCGTCGAGCCCGCATCCTGCCCGTTCTTCACCATCGACTCCTCCCCTACTCGCTTGCCACCGCCGCGACCAGCGCCAGATCCTGCTGCCGCACCGCCGCCACATCGAACTTCTTCGCCGCCCCGAGCATGCGCGTCAGCGCCTCGTTGACCGGCATGGGCGGCTTCGTCTCGCCTTTCTTGAGCTTGTGGAAGCGAACCGGATTGCAGCGCGCGACCACGTAGGTCCGCAGATACGGCGAGCGGAAGCCGCGCTCCTCGAGCTTCGCCACGATCTTGCGAACCTCCCCGTCGATCGCGAGCAGACGCGATGCCTGCCCCTCGCGCTCGCGCAGCGCGACGGGCAGCGTGCGCGCGGCGAAGCGATCGACCTTTCGCAGGAAAGGGGCATACGCGCCAGCGGCGAAGCGATTCTCGTGCTCGAAGGCGATCCCGAGCGTCAGCAGCTCGGGGCTCTCGAACTGCACGGCGTAGGTGGTCTCCTTCGCCTTCGGATCGCGCTTCGCGAGGGCCCGCGCCATGCGGATCACCTCCATCGCGCGGTCGCGCACGTTGTGTGCCTTCTCGGTGTTGAGAGCGAGGATGCGGAAGGCGAGGTCTTCGTCGGGCGAGACGAGGGCCGTGATCTGGCGCATCCCGAGTACCTTCGCCGCCGCCAGGCGATGGCGGCCGTTCGGTGTCCAGAAGCCACCGGCGGAGCCGCGCACCGCGATGATCGGGTCGAGGAAGGCGCCGGCCTCGTCGATCTTCTGCGCGAGTCGTTTGGCATGGGTCGGCGAGAGATCGCGCTGGAACGGCGTCGGCTCGACGGCGTCCCGGGGCAGCACGGCGAGGAGCAGCGACCGACCGGAGAGCGGCTCGCGATAGGCCCCGAGCGCGGCGCCCCCGGCGCGCGCGACCTCCGCGACGAGCGGCCTGATCTCGTCCGCGTCGAGGTCCAGGGCGATGTCGCTGGCGGCGAGTCCGCGCGCCTCGCGGGCCGGCGTGATGCGCTTGCGGGCGGTCGCCGCACGCTTGGCGGCGGGCTTCTTCTTAGGGGTCGTCTTCTTTGCCGTCATCGGCGGAACCGTAGCCCTTCAGCGTACCGTTCGTGGACGTTCGAACCGAACCCGCTCGTCGATTCCGACGAGCAGGGCCGACTCGAGATCGAGCTTCACATCGCGCAGCACGAGCTCGACCGCGCCGATCGATGCATCGCTCGCGAAGACGGTGGCCAGCAGCTCTTTCGGCGAGGCGAGACGTCCGAGCGTGGTCCGCGCCCGGGCGAACGCCTCGACCTGCCGCCGCATCCCGCCCATCGCGCGCAGGGGCTCGAGGACGCCGGCCCGCTCGACGTCGACGCGAACCTGCACCCGCGCCGCCGGCTGCGAGTACATCGCCCAG
This sequence comes from Deltaproteobacteria bacterium, assembly GCA_031390075.1. Taxonomy (GTDB): domain Bacteria; phylum Myxococcota_A; class UBA9160; order UBA9160; family UBA4427; genus UBA4427. The sequence goes on along the minus strand of JANMTD010000152.1, from coordinate 1,350 downwards.
CCGAAGAGCTCCCAGGGATCGGTGCCGGCTCGGGCGACCAGCCCGAGATGGACGGCCGGCCAGAGCGCGACAAGGGTCACGACGCCGAACATGGCCGCGCGTCGAACGCTCCCCGTCATGACGCACCTCCGGCGACGAGCAACCGCGAGAGCGCGGGCCACGCGAGCCAGAGGACATAACAGAGACCGACCACGGGCAGGAATGCGCTGACGCGATCCCGGCGAGCGAAGAGCAGCAGCCCGGCGACCATCATCCCGGCGAAGAAGATCTCGCGGGCCCCCGCCTGGATCGCGATCATCAGCGCGATGGAGACGACCATCGCGATCGTCCGCGCGAGCGACCCGAGCAACCCGAGCAGTCCGATCGGCAGGGTGATCTCCGCCAGCCAGGTCAGGTTCGAGACCGCCACGAGCAGCGGCGCCTCGGCGCGAAAGGGTCCCGCCCCGATGCGATTCTCGAGGGCCACGAGCCGCGCCAGCTCCGCGCCCGGAACGATCGGCGCGAACACCCGGGCGAAGCCGGGGTCCGTCGCGATCTGGTACGAGAGGAATTCGCCGCCCAGCCAGTAGCCGTAACGCAGCTTCATCACACCCGACCACGCGAGCCCCGCCAGCACGATCCAGCGCATCGCCGCGACGGCCGCCCGGGCGTCACCCGGATCGACTCGCGGCCCTCGCGCCCCGGAGAAAGACAGCGTGATCAACGCGAGCAGCACGATCGCGAGGTATTGATGATTCGCGTTGTGCGGGAAGACCGAGATCACGGTCACGAGCTCGAGCGCCAACGCGCCGCCGACCGATACAAGAGCGAAGCGATCGCGCCAGCCGAGCAACGCGCAGACCCCGAGCGCGGTCGCGATCGCCGCATGGAATCCGGGGGATTCCGAGTACGGGACATAACGAAGCGCCGCCCAGCCCTCGAACGCGAGCGTCATCAGGACCAGCCGACGCATCGCCTGCAGCTTGCGGACGGCGACCTCGTCGTCGTCGCGGCCGGTCTGCGCGAGGAATCGATCGATCCCCGCGCTCATTCGTCGGGGACGTCTGCCAGGATCGACGCGAAGCGCGCCTCGAGAGTCGCGCGGGCGGAGGCGTGGGTGATGATCCAGAAGCGGTCCTTCCGGATCGCGTCGATCGTGATCGCGGCGACTTCTTCGGGCGACTTTCCGTCGGGCCCGAAGAGGCCGTCGCGGATCATCAGTCGGACCTGCTCGGCCGTCGCTGTTCGTTTCTCGCTGCCGAATTGGGTCGGTCGATTGCGTTCGGCCTCCATGACGTGGGTTCCGACGGAGCTCGGGATCAGGACGCTGATGCCGATCGGGCTGCCCTCGGCGCGCAGCTCGTCTCGGAG
>JANMTD010000151.1:0-8891 GCA_031390075.1 Deltaproteobacteria bacterium | reverse complement strand
CGCGGTCGTCTCGCCCGCAGCCGCGCCGTCCAGGCGGGGCTCTGCTCGTCGGTCAGACCCTCGTCGAAAGCCTCGATCACGAGTCCGGGAAAGAGCTGCGGGAGCTCCCCCGGCAGGAGCAGGAAATCGTCCCGAGACGGTCCCCAGCCGAGGCTTCGCTGCGCGACGGTGAAGGTCTCGTAGAGCAGCAGGCCGCCGGGGGCGAGCCACGACTCGATCGCCGGGGCGAGCGGCCGATGCAGATATCGGAAGACGAGGATCGCCGCGAAGGGGCTGCGCGGGAGGACGGGCATCGCGCCGGTCTCGAGGTCGACGGCGAAGGTTTCGATGCGGCCGGGCAGGGCGCGACTCGCTCGCGTCAGCTCGGCCAGCTGTGCGGCGTTGCGATCGACGGCGAGCACGTCGAGACCGAGGGCTGCAGCGGCGAGACTGTGGCGCCCTCGGCCGCAGGCGAGGTCGAGCACGGCTCCCGTCGCGCCCGCGCTCGTCAGCGCGTGCTCCTCCCGGCGAAAGAACGCCGAGACGGGATCGCGCCCGGGCTCAAGCTCGCTTTTCATGGCCGAGCCAGCGCACCATGCGCCCGGGAAAATCCGTGACGATTCCGTCGACGCCCAGCTCGAGCAGGGACCCGATCTCGGCGAGGTCGTTGATCGTCCAGATGTGGACCTCGACCGCGTGGGCATGGGCGTGCTCGAGGAGCGCGCGGGTCACGAGCGGCCGGCCCCCGAACTCCGCCGGAATCTGCAGCGCCATCACGCCCTGCGGCATCGGCTCGCCGCGCAGCGCGCTCGCGATCACCGCCAGGATCTCCGACAGGCTCGCACCGAGCGCCGGCCGGATCGGCGAGGCGGCGACCGCCCGTCGCAGGCCCAGCATGATCGGATCCTCGCCCGCCGTCAGCAGCGTGCGATCGGCGCGACCATGGCGCTCGACGAGGCGAAGGGTCTCGCGCAACACCGCCTCGCCCGCGCACTTGAGCTCGAGGTTGAAGCGGGCCTCTGGAAATCGCTCGAAGGCCTCGGCCAGGCTCGCGATCCTGATTCCGCGCCCGAGGAAGGGTTGGGCCCCCTCTGCATCGCGAAACCCCGCGCCCGCATCGAGCGCGCAGAGTGCCTGCCAGGTGTGGTCCGCGGCGGCCCCCGGAATGCCGCACGCGCGCTCGAGCGTCGGGTCGTGGAGCAGGATCGGAATGCCGTCGCGCGTGATGTGGACGTCGCTCTCGAGGATCGAAGCACCCTGCGCGAGGGCCGCCTCGAAGGAGGGCAGGGTGTTCTCCGGATACTCGCCCGCGGCGCCGCGATGTCCGATCACGATCGGGTGGTCGAGCTCGAAGAATGGATGCGGCATCCGGTCACGTTATCATGCGGGCCCCATGACAGTGCTGACCCGCGACGTGATCCTGCGCGAGATCGACAATGGCCGCATCCGCATCGATCCCTTCGATCGCAGCCAGGTCGGCGTCGCCTCGATCGACCTGACCCTCGGCCGCAAGATCCGCGCGATCGAGAACGACTCGGTTGCGATCCGGGTCGAGGAAGACACCGACTACCGCGACCACACCCGCGTGCTGCCCCTCGAAGGCCCCTTCCGCCTCGACCCCGGCGTGACGATCCACGGCATCACGGCCGAGCACATCACGCTCCCCGACGATCTGTGCGGCTTTCTCGAGGGCCGCAGCCGCTTCGCCCGGCTCGGCCTCATGATCCATGTGACCTCGGCCTTCGTGCAGCCCGGGGTCTCGAATCGCCAGGTGCTCGAGATGAGCAACGTCTCGAGTCGTGCCCTCGAGATCGTGCCCGGTGTGCGCATCTGCCAGATCGTGCTGATGCGGACCGAGGGCCGGGCGGTCTACCGCGGCCGCTTCCAGGACCAGCGAGCCATCTGACACGTGCGCGGCGTCACACCGCAGCGATTTTCCCTTGCCGACCTGGGAAGATCCGCCAAACTCCCGCTCGGGGGAACGTGAGAGGCGGGCGCGGGGTCTTCCCGCTGCCCGCATAACCTGCTCGGACCGGCTGCGCGGTGAAGCGAGTCGGAAGAGAAGAGCAGAGAGAGGTTGGACAGATCATGGTCAATTCATCTTCGAGCTCGGGCTTGCGCTCGGGCTCGTTTCGGCGTGGGCTCGCCGTGGGGCTCACGGCCTGCCTGCTCGCGTCGCCGTCGGTGGTGTTCGCGGGGGATCACACAAAAGAAGTGAGCCAGGAATCGGGCCTCGGGATCGCAGCGGCCCTGAGCTCGCTCATCTACAGCCCTGTCAAGGTGGTCTACGCCGTCGGCGGGCTGGTGATCGGCTCGCTCGCGTGGGTCTTCACGGCCGGCGACACGACGGTGGCCGACAAGGTCTACGTGCGGTCGCTGCGCGGGACCTACGTGATCACGCCCGAGATCTTGAAGGGCGAAGAGCCCCTCGTGTTCATCGGTCGCGACCCGTCCGTGATGCCGGTCGAGCCGAAGGCGGTGGCCACGGGTCCGGTGGCAGGGGCCACGTCGGACAGCTCCGACGAGGCCTACTCCGCGGACGCCTACGGCGACTCTGGCTGGTAAAAAGAGGCTGGTAAAGACGCAGGCAGGCTCGGTACGAGTCGCGCGAAGTGAAGACGGGGGAGGCGGTGCCGCGTGCGCCGTCTCTCCCGTCTCGCTGGCGCCGCTGCAGCCGACACGGCACTCTCCGCGTCCCTGATGTCCGACTTCCTGCCGCAGATTCCCATCGCATTCGCCTCGGGCCTGATCTCGGTGCTCTCGCCCTGCGTGATGCCCCTGATGCCCGCCTATCTCTCCCTGATCTCGGGCATCTCGGTGCACGACCTGTCCCAGGCCGCCGGGCCGGAACAGGACGCGGAAGCGCGCCGGGCGCAGCGGGCGCGGGTGATGGAGGCGTGTCTCGGCTTCTGCTGCGGCTTCTCGGCGGTCTTCATCGTGTTGGGCGCTTCGGCCTTCGCGCTCGGGCGTGTGCTGCGAAGCTGGCACGTGGCGCTGTTCGGCTTCGAGCTCGGGATCGCGCAGCTGGCGGGCTTCGTGATCATCCTCTTCGGCCTGCACATGGCGGGTGTCCTGCGCATCGGCTGGCTGCTCCGCGACACGCGCTTCGAGCTGAGCGGCACACCCGGCTTCATGGGGGCGTTCGTCGTGGGCGTGGGCTTCGGCTTCGGCTGGTCGCCCTGCATCGGGCCGATCCTCGGGGCGGTGCTGACCCTCGCCGGGAGCCGGGAGACGGTCTTCCAGGGCATCGCGCTGCTGGCCATCTACTCCGCCGGTCTCGCCGTTCCGTTCCTCGTCGCCGGCTACAGCCTCGACGCCTTCTTCAGCGCCTTCCGCCAGCTGAAGCGCTATTTCCGCGCCCTCGAGATCGGCTCCGGCGTGTTGCTGATCGGGGTCGGCGTGCTGCTCGTCACGAACCAGCTGTCCTGGTTCAACAGCCAGTTCGCGTTCCTGGGCGAGCTCGTGGTGCGCGCCGAGGATTGGCTCCAATGAGCGTGGGTCGCCTACGGATCGGATTCATTGCCGTGGCGCTCTGCCTCCTGCTCGCGCTGGGATGTGAAGGTCGTCAGGGCGACGAGCCGGCGCCGCTCGAGCTCTTCGATGTCGCACCGGAATTCGCCCTGCCGCTGATCTCGGGGGGTGAGGTCGAGCTCGCCAAGCTGCGGGGCAAGACCGTGATCCTCGATTTCTGGGCGACCTGGTGTGGCCCCTGCGAGGTCCAGATGCCGATCCTCGACGCGCTCTGGCGCGAGGTCGGGGACGAGCGGCTGATGATCGTCGGCATCTCCGTCGACACCGATCCCGCCGCCGCGGTCGCCGCCTGGGTCGCGGAGCGCGGCTTCGAATACCCGATCGCCGTGGGCGACCAGGATCTCGCCATGCGGTACGGACTCCTCGGGTTCCCGTCCCTCGTCCTGATCGATCCCGAGGGTCGCATCCTGGTCCGGCATACCGGCGTCTGGAGCCGCGAAGAGATCGAGGACCGCCTCGAATCCATCCGGAGCGCCGCCGCCGTCCAAGATTGAGGCGAGAGTTGAAGCGCGTCTCGCGGGCCGCCTCAAGTCGTTCCCCGGGCGAGACGAAATCCCCCGAAGGCCGCGCCCATCCGTGGACAGCGGCCGGGGAGCGCCTCTCTGGACCGCAGCGAATCGACCCAGATCCAGGTGCGCCGCACCTTCGAGCGCGTATTCGCGGATGGCGATGTCATCTTCGACGAGGGTGACGAGGGCAGCCACCTCTACATCATCCAATCCGGTCAGGTCGAGATCTGCCGCCAGAGCCGGGCCGGCAAGCGCGTCGTCGCCAAGCTCGGACCCGGGGAGTTCTTCGGCGAGATGAGCGTCGTGCTCGGCGAGCCACGCACCGCTCGGGCCGTCTCGGTCGGGCAGGCGGAGCTGCTCGAGCTCGACGGCGCGACCCTCGAATCGATGTGCATCGAGCAGCCTGAGATCGCGATCCGCTTGATCCAGCGATTGGCCGTTCGCTTGATCGCCGCCGAGCGGAGGCTCGCCGCACTCGGTCTCGACGAGCTCGTCGGTCCGCTGATCCGCCACCTCGTCGCGGAAGCCGATGTCCAGGACTGCGAAGACGAGCTCCACCTCCGCACTTCACTGCGCGATCTCGCTGCCGGCTCCCACCTCACGCTCCACGAGACGTACCAGGCACTCCACCAGCTGATGGATCAGAAGCTCGTGCGCGTGACCGGCGACGAGATCATCGTCCCCGATTGCGCGGCACTCGGCTCTGCACTGACCCGATTCAGCGCGCCCGCCTGAGAATTTGGCCGCGACCCCGGCCCTCAGGTAGGGTCCCCCGCAATCATCGGGGGCTCCTTGCCGCGGGCGATCACGATTGCCGCAATCCTCTGGATCCTGGTCGGCGGCATCCCTCGTGCCGCGTGCGCGGACGAACGCGCGCGGATGAGCGAGCCCTTCGAGATCACCGCCGACCGGATCACGTACGAAGCCGAGCGCGAGCTCTACGTCGCCGAGGGCAACGTGCACGTCCTGCAGCAGCGGCGGAGCCTGACGGCCCGCTGGGTCGCCTTCAGCAAGAAGACCGGGGTCGCAGTCGCCGAGGGCGACGTCGAGCTGCTCGAGGGACCCGACCGCCTGAACGCGGCCTTCATGGTCTTCGACGTCGACACGCTCCACGGCACCCTCTACCACGTCTCCCTCGACTCCGGCAGCGATGGCTTCCGCCTGCGCGCGCAGGAGATGGTCCGGACGGGACAGAACAACTTCACGGTCCACGACGCCGTCTTCACGACCTGCCGCTGCGAGCCCGGCAAGCGACTGCCGTGGCAGATCGAGACCAGTCGGGCGAATGTCGAAGTGGGTCGCTACGGCAAGCTCACGAACTCGACATTCGACGTGTTGGGCGTGCCCGTGCTCTGGATTCCGTGGATGGCGATCCCGATCAAGAGCGAGCGCGAATCGGGTCTGCTGCTCCCCAATTTCACCTTCGGCGGTCGCGGCGGACCGGGCATCGGTGTCCCCTTCTTCTGGGCGGCGCTGCCCCAGCTCAACGTCACGCTCACGCCGCGTTATTTCGTCAATCGCGGCTACAAGCAGGACGCCGAGCTCGAGTACGTCTTCGGCGAGAAGTCGGGCGGGAAGCTCTTCGTCGCGGGGCTCCACGATCAGACGGATCAGGCTCAGTCGAGCTTCAATAAACAACGCTGGGGCCTGCTCTGGGAGCATGACCACTTCCTGCCGGCGAAGCTCCGATGGCAGACCGATCTCAAGCTCTCCTCGGACAACCTCTACGCGGACGATTTCCCGGAGCTGCAGGCCTGGAAGACCTTTCGCTTCGTCGAGTCGACGACGAACGTGGCGCGCAGCTTCGGTGAAAGCGGGGGCTTCGGGGCGATGGTCGGTGCGCGCTATGCGGACGATCTGCAGGGCTCGACCTTCGACGATCGCGACGAGTACCTGCTGCAGCGCTTCGCCGAGGTGCGAGGCGACGTCCAGCCAGGGGCGTTTCGCGGACCGCTCGGTGTCGAAACACGTCTCGACACCGAGGTGATCCACTTCACGGGTCTGCGAACGACCGAGTCGGAGCTCCAGGGCCTCACGCCCGGCGATGCTTTTCCTGCTCCGATCAGTTTTCCTCCTCCGAATCGTAACAATGGGCGCTTCTACGATTCCGGATTCGACGGGCGCTTCGACGGGGTCATGCGAGATGGGGAGGGCGACGGCGTCTTCCAGCCCGGCGAGCCGCTCGCCGAGCGCGGGACCCGCCTGGTGATCCATCCCCGCTTCGCCCGGCCGACGCCGATCGGGAGCCTGCTCGAGTTCACGCCCGAGATCGGCTGGAGCCAGTCGCTCTACCAGTCGAGCGCGCAACAGTTCGCCGAGCGGGGTCTCGCGACCGCGCGGGCGGATCTGAAGGGTCGCCTCGCGCGGGATTTCATGAAGCCGGGAGGCGGGGCGCTGCGCCACGTGATCGAGCCTCGGCTCGGCTGGGCGCTGGTTTCCGACGATCTGATCGACCGGTCGCAGCGCCAGAATCCGCTCTTCGTGCCCCAGGGCTCGGTCGAGCAGACGCGTTTTCGCACGCTCTCCCTCGAGAGCGTCACGCGGGATCCGTCGGACCGGATCGACGACGCGAACCAGCTCGTCCTCGGCCTCGGCCAGCGCTTCTTTACGCGCAAGAACGCGCAAGCGCCGCCCCGGCTGCGCGCCGATCTGCAGACGGCGATCGATTGGAATTTCGACGGCGACAGGGGCCTCGGGAACATCGTGGCGGAGGGGCGTTGGTTCAATATCGGGGGGATCGGGTCGCGTGTGCGCGGCGCCTTCAACCCCGAGACTCAGGCCGTGAAGGAGGGCGAGGCGGAGCTCAACATGGTCCTGCCCGTCCAGAACGAATGGGTCCGGCGCATCGATCTGGCGACGCGCTACCGCTACCTGCGGCGGCTGCCGGAGTTCTTCGAGACCGTGCGCGGCGACACTTCGAGCCAGAGCTCCGGCGACACGGTGCTCAACCAGATCGACCTCAACGCGCGTCTCGAGCTGACCGCACGCATCCGGCTCAGCTACCGCACGATCTACTCCCTGGCCGAGAAGGAGGGCTTCCTTCGCAACCGGGGCATGATCGAGTACGTATCGAAGTGTCGCTGCTGGGGCTTCGCCGCCGAGGTCTTCCAGGAGCGCCGGGCGGACCTCGGCGTCGGCTTCCAGATCCGCTTCATCGGCCTGGGCGACGACGAGAGCAACCTCTTCGACCGCGGCATCGGGGCGGGCATGAACTTCTAGGCTGCTCGAGGAGCTGGGGCATTGCTTGCCCCGATCCACGGAAGCGCTTAAAGTCAAAAGGCTTTTTGGCCCCCCCGACCGGTCCGCCACGTCGCGCTGCGGCTGCGGACCAGAGAGATCCGTGCTCCGCACATCGCCCGAGCAATTCGAAGAGCTCGCCCGACGGGGTCGTCACGTCCCGGTCCTGCGCGAGATCCTCGCCGATCTCGACACGCCGCTCTCGCTCTTCCGCAAGCTCGACGACGGGGCCACCGCCTTCCTGCTCGAATCGGTCGAGGGGGGCGAGAAATGGGCGCGCTACAGCTTCCTCGGCGTGGGGGCGCGGGCGACTTTTCGGGCGCGCGGGACCCGGGTCGAGTGGAGCGAGGGCGGTCGGACCGAGGTCCTGACGACGGCGGGGGATCCGCTCGAGGTGCTGCGGGAGCGGCTGCGGGCGTTTGCGGCCGTGAAGCCGGAGGGATCCGCGCTGCCGCGGTTCCTGGGCGGGGCGGTCGGCATGATCGCCTACGACTGGGTCCGCTTCGTGGAGGACATTCCGGATTCGAATCCCGATCGGGTGGGCCTGCCGGACGCGTTCTTCGTGTTGCCGGAATACGTGGTCGTCTACGACAACGTGCGGCACACGGCGCTGATCGCGATCCACGCCGAGGTCTCGCCGGGCGACGACATGCGGGCGGCCTTCCAGGCGGCGGATGCGCGGCTCGAGGCGATGGTGGCCCGGCTGCGGGCGCCGCTCGCGGCCGAGCCCCGGCGGCCGGCGGTGCGGGCGCCGATGGAGGTCGAACGCAGCCTCTCCGAATCGGACTTCCACGAGATCGTCAAGCGGGCGAAGGAGTACATCGAGGCGGGAGACATCTTCCAGGTCGTGCTCGCGCAGCAGTTCCAGCTGCCGCTGCAGGTCGATCCGTTCTCGATCTACCGGCATCTGCGGGTCATCAACCCGAGCCCCTACATGTTCTTCATCCGGATGGAGGACGCGGTGCTGGTCGGATCCTCGCCGGAGATCCTGGTCCGGCTGGAGGGCGACCGGATCGACGTCCGGCCGATCGCGGGCACCCGCTGGCGGGGACAAACCGCCGAGGAGGACCGGCAGCTCGAGGCGGATCTGCTCGCCGACCCGAAGGAACGGGCCGAGCATCTGATGCTGGTCGATCTGGGGCGCAACGATGTGGGCCGCGTCGCGAAGATCGGGAGCGTCGCGGTCGATGAGTACGCCGTGGTCGAGCGCTATTCCCATGTGATGCACATCGTGTCGAACGTCCACGGCGATCTGCGCCCCGGCCTCGACTGGCTCGACGTGCTGCGGGCGACCTTCCCGGCCGGGACGCTGTCCGGGGCGCCGAAGGTGCGCGCGATGGAGATCATCGACGAGCTCGAGTCGGTGCGGCGGGGGTTCTACGGGGGCTGCGCGGGCTACCTCGATTATTCCGGCAACATGGACATGGCGATCACGATCCGGACGATGGTCGCCAAGGATGGCAAGATCACGCTGCAGGCGGGCGCCGGCGTCGTCGTCGATTCGACGCCCGAGTACGAGTTCGAGGAGACGATGAACAAGGCCCGGTCGGTGCTGACCGCGATCGATCTGGCCCGGGAAGGCATGGACTGACGCTGACCATGACGCCGCCCATTTCGCCGCCCATTTCGCCGATC
>JANMTD010000283.1:0-10453 GCA_031390075.1 Deltaproteobacteria bacterium | reverse complement strand
CGGTGTCGAACGTGCCGGGCCCGAGGTCGAGGTTCCCGAGGTGCGCGTGGTGTTCACGCGGGCTGCGAACCAGAAGCCCGTCATGAGCACCCACGGCTCGACCCTGTTCGTCGACTTCGAGGACATGGGCGTCGCGGCGGCGTCACCGCCGGCCTTCCCGGGCGAGGGGGCTGGCGAGACGCCCGCTTCCGAGACCGGTCCGGCGGCGATGGCGGCGAACGCAGCTCCGGCGATGGAGTCCGAGGCGATCAGCGCCGGATCCGATCCGGCGGCGGCCACTGGTGATGAGCTCGCGGCGGCCTCTCGCGACGTCATGCCCGCGGCGATGGACGAGGCCGAGGCGCTCTTTGCCGAGCCCGCGGCGGCTTCCATGGCGACGGCACCTGCGGCAGTCGAGGTGCCGGCGGCGATCGAGGTACTCGAAGAGGGCGGCTTGATCGACGGCAAGGAGTACCGCGGTCGACGCGTGTCGCTCGACTTCAAGGATGTGGCGATCGCGGACGTGCTCCGGCTGATCGCCGAGGTCTCGGACCTGAACATCATCGCGGGGGACGAGGTCTCCGGGAACGTGACCATCCGATTGGTCGAGGTGCCCTGGGACCAGGCGCTCGACGTGATCCTCATGACCAAGGGACTGGGCTTCGTCCGGGTCGGCAACGTGCTCCGGATCGCTCCGGCCGACGTGCTGAAGGCGGAAGAGGAAGTCCGCCTGCAGGAGCGCCGGAACAAGGAGAAGCTCGAGGACCTCGAGGTCAAGCTGCTGCCGGTCAACTACGCGGCGGTCAAGGACATCGAACCCTTGGTGCGGCGGCTGCTCTCGTCGCGGGGCACCGTGAACCTCGACAAGCGCACCAACACGTTGGTCCTCAAGGACATCAGCTCCGTGATCGACGAGGCGAGCGCGTTGATCGCGGCGATCGATACCCAGACGCCGCAGGTCATGATCGAGGCCAAGATCGTCGAGGCGAACCTCGACTTCTCACGCGAGCTGGGCTCGGTCTGGGGCCTCCAGTCTCAGCAGTTCGTCGATCCCTTCGATCCCGACACGCTCCGCACCGACCTCGGCAGCGAGGATTACCGGCTGATCGACGAGAACAGCCTCGCCTTCGCCAATCCGATCACGGCGGTCCCGACGGGGCTGATGTCGATCGGCGCCTTGATCCTCGACGAGGATTTCCGGATCGATGCTCAGATCCAGGCGGCGGAGTCGACGGGTGATGGCAAGGTGATCTCGAGCCCGCGCATCGTGACCCTGGACAACAAGGAAGCGAAGATCGAGCAGGGTGTCTCGATCCCGTTCCAGACCTTCGAGGGTGGCGATGCGAAGCTCGAGTTCATCGATGCAGTGCTGTCCTTGATCGTGACGCCCCACATCACCGCGGACCAGAGCATCATCATGAAGATCCAGGTGACCCGGAACGCGCCGGACAGCACGGTGCCGACGCCGACCGGCTCGCCTGCGATCGCGAAGAACGTCGCGAAGACGGAGACCCTGGTGAAGGACGGCCAGACCCTGGTCCTGGGCGGCATCTACACGATCGTGAAGAGCCAGCGCCAGAGCCGGGTTCCGTACCTGCACCGGATCCCCGTCATCGGGAGCCTGTTCAAGAACAACGAGGTCACCGACCAGCGCAAGGAACTGCTGGTCTTCGTGACGCCGCGCATCGTGCGGCTGCCGGAGATGGCGGCCAACTAGATACGCGAGCCGATGATCGGAATCCCGTGAGGTTCCGAACGGCTCCTTCGTCGCGGAGACGTCGAGAGCGTGATGGAACGGGGGGAGCTTGCTCCCCCCGTTTTTCTTTATACTGCGCCCGTGTCGAACCCGAAGTCCATCTTTCTGGTCGGTCTGATGGGCGCGGGCAAGTCGACCGTCGGGCCCCGGCTGGCCGAACGCCTGGGGCGGCCCTTCGTGGACTCCGACCAGGAGATCGAGCGCCGGACCGGTCGCACGATCGCCGAGATCTTCGCCGGCGAAGGGGAGCCCTGCTTTCGCGAGCTCGAGCGGGAGGCGATCGAGGCCGCTGCGCAGGAGGCCGCCGTCGTGGCCCTCGGCGGCGGTGCGATCGCCCAACCGGGGGCCCTCGATCGATTGCGGACACGGGGCCTGCTCGTGTACCTCGACGCTCCGATCGAGTGTCTGCTCGAGCGGATCGGAGAGGCGGTGAGCCGGCCCCTGCTCAGTGGGCTCGATGCGGCCGGCCGGGCGGACCGGCTCGCGGAGCTGCTGGAGGCGCGGCGGCCCTGGTATGCGGCCGCCGACCACCGCGTCGACGCGTCCGGCTCGCCGGACGAGGTGGTGGAGCGGATCGTGTCCCTGCTGACGGGACCCGCGGCGGCAGGATGCGGGGGACCGCGCGCGTGAAACGGAGTCATACGGAGCCCATGACAGCGCAGCGAAAACAGACCCGGAAATCGGCCCCGCGCAGCTTGCGCCCCTCTCGATTGGCGGGCGACGGCCAGGCGCGGGCGAGCGTCCCGGTTTCCCTCGCGGAGCGGAGCTACGCGATCGAGCTCGGCCACGACTGGCTCGAGACGATCGGGGCGCGCATCGGGACGCTGCTCGCCGTGGAGCGGGTCGCGGTCGTGAGCGTGGCGCCGGTCGCGCGGCGCTATGCGCCGCTGCTCGTCCGGGGGCTCGCGAAGGCCGGGGTGCAGGCGGGGCGGATCGCCGTGCCCGACGGCGACGCGTCGAAGAATCTGCGCGAGCTCTCGCGGCTGTACGAGCGTTTCCTCGACCTCGAGCTCGATCGCCACGCCGCCGTCGTCGCGCTGGGCGGGGGCGTCGTGGGCGACCTCGCGGGGTTCGCCGCGGCTTCGTTCCTGCGCGGCATTCCCTTCGTCCAGGTGCCGACGACGGTGCTCTCGATGGTCGATGCGTCGATCGGGGGCAAGACGGGCGTGAACCTCGCGCGGGGAAAGAATCTCGTCGGCGCCTTTCACCAGCCCCGCGGCGTCTTCATCGACACGGCGACCCTGGCGAGCCTGCCGCGGCGCGAGCGCGCGGCGGGAGCCGCCGAGCTGATCAAGGCGGCGGCGATCTGGGACGAGGACCTGTTCGACTGGCTCGAGACCCATATCGAGGCGTTCCTCGCCCTCGAGCCCGAGATCGTCCTCCACGGCCTCGAGCGCGCCTGCGCCATCAAGGCCGAGGTCGTCTCCCGGGACGAGCGTGAAGGCGACCTGCGCCGGCTGCTCAATTTCGGCCATACCCTCGGCCACGCGATCGAGAAGCACGCGCGCTACCGGGGCGTCCTGCACGGCGAGGCCGTGGCGATCGGGATGGTATTCGCCGCCGAGCGTTCGGAAGAGCTCGGCTTCGCGCCTCCCGGATCGGCGCGGCGCCTAGCAGCGCTGCTCGAACGGGCGGGATTACCTACGACGCCGCCCGATCGACCCCGGAAGGCTTATCTGACCGCGATCGGCGTCGATAAGAAGCGCCAGGGCGCAAGCATCCATTTCGTCGTCTTGAAAGGCATCGGACGAGCAGGCACCGTCTCGCTGCGACCGGAGGAGATCCTGCCCTCCGGCTGGCGGGCGGTTCGGCGGCGATAGGGCGAGAACAGGGCGAGGATCGGAGGGAACGATGGAGCTGGGTCGATCAGCGTGGATCCGACGTGAACGTCTCGCCCGCATCGCGACGGCGGAACGCGATCGTCGCGCGGGGCGGACTGCCCTTGCGATCGCCGCCCTCGGCGAGGCGAACGAGTGGCCGGCGCGGGCGGTGCTTGCCCTGGCCCTGCTGCCCGAGAGCGAAGGAAGCCATGCCCGCCGCATCCTCGAGGAGGGGCTCGAGCAGTGGGTGCTCGAGTCGGGTCTGCCCGCGCTCGACGAGCCTGCCGACGAGCCCGCCGTCGATTCGCCGCGTGTCCCGGCTTACGAGGCATTCCAGATCGAGCTCGATCGTCCGATCGAGGCGGGCGAGCTCGAGCGGGCGTTCGCCGAGGCCGAGGCCCAGGTCGACGAGATGCACGACGTGAATCAGGTGGCCGAACGCGTGCTCTTCGACGGCGCGTTCGAGCTGGCAGATCTCGCGGGCGAGGAGCTCGATCCCCTCGAAGAATCCGCCCGCCTCGCTTCCGCCGACCGGCTGCGCGCGCCGATGGATGCTGCCTCGGTGCCGGATTGGGATGTGGACGCGACGAGTGGCCGGCCCTCGCGGGAGATCGTGCTGGCAACCCTCGAGCGATGGCTCCAGAATCTCGCGCAGAGCGGGGCGGAGGGGATGCGATGATATTCGAGGCCATACTCCAGCGGATCGTGGACGATTGTGGCGGCGGCTTCTCCGCGGCCTTGATGGGACTCGACGGCATCGCGGTCGCCCAGGTGACGGCACAGGGGGGCCGCAATCGGGAGGATCCCCTCGGCGGCGACGCGACGTTCGCGGGGATCGAGTTCGGCCGCATCCTCGGCGACATGACCAAGGCCTCCGATGCCCTCGATGCGGGACCCCTGCGCGAGAGCGTGATCTCGTTGGCGCGTGTGCAGCTCGTCTTCCACACGGTCGACGACGACCTCGTGCTCGTCCTGGCGCTCCATCCCGATGGCAACCTCGGAAAGGCGCGCTACTTGATCCGCCGCAACCTGCCGGCGATTCGCGCCGCGCTCTGAGCGGAGGGCATGCCATGCGGATCCTGGTGCTGCACGGTCCGAACCTGAACCTGCTGGGCAAGCGCGAGCCCGAGATCTACGGAAACCAGACCCTCGCCGACATCGACGCGAGCCTGCGGGTCTGTGCGGCGGGCCTGGGGGTCGAGGTCGACTGCTTCCAGTCGAACCACGAGGGCGAGCTGATCGACCGCATCCAGGCGGCGATGGGGCAGGCATCGGGCATCCTGATCAATCCCGGCGGCTTCACGCACACGAGCGTCGCGCTCCGCGATGCCCTCGTGGCGACACGGCTGCCGGTCGTCGAGGTCCATCTCTCGAACGTCTACGCGCGCGAGAGCTTCCGCCAGCACTCCTATGTCTCGCCGATTGCGCTCGGGGTGATCTCCGGGCTCGGTGCCCCGGGCTATCGCTTCGGCCTCGAAGCGCTGGTCGGTCGGCTGAAGACCGAAGGCGCCTGAGCGGCTGCCCCCGATCGCGCCCGATTCAGGCCGATCTATAAAGGTGAAGTCCCCACGGGACTGTGAGCGGGCGTCCCTTCGGCCCCACGGACTCGCCTCAAGGGGCGTCCTAGCTCGCCGATAGGAAGGTCCGAGGCACCGCGGCAGACCTGGCCGCGGGCCCCGATCGACCATTCGCCAAGCCGAGGGATCATTGGCGCTCAATAAACGAAAAGTCCTCGATTCTGCGCGGAAATTCGCGCAGAAGGGCGCGAAGGCCAAGGCGCTGAAGGAGTACCAACTCCTGCTCCAGGCCGACCCTCGCGACGCGAAGCTCCTGCTGGAGGTCGGGGACGCGTATCGCCGCTGGGGCCAGTCCGAAGATGCGATCGCCCAGTACGGCAAGGTCGCCCAGCAGTACCGGCAGGATGGCTTCGATGCCCGGGCCGTCGCCGTCTACAAGCAGATCCTGAACCTCGATCCCAAGCATTATGTCGCCTACGTCTCGCTGTCCGAGCTCTACCAGCGCATGGGGCTCGATGCCGAGGCGATCGGTGCGCTGCAGACCGCTGCCGACGGCTACCACCGCGAGGGCCGCAAGACCGACGCCCTCGAGCTGCTGCGGCAGATGGCCGCCCTCGACCCGACCAACACGACGAGCCGCTTGAAGGTCGCCGAGCTGCTTCGCCAGGAGAAGATGCCCGCGGAGGCACTCGCCGAGTACGAGGCGGCGGCCCGCGAGCTCGAGAATCAGCAGGACCGCGATCAGCTCGTCGCCGTGCGCGAGCGCATCCTCGAGCTCAAGCCCGATCATCTCGGCGCACTGACCGGCATGGTGCGCTCGCTGATGGTCGCGGGGAAGCTCGACCGCGCGGAGCCCTTCGCCCTGCGCGCACTCCAGGTCTCGGGCGAGCCTTCGCAGTACGAGCTCGTGATCGAGCTCTTCGCCCAGATGGGTAATGACGCGAAGCTCGCGGAAGCCACGCGGGGCCTCGCGAAGCTCCACCGCGATCGCGGCGACGAGGACAAGGCGCGCGAGCTGATGCAGCGGCTGCCCGTCGACGAGGTCGGTGCGCGATCGCGGCTCGCGGTCGACGTCTCGGAGGTCGCCGAGCCGCAGATCGACGACGAGGAGCTCCTCGAAGACGATCCCTTCGTGACCGTCTCCGGTCTGCGCGCGTCGACGTCGAACGATCTCGGCGAGGACGAGCTCGAGCTGGGCGTCGACGAAGAGATCCAGCTCGAGAAGCCGAAGGGCGGCTCGCGCGCGGCGTCCGCGCCCCTCGAAGGCGACCCCGATCAGCTGCTCGCCGAGGCGAGCGTGTATCTGCGTTATGGCAAGCGGGCCCAGGCGATCCAGAGCCTGCGTACCGTCCTCGACCTGGATGCGAACCACCGCGGCGCCCTCGAAAAGCTCGGCGAAGCCTATGCCGACGACGGCCAGGCCGCGGAGGCCGTCGCGATCTGGCTGCGCGCCGCAGAGCAGATTCGAAAATCCGGCGACACGAAGTCCCTCGCAGTCCTGCGCGACCGCATCGCCACCCTCGATCCGAAGGCGGCGGCCCAGCTCGTGCCGGCCGCAGCGCCCGAGCCGGTCGCGGAGCTCGAGCTCGACCTCGAGGTCGAGCTCGACGAGGCCCTCGCGGAAGACACGGTGTCCGCACACCCGGCGACCGTCGATGTCGACGACGACGCGGAGCTCGGCTTCGAGGTCGAGCTCGAGGAGGCGGCCGAGAGCTTCCGGGTCGGCGTCGATGCGACCGAGGAAGTCGCCGCCGACGAGGACACGCCCTCGATCTCCCTCGCCGACGACGGTACCTTCGAGTTCGAGATCGACCCGGACGAGATCAGCGGCGACGGTACGGAATCGGAGGAGGGGTTCTCGGCATCGGAGCTCGCCGGTGCGGCGGAGCTCGATTCCAGCGCCGCCGCGGTAGCCGGCGGAACGACCGCGGCGCCCGGGGCGACGACCTCCACGGCCCGCATCCGCGAAGAGCTGGAAGAGGCCGAGTTCTACATCGCCCAGGAGATGTTCGACGAGGCCGAGTCGATCCTGACCCGGATCCTCGAGATCGCACCGAACCATCCGAGCGCGATGCTGCGAATGGGCGAGGTCCAGGTCGCTCGTGGCTCGGCGCCCGAGTCGGTGCCCGCGGTGGGCGTGGCGCGGACGAAGGCGGGGCGGCGCGTCGCCGGTACTTCCGAGCGCGATCTCGGTGCGACGGCGCGCTTCGAAGACGGGCTCGATCTCGAATCGCCGGACGCCTCGGTGGACCTCGACCTGGCGAGCGACGACGACGCGGGCGAGTCGAGCGACGGGACGAGCGGCTTTGATCTCGATGTCGATGTCGATGTCGATGTCGACGGAGCTGCGGACGTGGACGTCGAGATCGACGTCAAGGCCGAGACTTCGACCAACGCGGGCGATCCGGCCGACAGTGAGAGCGGACTCTCCCTCGATTCACTGGACGAGGAGACGGATCCCGTCGTCGTCGCTGCGCCGACGGTCGCCATCAAGGTTCCCCCGTCGCCGCCCGTACCGGCACGACCGGCCGCAAAGCTTGCGCCGTCCGTCAAGATCACGCCGCCACCGGCCACGCGCCCGACGCCTGCGGTCGCGCCCGCGGTCGTGGTCGCGCAGGCAGCCCGGTCGACGCCGACTGCTCCGCCGGCCGCGGCCGCAGCGGAAGTTCCGGCGGGCGACATCTTCGATCTGCGCGAAGCGCTGGCAGATGTCTTCAACGAGCCCGGGGAATCCGCGCGCGGCAAGAGTGCGGGCGTCGTGCTCTCGACCCTCGAGGACGGCTTCGAATCGATCTTCTCCGATTTCAAGAAGGGCGTCAGCGCGACCCTCGACAAGGGCGACGTCGATACCCGCTTCGACCTCGGGATCGCCTATCGAGAGATGGGCCTCTTCGAGGCCGCGATCGGCGAGTTCAAGATCTGTCTCGAGGCGCCGAGCCGGCGTTTCGACAGCTTGTACCTGATGGGCCTGTGTGCGCGCGATCTCCAGCGTTATGGCGATGCGGTGCACCACCTCGAGCAGGCCCTCGCGCTGCCGGATCTGCCGGGCGGTCGCACGGCGGGGGTCTTCTTCGATCTCTCCATCGCGCAGTCGCTTGCGGGCGACCGCGACCGGGCCCGGGCGAATATGCGCCGCGTGCTCGAGCTCGATCCGCGCTTCCCGAAGGCGGCCGAGAAGCTCGCCGAGCTCGAGAATCCGTCGTCGCCGCCGTCGCCGTCGTCGCCGTCGGCTGCCTCGCCGGCCGCGGCCGATGCCGGCGCTGCGCGGTCGGGCTTCGAGTCCTTCGACGATCTGTTCTCCGAGGACGAGGAGAGCGCCGAGCCCGCCACGATCGAGAGCTTCGAGTCCTTCGACGACGTCGTGAGCGACGTCGAGGTCACGCCGGTCGTGATCCCGCCGGCCGCCCCCCCGGCGCCGGCGGCGAGCGAGCCCGCGACCCCTGCCGACTCGAATACTCAATCCGGGCGCAAGAGTACGCGCAAGAAGATCTCGTTCGTCTGATTCAGCGGCTGGCCTGCCGCGAGGACCCCGCCTTGGAACATCTCCAGCATTTCGGACTCTCCCAGGATCCCTTCAGCAACGAATCGGATCTGCGCCTCTACTTCGAGAGCCCGAGCCATCGCGACGCCCAGCGCCGCGTCGAGCGCGGCCTGCGCCAGCAGAAGGGCCTGACGCTTCTGACCGGCGAGGGCGGCATGGGCAAGACGCTGCTCGCACGCCGGATCCTCGACGGCCTCGAGGAGGAGATCTTCGAGGCGACGCTGCTCGTGATGTTGCCCGGCGCCGCGGATGCGATGGGAATCTTCCAGCGCTTCGCCCGCCAGCTGGGCGCGGAGGAGCCGGCGCGCGACCGGGCAGGCGTGCTCGGGCAGATCTATGAGCAGCTCGCGATCGTGCGCGAAGACGGACGCCACGCGGTCCTGATCGTCGACGACGCCCAGGTCATGTCGCCGCAGGTCTTCGCGGAGCTCGGAGGACTGCTCTCGCTCGAATACGAGGACCGGCGGCTGATGTCGATGCTGCTGGTCGGCTCCCCCGAGCTCGATCGCCAGATCCAGAACGACGCGAGTCTCTTGCCGCGCGTCGACGTGCGCGTGCGGATCCAGCCCCTCGATCTGCAGGGTGCAGCCGCCTATTTGATGCACCGCCTGAAGGTCGCCCGCGCCCGCCCTGACCTGATTCCCCCGGCGACCCTCGAGGTCCTCTACAAGCTCGGCCGCGGCCGCCCGCGGCTGCTCAATACCCTCGCGGACAACGCGCTCTTCGAGGCCTATCTCGCCGGTCGCCCCTCGATCGATCCCGGCGACGTCGAGCGCGCCGCCGCTGATCTCGGCATCGGATTCGACGCCCCGGCCCCCGCGCGCGCGCCGAGTCGGAACAAGGCCTTCGATCTCGGCGCCGAGCTCGAGCTGACGGAGGAGCTGCCCGAGAGTCTCTGGAGTCCGCCGCCCGCGGCGCGGAGATTCGACGTCGAGCCGAGCGCCCCCGCTCCGACTCCGACTCCCTCTGCGCGAGCCGAAAGACATCCGAGAGCGTCGCTCGAAGACGAGATGGCTCGCTTCACGGCACCGCCGAGCAAGGCTCCCGCTCCGCCGGTCGCCGAAGGCCCGCCCGAGCTCGACGGATTCTTCGTCGAGCTGATCGAGGAATAGAGCCCTCAGCCCATAGAGAGTCTCAGGCGATCGGATGCGGCGCCTGCGGTAGATCCCGCCAGAAGACCGGATCGTGTCCGTAGAAGATGCGCGCACCCCGGGCCTCGAAGGCCCGCAGGCGAAGCAGCGCCTCCCGCATCGCTTCCCGATCCCAGGCCGCGCCCGGCGGCAGCCGGAGCGAGGCGAGCATCTCGCGCAAATAACAGGCGTCCCCGGCGAGCACGACCTCGCCGCTGTCGAGGCGCACGCGGAGCGATTGGTGTCCCGGCGTGTGGCCGTAGGTCGGGATGCAGCGGACCGAGCCGTCGCCGAACACGTCGTGCTCGCCGTCGATCAGCAATCGGTCGTGGCCGTGGTCGTAGTCGACGGGCTTGTAGGTCATGGCCTCGATCAGGTCCGGCTCATGGGCCGCCTCCCACTCGCGGCGCTGCACGAGCAGCCGCGCCCCGGACGCCGCGACGTTGCCGCCGGCGTGGTCGAGATGCAGATGGGAGTTGATGAGCCAGTCCACGCGAGTCACGTCGACGTCGACGTTCGCGAGCCGCGCGTCGATCCCGTCGGCGTGCGCCCGCTCGACGATGACCTGGGTTCCGAGCTGGCCGAGGTACGCCTCGCGGAGTGGGGAGGGTGAGGAGCAGATCGCGGCGAGGCCGCTGTCGAAGAGGGCCGTGCCCTTCGGATGCACGATCAGGTAGGCGGGCACGGGGATGCGGATCGGCGCCGGGTCG
>JANMTD010000148.1:0-6254 GCA_031390075.1 Deltaproteobacteria bacterium | reverse complement strand
GAGGCAGCTCCCCGCAGCGCCCGAGCGGATCGACCTCTGCAGTGGCCGACTCGGACGTCGACTCCCCCCGTGACTCCCCCCGTGACACAGCCCTGCCTCCCCGCGGATCCGGCCGCGGGCGGACCTTAGCGCGGGCCGCGGTGGGAGACGTCCTCGACGAAGATGGGGCGCCCCTGCTCGTCCCAGGCGGCGAGGGGAAGACGGCGCGGACGGTTCGCGCCCGGAGCTCGCGGCGCGGAGCGAGAGCGGACGAGAGAGGGTGTCTGGCGGGCCATCCGCACGAGCTCGAAGACGGTCCAGGCGATGCAGGCCATGCCCAATACGTAGACCATGACGACTCCTCGAGCGGGCCCGGAATGGGGTCCTGTCGATGGGTGGTCTGCCGCCTGGGAATCTCGCAGACGCGACTGGGCGCGCCCTGCCGACCGCGGCGGATTGCATCCGGCGTGCGGCCTGCGGTCGCGGCGCCGCCGGACGCCTGCGCGTTCGCTTCCGCCCGGCGTGCCCGCTCGGGTCGCCTAACGCGACGCGCCACCGTCGAGGCGGAAGGGCGCGTCCTCGGGTTGGCCCTCGAGGCAGCGCGGATCGTCGTGGCGCGGATCGTTCACATGGCCCCCGACCACGCGGGCCGCGAGCGTCCCGTCGGGCGCGGGCACGAGCAGGGCCTGCAGCGCCTCCGGCTCGGAATCGGGGTCGAGCCAGGCGGGCCAGCTCGCCGCGGCGAGCACCACGGGCATCCGCGCGTGGATTGCGGCGAGATCGCCGTTCGCCTCGGTCGTGATGACGGTGCAGGAGTCGATCGCGGGGCCGCCCTCGCTGGACCAGTGCTCGTGGAGGCCGGCGAAGGCGAGCAGCGGGGCGTGACGAGGATCCTGACGAGAGTCTGGACGTGGGTCCGGACGTGGATGGAGCCAGTGGGCGCGGTGGCCCCGCTTGCGCGACGTCCACTCGTAGAAGCCGTCCGCGACGACGAGGCAGCGGCGGCGCTTGAAGGCCGACCGGAACGAGGGCTTCTCGGCGACGGTCTCCGCCCGGGCGTTGAAGAGCTTGCCGCCCATCGAAGGATCCTTCGCCCAGGCCGGCACGAGTCCCCAGGTCTTCCAGGCGAAGGCGCGCGCCGCCGCTTCTCCGGACACGACCGTCAGAACGAGTTGCGACGGCGCGAGGTTGTAACGGGGTCGCAGGGGACCGCCATTCGGATCTTCCGGGCCGGCGAGCCCGAAGTGTTCAGCGATCTCCGCGGGCGAGCGGGTCAGCGTCATGCGACCGCACATGGCGAGGCCTCCTGACGGGAACCGGACCACCGCAAGTGGGCAATCGCTTTCCGCTCCGGTCCCGCATGGTCTTGGCAGCGCGGATCCTGCGAGCGAGCGGCAGCGTGCAACTCCGCTTCGAAGCCCACGAACCCCCGCCTGCTTCGCGAAACGCCGCGGCGCGCGTGAATCCCGGCGCCGGCCTCCGCACGATTCTTGCTTTCCCGCTCGGGATGCCGCGCGACGAGATCCAGGGCCTTTGCTTCCTGCTCGGGCTCCTGCTCGCCTTCTACTTCCTGACGCCCTTCCTCGAGCTCGCCCCCCGCTGAGGCTTCGCCGGCCCCCCGCGCTCGGGGCGCGCCGCAGCACGCTTGGCGCCCGCCCCCGCGCGCTCGGGGCGACCTGAAAGCCGGGCCTTGCTGATGCCCAGCTTCGGCTTGCGCGTCGTCGTGCTCCGCGGCGCGGGCTCGGCATTCTTCAGCCGGGCGACGTGGGCCAGCAGGATCGTCCGCTCCTCCGGATCGAGCGGGCGCGCCTCGCCGATCGCGAGGCCATCGAGGCGGAGCGGTCCGATCCGCTCGCGGACGAGGCGGCGCACGGGAAACCCGAGGATCAGCAAGCTCCTGCGGATCTGGCGGTTGCGACCTTCGACGAGGGTGAGCGAGAAGGTCGATGTGTGGGTCTTGGGATCGATCCGCACGTCGCGCACGCGGCCCGGCGCGGTTCGGCCCTCCTCGAGATTGACGCCCTTCTCGAGCCGCGCGATCGCCTTCGCGTCGATCTCGCCCTTGACGTTGACCCGGTACTCGCGCTCGTTGCCGAGGGAGGGATGCAGCATGGCGTAGGCGGTCTCGCCGTCGTTGGTCAGCAGCAGCAGTCCCTGCGTCTCGACGTCGAGGCGACCGACGGGGAACACACGCCCGAGCTTGCGCGGAACCAGGTCGAGCACCGTCCGCCGACCCGAGTCGTCGCGCACGGTCGTCACGACCCCGCGCGGCTTGTTCACGATCCAGTAGATCGGCCGATCCGAGAGCACGCGTTCACCGTCGAGGCGGATGTCGTCGGTCCCCGGTCGCGCGCGGTCACCGAGCTGTGCGATCTCGCCGTTCACCGTGACCCGGCCCTCGGAAACCAGCTCCTCGACGTCGCGACGCGAGCCGAATCCGGCACCCGCGAGCAGGCGCTGGAGTCGCACCGGCTCGCCTGCGCTCTCGAGGCGTCGAGCGAGCTTGGGATTCGCTGCGGGCTTCGCGGGGGCCTTTACGGCGGACGGCCTGGCTTTCGCGGGACGCGCCGGGGCTTTCGGCTTCGCCTTGCGGACGTGCCGGGGGGAGGCGCCATGGGGCATGGCTTCAGTCCTCCCGCTCGTCCGCGTCGGGGCTGTCGTCGAGCTCCTCTTCGAGCGCGTCGTCGCGATCGAGAGAAGAAGCGGGCTCGTCGTCGTCCGCGAAGATCGAGCCCGCCGAGGGAAGGTCTTCGTGGCGAAGCACGACCTCGCCGCCGTCGACGGCGCGCTCGGGCTCGGCTTCCTCGCCCGTGTCTTCGCCGATCTCCGTCGCCTCCGCCGTGCGCTCGACGAGTCCCTGCTCCCGGGCGAGCTCGTCGAGCTCGCGCAGGGTCGGCAGGTTCTTCAGACTCTCGAGGCCGAAGATCTCGAGAAAGCGCCGGGTCGTCCCGTAGAGCATCGGTCGCCCCGGGACCTCGCGCTGGCCCGCGATCCGGATCAGATGGCGCTCGAGCAGGCTCTTGACCGTGGCCCCGACATCGACACCGCGCACGTCCTCCATCTCGGCCCGGGTCACCGGCTGGCGATAGGCGATGATGGCGAGCGTCTCGAGGGCGGCCTGCGAAAGCCGCAGCGCCCGCTCCTTCTGGAGCTTCTGCAGGTAGCCCGAGAACTCGGCGCGGGTCCGGATCTGGAATCCTCCCGCGATCTCCCAGATCTCGAACGAGCGATCCTGCTCGGCGTACTCGGTGTTGAGCTCGTTGATGAGATCCTTGACCTCGCCGGCGTCGCAGTACGGGATGATCTCCGCCAGCTTGACCGCCGAGATCGGCTCGGAGGACGACAGCACCAACGCCTCGACGATCCTTCGCTTGTCGTTCGCTTCCATCCGACTCGCTCTCTTCTCCGGCTCGTTCAGCTTTTCCGAATGGCT
The DNA here is from genome assembly GCA_031390075.1 of Deltaproteobacteria bacterium. GTDB lineage: Bacteria > Myxococcota_A > UBA9160 > UBA9160 > UBA4427 > UBA4427. Next base: position 2,842 of record JANMTD010000148.1, on the reverse strand, counting down.
CACATGGACTCCGTGATGCGCTCGCGCCACTCCGGCTCGTCGCCGCCGAGCGACGCTCGCCGCACGCGGATCGCGCCTTCGGGCGTGCCGCGCTCGGACAGCCCCTGGTAGATCCGAAGCGCCGAGAGCCGGGCGAGCTCGAGCACCGCCAGGAAGGTCGCCACCAACACAGCCCGCGTCGGCCTCGCGTCGCCTTCCTCACCCTGAGAGCGGAAGATCTGCATGAACTCGACCGATTCGCTCCGCTCGAGCAGATCCATCACGACCATCATCCGGTCGCGCACGGTCACGTGCTCGGTCTCGATCTCGTGCTTCAGGTCGGCCGCGCTCGCGTGCTCGAGTACGTCGCGGAAGGCCGCCACCAGCTCGAAGAGGCCGACCTCGATCTCGCGCTCTTCCTCGGGCGTCCGCGCCGGGCCCGGTCCGACGACGCTGAACACGTCGCGACCGAGGAGCCGCCGCTTCGAGAGCGCCTCGGCGACCTCCTTGAAGCGCTGGTACTCGAGCAGTCGCTGCACCAGGTCGGTCCGGGGATCGACGCCCTCGTCGTCCTCCTCCGCCTCGCCCGGCAGCAGCATCCGGCTCTTGATCAAGGCGAGCGTCGCCGCCATCACGAGATACTCGGCCGCCACGTCGAGGTCGAGCTCCTGCATCAGCTCGATCGTCGCGAGATACTGCGCGGCGATGCGCGCGATCGGGATGTCGGTGATGTCGACTTCGTTCTGGCGGATCAGGTGCAGCAGCAGGTCGAGGGGACCTTCGAAGGCGGCCAGCTTGACGGAATAACCGTCGAGGCCATCGGTCCGCTCGTCGGGCACACCGCCCAGGTCCTCGAGCACACTCGAGGTCGGGCGCCAGGCGTCGTCCGCCCCGCCTGCGGCCCCCTGGCCATCGATCTCCCCCGGCGTTTCATCGAATGCTGTCATCGGCTCGATTCCGTGCTGGGGTCCTTAGGCGACGCGGCGCAGTATCCAGAATCGTCCCGTCCGGGGCAACCGAGGCGGGCTTCGCGCTGCGCTTGCCCGCGCGGCGTCCGGCCGCTCGTTGACTTCGGCGGGCGAGCTCGAGCGCGAGCCCCAGCGCCTCCTCGCGATTGGCGATCTCGCCGTCGAGGAATGCGGCGCGGATCCGGGCGAGTCCTCGCCCGACATCGGGCCCCTGGATCCCGAGCTCGGTGAGATCGCTGCCGATCACCGGGGCTCGCCGGCGTTTGTCCTCGGCGCCCCAGCGCAGGATCCGGCGCCGGGTCGCGACGTCGGCGAGGGCGAAGATCGCCTGCAGCGACTCTTCGTCCAGCTCCACGAGCAGGGCGTCGACGGCGCCGCGTCCGCGTGCGCGTGCGAGGGCGCGGAGCGTCCGCTCGCCCTCGACCCCGAAGCGCAGGATCCGCGCGGCCTGCTCGCCCCGGATCGCGAAGCGCTCGAGGGTCCGGCGGCGATTCGCCGAGGGGAGCGGTGCGAGCCAGATCGAGAGCCCCGCAATCCAGGGGCGCCAGCGCACCGCCGGCCATTCCGGCGCCGCGATCGAGCGCGAGAGCCGGCGCAGCGGCGCCTGCCGGTCTCGCGGCAGCACGAGCCCGGGCTCGAGCGCCGCGAGCACATGGGTCTCGGAGAGCAGCGAGAGCACCCGCCCCGCGTCGACGCCCTGCCGCGGCTCCTCGAAGAGCAGCGCGAGCTCGCGCCGGAAGCGCTCGCCGCTGACGGCGCCGAAGGCCCCATCGCGCTGGGCGTCGCGGAGCGCCGTCCGCGAGCTCCGGTCGAGCTTGAGGCCGAGGCGCACGGCGAGCCGTGCCCCCCGAAACGCACGCGTCGGGTCGTCGTGGAAGCTCCGGGCGTGGAGCACGCGCAGCCTTCCCTCGGCCAGATCCGCGACGCCGCCGACCAGGTCGATGACGGCCTGCGCCCGCGTGGGCTCGCCTGCGTCGATCGGCAGCACGAGGGCGTTCACGCTGAAATCACGTCGCGCGACATCCTCGGCCAGACTGCCCGGCTCGATCTCCGGCAGCGCACCCGGCTTTTCGTAGCGCTCGCGGCGGGTGCGGGCGAGATCGAGCTCGGCTTCGGGCGATGCGATGCGAAGGGTGCCGAAGCGCGCGTGGGACTCGCTGCGAAGCTCGAGCGTCGGGTGGGCCCGAACGACCGCCTCGCCGAGCGCGCGGGTATCCTCCTCGATCAGCAGATCGAGGTCCCGCAGCGGTCGCGCCAGCAGCAGGTCGCGCACCGGTCCGCCGACCAGATTGAGCTTCTGGCCTCGCGCCGCCGCCGTCCGCGCGATCCGCTCGAGCAAGCTCGCCTGGGCCGCGGGCACCGCCTCGAGCACCTCGTCGAAACGGAACGATTGCTTCACGAGTGGCTGCCCGAACCGCGCGGATGCAGCGCTTCGACGGTCTCGCGCAGGCGCGCGCGACTCACGTGGGTGTAGACCTCGGTCGTCGAGAGGTCGGCGTGGCCGAGCATCGCCTGGATCGCCCGCAGATCGGCGCCGCCCTCGAGCAGATCCGTCGCGAAGGCATGCCGCAGCACGTGCGGGGACACGCGCTCGCTGTCGATCCCGGCGCGGATCGCGTGCTCGCGCAGGCGCTTCCAGAAATTCTGCCGGGTCATCGGCCGGCCCCGCGCGGTCAGGAAGACGGCGTGCTCGTGGCCCTGCCGAGGACCCGCGAGCACGGGACGAGCGTGCTCGAGGTATTCGTCGATCGCGCGGCTGGCGAGCTCGCCGAGCGGCACCACCCGCTCCTTGCGGCCCTTCCCGATCACGCGCAGGAGTCCGGCGGTTCGATCGATGCCCGAGAGCGGAAGGCCGACCAGCTCGGAGACGCGCAGTCCCGCGCCGTAGAGCAGCT
>JANMTD010000094.1:0-6440 GCA_031390075.1 Deltaproteobacteria bacterium | reverse complement strand
GGAGCGAGACCGAGCGGATCCCCTCGCGATGCAGGAACTCGAGCTCGGCGATCGCGTCGTCGACCCCCGTCGTCGGGACGACACCGTTTCCGATCAAGCGGTCGGGGGCGACCGCACAGTAGTCGCGGGCGAGAAAAGTATTGTAGGCGCGGATCAAGGCGCGATAGACGTCCTTGTCGGCGATGTGCTCGATCGCCCGGGACGCAAAAACCGGAGGAAAGAGCACCTCGGCGTCGATGCCATCGAGGTCCTGCTCGCGCAGGCGCTGCTTGGCGTCGCCCGCACCTTCGGCCGCGGAGCCGTCGGGCTTGTAGTAGGTCCCGCCGGAGACCTTGACGGGCCCGCGGCCCGTGATGTTCTGGCCGTTTGGAATCAACGGCTGACCTTCGATGAGCCAGGCTTCGCCACCCTTCGGCAGCTTGATCAGGCGCGGCGCGCGGTCGCGGTGCTCCTCGGGCATGTACTTGACCCAGGACTCGGGCGGCGTCTCGACATGTCCATCCCCGGAGATGACCTTGTACTTGCGTCCCATGCTCGGACTCCCTTTTTTTGCGGCGGTCGGTCCTCCCACTATACGCAAATTCGGACACGTCGAGCGGCGTGCCCATCGGACCCGTGCGAGCGCGGCGATCTCCGGCGCCCCACCCCGGGTTGCTCGTCGAGCAGCGGTTCTGACAGAATGGGACCGAACCCCACGCCGGCGCCCGACCGAGGGCGCCCGGGAGAATGCGGATGAATGCGATCGAAGCCATGGAGACCTGCCGAGCCATCCGGTACCTGAAGCCGGACCCGGTTCCCCAGGCGCTGATCGAGAAGGTGATCTACGCGGCGACCCGCGCCTCGAGTCCGGGCAACTCCCAGGGCTGGGATTTCGTGGTCCTGCGCGAGCGCGCGACGAAGGCGAAGCTCGGCCCCGTCCTGCGCGAACGACTCCTGCCGCTGGTGCAGAGCATGCCGACGACGCCGGGGAGTGTGACCCGCATGATCACGGGGGCACAGCATCTCCTCCACGAGTTCGAGAACATTCCCGTCTGGATCATCGTCTGCGGTCGCAAGGTCTATCCGCCCGGCGCCGCGACGGACCAGATGGTCGACGCCGCGCTCTACCCCGCCGCCCAGAACCTGATCGTCGCCGCCCGCTCGCTCGGACTCGGCACGACCTTCACGACCTTCCAGGTCGCGACCGAGGGCGAGATGCGAAAGGTGTTGGGGATCCCGGACGACGCCTCGATCGCGGTCTGCATCGCGCTCGGTTACCCCGACCGGCCTTTCGGCCCAGTGAAGCGGAAGCCCGTCGCCGAGGTGATCCACTGGGATCGGTGGTGACCCCCATGCGCGGAGCCTGGAGCCGAGCCGCGTGAGCGACCCCGTCCCGAAGCGCTATGCGGATTTCGATCCGGCGCTCCACGAGGCAGCCCGCCTCGCCACGGGGCTCGTCGATTTCGGAGGCGACGACTACCACGAGGGTCTCGCCCGCGCCCTCGCCGCCTTCGAAGCCGATCTGCCCGACGATCCGGGCAGTCGCGCAAAGGCCTTCGCATTCACCCTGCCCGGCCTGATTGGGCGACTGCATTCCGAAGCGGGCTGGAAGGCCGTGCCCGATTGTCTTCGCGAGCCGATCGTCCGGCCGCTCATCATCGCCGGCATCCCGCGCACCGGGACGACCGCGCTGCATCAGATCCTCGCCCTCGATCCCCGCTTCCAGGGCCTCGAGAGCTGGATCATCCCGAATCCGATCGTCCGCCCGCCCCGCGAGGCGTGGGCGTCGCATCCGCTCTACCGCGCCGCCGTGGAGCGGGCGAAGGCGATCGAAGCGGCGAGCCCGCGCGCGGTTGCGCTCCACCGCATCGAGCCGGACGACGTCGACGAATGCCTCGCCCTGATGATGCAGACCTTCGTCACGAACCAGCTGCCCTCGCTCCTCGACCTCCCGAGCTACGACGACTGGTACCTCGCCCAGGACGAAGTCTCGAGCTACCGGCGATTGGCCGACAACCTGCGCCTGATCGGCCACGCCGAGCGCGAGCAGACCTGGCTGCTCAAGAACCCGACGCATTTTTTGCGGGTCGGCTCGCTGCTCGAGGTCTTCCCGGATGCGCGCGTGATCCTGACCCACCGCGACCCCGTCGCGACCCTCGTCTCGCTCTCGAGCATGCTCGCCGCCTATCGCGGCGACCCGCCGCCCGGCAGCCCCGAAGCCCGGGCGATCGGCCCGCGCCAGCTGCGGGTGTACGAGCAGGCGACGCTCCATACCCGTGCCGTCCGCGCGCGCCGCCCCGAGGCCTTCCACGACGTCCACCAGCACGAGCTCGCGAGGGATCCGCTGGCCGTCGTGCGCGGGATCTACACGCGCTTTGAGCTCGAGCTCGCGCCCTCGACCGAGGTGAAGATAAAGGCCTGGATCGCGGAGCAGCCCGCACGCGACGTCGTGCTCGCCCGCGGTCGACAGCGAGCGACGCCCGAGGATTACGGACTTCGTGCGGAGGAGATCCGGGCACGCCTGCCCTGACGACCGACCTCCGGAACTCGATACCCTGACCTGACTTCCTCTCAAGGAGCCCTGCATGCCGCGCCCCGCCCCCCTCCCGGAATGGAACGACCTGCTCGCCCGCTGGGCGCCCGTCGCCGATCGACTCGTCGCGAAGCTCCGCGACCCGCGCGACGAATACGACCGCCAGGAGCTCTACCAGATGATGCTCGCGGCGCTGGCCGGTGGCCACGTCGGGCTCGTCTCGAACGACCCCGACTACCCCGAGTTCGTCCCGATGCTCTCGAGCGCCCTCAACTTTGCCGCCCCCGTCCCGGATTTCGTCTACACCTACGCGCCGATTCGCGGAACGGGGACCTACCGGATCGCCGGCCAGCGCGGAACCTCGCTCTTCGCCGTCGTCACCGTTTCCGAGACCTACTTCACCCGCACCGACAAGCCGAAGCCCGGCCTCGCCAACTACGACGTCGACGCGCTCACGATCGGGGCGGACGGCTGCTTCGAGGTCCTGCTCAGCACAGAGAAGCCGAGGGATTGGCGCGGCGATTGGTGGTACCTCGATCCGAAGGCGACCAACCTCGGCGTCCGCCATGCAATGTACGACTGGGTGAACGAGGTCGACCCGCGCATGTCGATCGAGCGCGTCGATATTCCCGCGGCGCGCCCGAAGCCGACCGCCGCCGAGATCGCCGAGCGCATGGAGGAGATCGCCCAGTGGATGGAGTTCAGCATCCAGCACTGGCTGATCCATCTCGACGCGACACGCAAAAAGGGAATCCTCAACCGCTTCGAGGTCACCGACTACAGCGGCTTCACGGGCAGCTCCTGGCCGCAGGTCTACCTCGAGACGCTCTTCGAGATCGAAGAGGACGAAGCCCTCGTGATCGAGACCGCAATTCCGGATCGGGTCCGATACTGGTCTTTCATGCTGGCGGACGAGCTCTTCGCGACGATCGACTGGACGAATCGGCAGTCGAGCCTCAATGGCCACCAGGCGAGGCTCGACTCGGACGGCCGCTTCCGCGGCGTGCTCTCCCTGCGCGATCCCGGCGTGCCGAACTGGCTGGATACGGGCGGCTACCTTCGCGGTGTGATCCAGAACCGCTGGAACCAGGCGAGCTCGGCACCCTGCCCGACGATGAAGCGGGTGAAGCTCGCCGACCTCCGAAAGCACCTGCCGAAAGACACGTCGGTGATCTCGCCGGCCGAACGCGAGCGGACGCTCCGGGCGCGGCGCATGGGCGCGCAGATGCGGCGGAAGTGGTAGGCATGAAAGTCGCCGTCTACACCGGCCCGCGCGAGCCCTTCCGGATCGAGGATCGGCCCGTGCCCTCGCCGGGCCCCGACGAGGTCCTCGTCAAGATCGGTCGCTGCGGCATCTGCGCGACCGATGTCAGCACCTATACCGGCGATGCCGGAATGGATTGCAACAAGGTCTACGGCCACGAGTTCGCCGGCGAGGTCGTCGCCCGCGGCGCCGCGGTCCGCGGGATCGAGCTTGGCGCCCTCGTCACCGCCCAGTGCGTGACGGCCTGCGGCCAGTGCGACGAGTGCCGCCGCGGACACCTCGCGTTCTGTCCCGCCTGGCGCCAGCATCCGACGGGCGGATTCGGGCAGTTCATGACGCTCCCCGAGCGCGAGACCTACCTGCTGCCGCCGCCGCTGACCCTCGAAGACGGGGCCCTCGTCGAGCCGCTCGCGGTGGGGCTTCACGGTGTGCGGCTCGCCGAGCTCGGGGCACAGTCCCGCGTCCTCGTCCTCGGCGCGGGACCGATCGGACTCTGCGCGACCTACTGGGCGCGGCGGCGCGGTGCGGGTCGGATCGTCGTCGCGGCGCCCTCGGCGCGCCGCCGGCGCTTCGCCCTCGAGATGGGTGCGGACGAGTTCGTCGCGACGGGCGATGGGGGCGACGAGTCCCGTGTGCGGGATGCCCTCGGCGGTCCGCCCGACGCCGTCTTCGAATGCGCGGGCTTCCCGGGCGCCGTGATGCAGGCGATGAGCCTGGTCCGGTCGAAGGGAACGATCGTGTGCATGGGCTACGGCCTGCACGCGGAGCCGATTACGACCGCGGTGCCGCTGCTCAAGGAGCTGCGCGTCCAGTTCTCGATGACCTACGACCGGGCGGACTATCAGGAGGTGATCGCGACGCTCGCCGCGGGCAATCTCGAGCCGCGCTGCATGATCACGCGGACGATCGGGCTCGAGGCGCTGACGGAGACCGTCGAGGCGCTGCTCGCGCGGGCGCCGGAGTGCAAGGTGATGGTGGATCCGTGGGCGTAAATGCGAGCTCGAGGCCGGATCAGTCGCGGCCGCGCGCGTTCGCCTCGAACGGCTTCAGCACGCGATCGAGGGCCTCGAGGATGAGCGCAGCATCGCGGAGAGTCTGCTGCTTCGGCCGCGTCGCCCGCGTCTGTCGGCCGAAGGTCTCGATTCCCTCGATCGGATATCGCAGGCCGAAGAGCTGTCGATTCGACGGGTCGACGACCATCAACTTCAGACACGCCGTCCGGACCAGGGTGGCGCGCGAGCCGGACCATTTGCCGGACCAGTAGACGGGAGTCAGTCCACCGCAGGCGCTCGCCTCCTCGAGGACGCCGTAGGTGTCGACGATCTCGACCGAGAAATAGGCGACTGCATCGACCGCATGTTGCGAAACGAGGGCCCGATAGACGCCATCGCGCACCCGCTCGAATCGCTTCTCGTCGACCGCGCGCGTCGCCGGATCGAGGGCGCCGCCGACATCGTCCGCGGACTGGCGCCAGAGCGCGTCCCAGACCGCCGTGTCGACGACCTTCAGCCCAGCGGCCTCGAGCCGCCGCGTGGACTCGGTCTCGATCAGGGTCCGGAGCTCCTCGGGCGACGCCGTGACGTCGGGAACGGCGATCCGCGCGATCGCGACGGTCGAGACCGCGGTGCGCAGCTCGTCCTCGGGCACGCTGAAGCCGGGATTCGAGCTGCGACACCCCGCCACCACGAGCAGTCCGAGGCCGATGCCCAGGCCCAAGCCGACCCGAAGCCCTGTTTCGATGCGGTCGAATCTCATCGCGGCGATGTTAACCTCGGAACGATGAGGAATCCCGCACTTCGGATCCCGGCCATCCCGAGCTGGATCGCGTCGTCTGGCTTCGTGGCCGTCCTCGTGCTTGGCCCCGCGCTCGCCCCCGCCCTTGCGTCGGGGGAGGCCGCTTCGACGCGCCTTTGCCTGGCGTCGAACGAGCTCCCCTTCGAGCAGGGAGATCCCCGAATCGAGATCCTGGAAGCGAAGATCGCTGCGCGATTCGAGGAGGGCTATTTCTCGGTCGTTGGCGGCGAGCCCGTCCTCGCGGTGATCGAGGCGATCGACGCAGACGCGGGGCCCGCCTTCGATTCCACCACGGCCGAGGCGATCCGCGGCCCTCTCGACGCCGACCCCGCGGCGCTCGGCCGCGCGCTGCGTGAAAAGCTCGGCTGCGAGGCCAGGATCCGGATCCGGGTCGAGAGCGCTCTCGCGCGGATCGACGGCCAATGGGCAGTCTGGGACGGCGCGCGAATTTCGATCTACGCGGACGAACACGACCCGGTCGAGCGGTCCCCCGAAATGCGGGGCTGGGTCGCCGCGCTCTCGCTCTGGGTCGAGCTCGTCGACGTCGAGGGCCGCGAGCTCGCCTTCCGCAGCGCCGCCATCGAGCCCCTGGTCCATCTGGCGACATTCCGTCCGATCGACCGCCTGCCCGACGACCGCTGGCTGCAGGACGAAAAGGCGCTCGATGCCGCGATCGAACGGGCGCTAGGCCCGAAGGCCCTCTACCTGCGCGACCGCGGCAACCCGGCCTGGCGATTTCCCGAATCCTCGCTCGTCTGGCCGAAGTCCTGACGCAGTCGATCGCACGCTCAACGAGCGTGATCTCGAAGTCGCTCCTCCGAGCGCCGCCGCGTCGCCGCTACTCCGATCGCATCGTGCCCCGTCGCCGGG
>JANMTD010000086.1:0-3070 GCA_031390075.1 Deltaproteobacteria bacterium | reverse complement strand
CATCAGGGACTCGCCGAGGCCTACGCCTGGCTCGGCGATCGAGACAAGGCGCTGCACCACTCGAACCTGTCCCTGCGCTATGGGGCGCAGGCGCGGGAGACGGCGAGGCTTCGCGGCGACCTGAAGCGTGGTCGCGAGTGGCGCGCCGGACCGGTCGCGCGGGGCTTCTTCCAGGAAGGGGGCTCGAAGACGGAGCTCCGCGGGGTCGTGCTGTCCGCCAAGGGACACGGTGACTTGACGCCGTTCATCTCGGTCGGTCTCGAGGCGGGCTTCGAGGATTATTTCCGCTCGGCGGACGTCGACGAAGCCGGCTTGTCGGACGAGAACCAGGCGGCGGGGTTCTTCGAGCTCGACGCTGAATACCGCCTGAATCCCGACCAGCGCGTCGAAGTCGGTCTCGGCTACCACTCGCTCTCCCAGAGCAGTCGGGACGTCGTCGGCCGGGCGGCGTTCGCGAGTCAGGGCGAGCGCGCCGACTGGCGCGTCGGCTTCGAGCGCAAGCTCCGGTTCGATTCGTTGACGGCACTCATCGGGGAGGAGGTCTCGGTCGACGACGGCGTAGACAGCGTCGAGCGAGAGATCGGTGCGGCCCGGGAGAATCGATTCTACGGCCGACTCGAGCGCCCGGAGCGCCCGGGTCAGCGCGTCTCCGCCTGGATCGAGCCGTATGCGGGCTGGGTCGATGCCCGCGAGATTTCCGAGAATCCGTTCGTGGGCGTACGCGGCGAGCTGAAGGCGATGCTTTGGGATTTCGGTGTGCTCGAGTTATCGCCCTTCTATCGCGCGAACGTCTACCACTTCCAGGACGACGCCTTCGGATTGAATCCTCTGCAGAAAGAGCCCGCGGCGGGGGGTTATTTCAGCCCCCAGCTCTTCGTCGAACAGATGCCCGGCCTGCGGATCGACGGGAGCTGGGCGCGGCGCCACGAGCTCACCCTCGAAGGTGGACCGGCCGCCCAGTTCGTGCAGGAGGGCGGCGACGGGGTTCGCTTCGAGCTCGGTGGCCACGCGCGTCTCGCGTACGTCTACTTCCTGCGCGAGTCGCTGTTCTGGTCCCTCGAGACGAGCTTCAGCCGGATCGGCAACGCCTATACCCGCGGTGAGGCGACGACGAGCCTGACTTTCACGTTCTGAGTCGCAGCGGATGGGCGTGACTCGACGGCGCCGTCAGCCTCGGGGATCGACGAGCACCTTCACGTCCCGGGCGTTGCCGGCGCCGAGCTCCGCCATCGCCTCGGCGAGCTGCGAGAGGCCGATGGTGCGCGTGTGCATCGGCTCGGCGCGCACGCGGCCGTCGGCGATCATCTCGACGACGGGGGCGAAATCGCGCTGCTCGTAGGCGATCGAGCAGCGGACGGTGACTTCCTTCATGAGCCAGATGCCGGGGCGGATCGTCGCATCCCGATCCGAGAGACCGATCAGGGTCACACTGCCGCCGCGGCGGGCGAGGTCGACGGCGGACTGGATCGTCTCGGGGCGGCCCGCGCACTCGACGACCGCATCGGCGCCGAGGCCCCCCGTCCGATCCTGCACGAGCTCGGCGACCTCCGCCGGCGTACAGGTCGCGGTCGCACCGAGCTCGAGGGCGAGCTTCGCCCGCGCCGGTGAAGGCTCGACGACGACGATCTCGCGGGCGCCGGCGTGGCGGACCCATTGCATCGCGAAGAGCCCGATCGGACCGGCGCCCTGGACGACGGCGAAATCGCCGATCCGGAGCCGACCCAGTCGCACGCCGTGATAGGCGACCGTCGCGGGCTCGATCAGCGCCGCAGCGGTATCCGAGATCGCGTCGGGAAGCCGAACGAGCCGCGCAGCGCTGGCCGCGATCTGTCGCGCGTAGGCGCCGTGGACCGAGCCGCGCGGATCGCCGCCCCCGAGCGAGGCCATCGCGGCGTAGCACCACGCGCCCTGTCCGGCCCGGCACTGCACGCATTCACCGCAGGGCGGCAGGATGCCGACGCTCACGCGATCCCCGGGTACGACGGTCCTGACGTCGTCGGCCACGTCCCGGACGTGTCCCATCCATTCGTGACCGCAGAGCCCCGGCGGATACGGATCGCCGGAGTAGAACGCATGGATGTCGGTCCCGCAGATGCCGCAGTAGGCGACGTCGATGATGGCGCCGCCGGGGCGGAGCACGGGATCGGGAAATTCGCGGGCCTCGACCTTCTGCTTGCCGGTGATGATCGCTGCTTGCATCGGTTCGCCTCGCTGCCGCGTCGGTTCAGGCCCGTGTGCCCGGCCGCAGGACCTGGCCCGGCCGTGCGGATTCGTCGGCGATCTTCCCGTCCTGCACGATCGGGACGCCGTTCACGATCGTCGCATGGATGCCCTTCGGCCGGCTCGCCCAGCGCCGCTGGCCCGGGATGCGGTCCTCGCCGATCGCCTTGATGTCGGGGCCGACCGTCTCGGGATCGAAGACGACGATGTCCGCCGCGAGGCCCGGCAGCAGCAGCCCGCGATCGATCAGGCCGAGGACGGCGGCCGGCACGGCGGAGAGCGCCCGCACCGCGGATTCCAGGTCCCAGCGGCCCCATTCGCGAACCCAGTAGCGCAGGAAATACGAGCTGAATTCCGCGCCGTCGTCGCGGCCGAGGTGGGCACCGCCGTCGGAGGTGCCGATCAGCATCTGCGGATGGCGCGAGGCCTCGTAGGTCCCGTCGCGCCATTCGGTCGAATCGAGGTTCCAGAGAAATTCCGTCTCGAGATCCTCCGAGAGGGCGAGCTCGACCAGCGCGTCCATCGGCTCGACGCCGAGCTTCGCGGCCATCTCCACGAGCCCCATACCCACCCACTTCTGATTGGCCGCATCGCGCACGCGATTCACGGACAGGGTCGAGAAATGCGGCGGCGGCGTCGTCGAGCCGAGCGCGCCGTCGCGATTCGGCTGTTCGACCGATTTGCGGATGGCGTCGCGATAGGCCGGGTCGCGCAGCATCGCCATGCGCGCCGGCACGTTCGCCGCCTCTTTGAAGAGTCGGTGGAAGGCGAGGGCGCCCTCGAACATCGTCGTCCCGGTCGCGAGGGAGAAGGGCCGGCAGAATGGCCGCGAGATGAGGAGCGAGTAGAC
>JANMTD010000266.1:0-1981 GCA_031390075.1 Deltaproteobacteria bacterium | reverse complement strand
CGATTGGTCGGCTCTCGACGCGCTCCCGCTCGAGCTGCTCGCGAACCTCCAGCTCTCCGATGGCGTGCCCCACGCGGAGGGCCAGTTCTGGGAGGCGACGATGAACCAGCGCCGGATTCCGGGAGAGGGGAGCTTCCCGCTCGCGCGCCTGGCGGAGACGCTGCGCGCCCGGGGCTTCGACGGGGCGATCGTGCTCGAGGTCCTGAACGCCGAGCAGCGCGCGCGGTCGCTCGCGGACTACGCGGCCGATTCGCTGCGCGGGGCGCGGCAGATCTTCGGCTGAGGAGCGCCCGGGCTCGCTCGGGTCATCCGGCGCAGCGCGCCTAGCTGTGACCCGTATTCGGCGTGATGTAGAGGTGGTGCGAGATGTCGCCCTGGTGCTCGTCGAGGATCTCGACGCGCTCCGTGAAGCGCCATTCGCCCGCCACGCACTCGAAGCGGTCGTGGTAGCGGTTGCGAAAGATCGGCCGCAGCTCGAAGCCCGGCCGCGCCTGGAAGACGATCACGTAGGACTTCGAGCTCGCGTGTAGGCCGTCGTCGTCTACGTCGATCAGGAGATTCGCGACGAAATGGCAGGTGTGCGGATGCGCGCCGGGGACGTCGGGCTGGGCGCGGCCGTTCGGGTCGTAGAAGATCGTGTATTGCTCGAACATCTCGCGGATCGCGGCGGCGCCTCGGACCTCGAGGCCGTTCTGGGGGACCCGGATCACGCAGTGCTTCAGGATCTCGCCCACGCGCTCGAGATCGCCGCCATCGAGGGCCTCGGAATAGCCGTAGATCAGGCGCGAGATCTCGTGGCGGGCTTCGGCCTTGTCGACCTTGTGGGCTGAGGTCATTCGGATTCCTCCTGGTCGAGCGCTTCGGGCTTCGTCTCGCGAAACGGCTCAGCGAACGGCGGCCGCGGGTGCATCTTGCGTCACGGCTCGCCACAGGAAGAACGCGATCAGGGTCGAGCCGAGCTCGAAGGCGATGCCCTGACTCGTGTAGGCCGAGAACTCCGATGCTCCGAGCGCGCCCATCAGCCGGAAGCTGCCGAGACCGAGGCACTGGAAGGCCGTCGCGAGCAGGATGGTCGGCGCGTAGGCCGGTCGCAGCGCCCCGAAGAGGGCGAGGGCCCCGAAGCCCGTCTGCAATCCGCCGTACATCGCCTGCAGCTCGACGGTTCCGGTCGTCGAGAGTGCCCCCACGCCGGCGAAGTCGGCGAGGAAGCCCGGCTGCAGGAAGCAGTAGATCCCGTACGGAAGCGAGAAGAGGCCGAAGATCGCGAGGAAGATCCGGGCTGCCATGGTGCACCTCCTTCTGGACATTCTGTCAGAGTCGGAGGACCCGGGGCAAGGCCGTTTCCGGGGCCTTCGAAATGCGCGATGCTGAATTTTGAAAGCGGGTGAATCCCCATGCCGCAGCGTGCGATCTCGTCCGACCCCGCCAGCCTGCTCGACTCGATCGGAACCGAATTCGACCTGGTCGTGGTCGGGAGCGGCGCGGGCTCGATCTGCGCGGCGCTCGCGGCGAAGGCCCTCGGCCGGAGCTGCGTGATCCTCGAGAAGCAGGCGAAGGTCGGGGGCTCGACCGCCATCTCGGGGGGTGTGCTCTGGACGCCCTGCAATCCGTTGATGGCGGAGGAGGGCATCGCCGACTCCTACGAGCGGGCGCGGCGTTATTTCGATGCGGTCGTGACCTACGAAGGGCCGGGGACCTCGCCCGCCCGGCGGGAGGCGTTTCTCAAGGTCGGGCCGGCCGTGATCGAGTTCCTGCGCGCGCGCGGGATGCAGTTCTTCCGGCCCGAGGGCTGGTCCGACTATTACGATGATCGGCCGGGCGGTGAGCCGAGAAGCCGCTGCCTGATGGCGCCCCTCTACGATGCCCGTGCGCTCGGACCCTGGGCTTCGAAGCTCGCCCGCTCCCCCGTCGGCGGGGGCATGCCGGTCCACAGCCACGAGCTCCCCGTGCTCTACCTCGCGCGGCGAACCTGGAAGGGAAA
>JANMTD010000640.1:0-25567 GCA_031390075.1 Deltaproteobacteria bacterium | reverse complement strand
TGCTGCTCCCGCTCGCCCTCTTCGCCTGGATCCGCGGCTTCCGCCTCCATGTGGGCGCCTGGCGAGCCTGGGATCGATTGTCGTTTTCGTTAGGCGGCCTCGCCCAGTCCATGCGCCTCGGCCTGCCAGTCGGGATCCAGCTCGCCCTCGAAGCGAACGCCTTCACGATCGCGATGCTGATCGTCGGATCGATCGGCGTCGCCGAGCTCGCCGCGCATCAGGTCGTGATCAACATGGCGAGCCTCACCTTCATGTTCCCCCTCGGCATCGCGATCGGCGCCAGCGCGCGGGCGGGCAACCTGATCGGCGCGCGAGACCCCCGGCAGCTGCGGATCGCCTGTCGCACGGCCCTCGCGATGGGCGGCGGCGTGATGGCCCTCGCGGCAATCGTATTCCTGGTGTTTCGCGCGTCGCTGCCGCGCCTCTACGTCTCCGACCCCGAGGTCGCGGCCCTCGCCACCTCGCTGCTGCCGATCGCGGGCGCCTTCCAGATCTTCGACGGAATCCAGGTCGTCGGGGGAGGACTCATGCGCGGCATGGGGCGGCCGCAGGCGGGAGCCCTCGCCAACCTCTTCTCGTTCTATCTGCTGGGCCTGCCGCTCGCCTGGCTGCTCGCGTTTCGCGCGGACCTCGGCATCGTCGGCGTCTGGTGGGGACTCGCGGCGGGGCTCGCGTGTGTGGCGACGATCCTGTGCGTGTGGGTCACGCGGACGAGCCGGCGGCCCCTCGCGGAGCTCGCCGTCGTACCGGATGGCGCCCACGCGAAGACCTAGCGGTCCGGGCGCGGAGCACGCCGCGGCGTCGTCACGCCCGCCGCGCCGTTCAATCGATCCGGATCGACTCGACCATGCCCTCGAGCTCCGAGAGCATGCGCGGGAGGCTCACGGAGGCGGTCGTCGCCGTGATCACGATCGTGCCGGCGCCGGCGCGCGGGAGCTGGTACTGCATCGTCGTCGTCCCCGGAACCGCGCCCTCGAACTGCAGGTAGAGAACCGGGCGTCGAACGCGCTCGCGCAGCTCGCAGGCGTCCATCGCGATCGGCCGGCCGAAGATCCGCGAGAACTCGACGGGCAGCACCCGACAAACACCGACGAGCTGGTCCCGCGAGAGCGGCGGCTCGGTCGGCTGGAGCAGGAAGTTCACATTGTCGACGAAACCCTCGGCCTCGCTCTCGCGGCGGTAGAAGATCTCGAGCTCGCCGGCGCGGATGCGGTCGAAGACTGTGCGCCGCATCGCCAGCGGGATCCGCTCGAGGGCATCGACGCCGCCTCCGTCCGCATCGACGAAGAGCGACGAATTCCGTTCGACTTCGCCGCGGGTGAGCACGAGCCAGACGTCCGGCACCGAGATCCCGAAGCCGAATCCGCTCCGGAATTCTCCGGCCCGGGCGGTCGCAGGCAGCGCGACCCACACAGCCGACGACAACCCGAGGCAGGCGAGCCCCGCTCCGATCCGCGCGCCCCACACTCCCAACGCTCCCCGCATGAAGAGGACCTCCGAGCCCTTCCCGCGGGCCAATCGATCCGTCGGTGATTCGCATCCTCGGCTTGAGCGGACCCGCACCGCCGCCCCGTTCGTCGTTCCGGGCTAGTTTTCGTCCGAGGTTCTTGTCAGAGGTCCCATGTTCGAGACGATCCGATCCTTCTTCGATCCGCCGTTCACCGCCGACCCCGAGCAGAGCACCGCCAAGCTCGCCTGGGTCGTCCGGCTTCGCTGGGTCGCCCTGACGGCACAGCTGCTCTCGATCGCCCCCGCCCTCGAGTTCGGCCTGCTCGAAAAGGAGATGCTCCCGCTCTTCGTGACCGTCGTGGCGACGCTGACGACGCTCAACATCGGGACCTGGATCGGCCTCCGCCGCGGGATCCGGGGCACACCGGGACATCTGCTCGCCCAGCTCGCCGCCGACATCCTCGGCCTCTCGGCGCTGCTGATCCTGACGGGCGGCGCCTGGAATCCGATGGTGCCGATCCTGCTTGTGCATTCGGTCCTGGGCGCGCTGCTGCTCGAGGGACGACTCGGGCTCGTCTTCTTCGGGCTGCTGCTCGTGTGTCTCGGCTTGATCCAGTACAACGGGCGGATCCCGGCAGGCCTCGCCGGGGCGATCGTGCCGGCGAACATCCTGTTTCCCGCGCAGATCGTCGTGGCGCTGGTCTTCTGGATCCTGACCGCCTGGCTCTCGCGCACGCTCGACAACCTGAAGGGCTGGTTTCTCGAGGCGCAACAGCGCAAGACGCGCATCGACCGCCTGCGCGCGGTCGGAGCCCTGGCCGCCGGCCTCTCCCACGAGTTCGCGACGCCGCTCAATACCGCGCAGCTCCGGCTCGGGCGCGTCGGCCGGCAGCACGGCCTCGAGAGCGATCCCGACCTGCGCACCGCGATCGAGGAGCTCGACCGCTGCGGCGACATCCTGCGCCACATGGCGGGCTCCCAGCTGCAACCCGATCGCCTCGCCCTCGAAGTCGTCGACCTCGACGCCATCGCGCGCCAGGTCTGCCAGAGCATGGCTTCCGTCCACGAAGAGGCGACGATCCGCTTCCTCACCGACGGCCGCGGACCGAAGCGCGTGCTCGTCCCGCCCGTCGCGTTCTCGCAGGCGCTGATTAATCTCGTCGACAACGCCGTCGAGTCGGGTGGACGCCAGAGCGAGGTCGAGGTCGTGGTCCAGCGGATGGGGATGCGCGCCGAGCTCTCGGTCCAGGACCGGGGCTCGGGCTGGCCCGAGGTCGTGCGGCGCCATCTCGGCGAGCCCTTCGTGACGACGAAGCCCGAAGGTGTCGGCCTCGGACTCTATTATGTTCACTCCCTCGCCGAGGCGATCGGCGCCGATCTCACGCTCGCCGACCGGGAATTCGGCGGCGCGGCGGCGCGCATCTCGCTGCCGATCGTCCCGGTCGCGGCGCAGACCGAGACCCGGGGTCCGGCGACCGTCGCAGGTGCGGAATGGAGCACGCAGAATGGCTGATCTGGTCACATCCGGAAATGGCGAGGGCGATCGCTCGCTCCTGATCGTCGACGACAACGCGCGCTTCTCCGAGACCCTCGCCTCGGAGTTCCGGGACCGGGGCTATGCGGTCTCGCGGGCCGCCGACATGGCGAGCCTGCAATCCCTCGTCGAGCTCGACATCGACTACGCGATCGTGGACCTGCGGCTCGGCGCCGACTCGGGCCTCGACGCCATCCAGATCATCTTGAAGCATTCGCCGAAGGCGAAGGTCGTCGTGCTGACGGGCTATGGCAGCATCGCGACGGCGGTCAAGGCGACGAAGCTCGGCGCCGTCGGCTACCTGATGAAGCCGACCGACGTCGAACAGATCGAGCGCGCGCTGCTCGAGCAGGTCGACGACGACACCGAGGTCCCGATCCCGAGCGAATTCCAGAGCCTCTACCGCCACGAGCGCGAGTACATCGAGTTCGTGCTCGCCGAGTGCGAAGGCAACATCTCGCAGGCGGCGCGGCGCCTCGGCCTCCACCGCCAGAGCCTCCAGCGAAAGCTCCGCAAATACACGCCGCACTGACGGGTGCCCGCGGCCCGGCGTGATCGCGCTGTGGGGCCGGCCCGTCTCGCCCGCTCAGACGTGGATCGCCGCCGCGATCTCCGCGAGGAGCTTCGGCTGCGCGAGCACGACGCGGCCGCGGCCGAGGCTGACGATGCCCGCCTCCTCCCAGCTGCGGAGATGTTTGTTGACGCTCTCCCGCGTCGTGCCGACGAGGTCGGCGAGATCCTGTTGCGGCAGGCGGATCTCGACGGGGCCACCGACGACCGGCCGCTTGCCGTGCTCCTGCGCGAGGGCGAGCAACCGCTTCGCGATGCGCGCCGGCAGCGGCATGGTCTGGCGATCCTCCGTCCGCTCGGAGAGGTGCCGGACGCGCGCGGCCATCACCGCCGCGAGGCCGATCGCCACGCGCGGATGTTTCTCGAGAAACGGCACGAAATCCCGGCGGTGGAGGGTCACGAGATTCGTCGCCTCGACCGCGACCATCGTCGCCGAGCGCGGCTCGCTGTCGAGCAGCGCGATCTCGCCCACGACCTCGCCCGGACGCATCAGGCTGAAGACCACGTCCTTCCCGTCCGCACCGACCGCCGTCACCTTGAGCGAGCCGGCGAGGATCCCGAAGAGCTGATTGCCGGGATCACCTTTTCGACAGAGCACCTCTTTCGCCTTCAGCTTCCGGGTCGTCGTCACCTGGATCAGGAGATCGAGCTCCCGCTCGTCGAGCGAGGAGAAGATCGAGACGTTTCGAAGCAGATCGCGCCGATCCATCGTCAGGCCTCCGTCATCGGGCTGCTCGGCCGGCGATCCATCGAAGGGGCCGGCTCGGCCGCCTGCGCCGTGATCCCGCCCGTGACGGGATCGCGTACGAGGCGGGGCGCGTCCGCCAGTCGGAGTCGGCGCCCCGAGCGCTCGCGGCCGCTCGCGCGGTCGAAACGATACCCGTGCCAGGGACACACGAGCGTGTCTTTTTCGACCGGGCAGTCGGCGAGCGGGCCCAGGCGGTGGGGACATTCGACGGCGTGCGCGACGAGCTCGCCGCCCATCTCGATCACGCGAAAGCGCCGGCCTCCGAGCTCGATCTCGACCGGGAGTCGCGCGCGCAGCTCGAGCTCCGAGCCGAGGGAGACGACCGGAGCAGGCGCCGTCCCGGCGTCGCCGGCATCGCCGGCGCCCCGGCGGCGAACGAGGGCCAGCTCGCGTTGGCGGATCATGCTCTCGTCCTCGTCCCAGAGGCGGGTGTACAGCTCGACATAACCCCGCCCGAGGGCCTCGCGCGCGGCGTCGGGGAGGGGAGGCAGGCAGAATTCGATCGCGACGGCGACGCCCGCGTTCGCACTCTCCTCGAGCCGGGTCCAGATCTCGGTCCTCGCGCCGATCCCCGAGAGCGTTCGGGCCACATAATGTCCCGCACCCGGGTCGGCGACGAGCTCGAGCTCGGCCGCCCCGCCGCGCGCGAGCCCGACCCGGGCCCGCCAGCCCCAGGTGCCCTCGGAGACGAGGTCGATCGATCGGAAGGTCGCGGCATGCAGCCACGGAAGATGCTCCCAGTCGAAGACGTTCTCCCAGACGCGCTCGAGCGAGCCCGCGACCTCGCGGTGATAGGTCGAAGCGACGACGAGGTCCGGATTCCGCTCGAGCGAGGGAAGCGTGCTCACGGCTCTTTCCCGTCGCGCGCCCCGGGCCGCGTCACATGGCCCAGGTAGAACATCAGATCCGCGAGCGCCCGCGAATCCCGCACCCCGGGCGAGACCATCTGGTTCCCCGGCACGAATCCCGCCGGATCCGCCAGGAAGGCGGCGAGCGTGCGCTCGTCCCAGACGATCGAGGCGGCGAGCATGGCGTCCGATCCGCGCTGGTCGGGCGCCATGCCCGAGCGCCGGCCGAACACGCCCGCGAGCGACGGTCCGACCTTGTCGACAGAACCGGCGAGATCGTGGCAGGTCCAGCACGGCACGGCGGCGCTGCGTCCGCGCTGGAAGCTCGCGCGCTCGCTGTCCGATAGGCCGGCGACGATCGCGCGATCGGGATCGCGGCACGCGAAGAGCCCGAGAAGCAGGACGAATGCGCAGCGTGCGGCGATGGGCGATGCAGTGGACGTGGACCTCGACGGCGTCGCCGCAGCGGCCTCGATCCGACACCTTCCGATGAGCTCGCGGTCCACGTCCCGAAGTTAGGGCTTCCCGGTGACAGGGGCTGCCCGAGCCCTCAGCCCATGGAGAGCCTTCAGCCCAGACCTCAGTCGCGTTTCGACTCCGCGAGCAGCCGTCGGATCGCACGGCGATAGTGGTCGGCTTCGGACAGGTCCGGCAAACGCTCGCGCTCGACCGCGACCCGGCGAAGCGCCTCGACGCGGTCGTTGCCACAACGGCGCACGAGGAAGTCGACGTCTTCGGAGCTGGCCGCGCCGGCGACGTGATTGCGCAGACCGATCCGGACGCCGACGCGGCGACCGACCTTTGTCGTCAGGAAGATCGCGAGCACGGCGGCGAGGACCACGAGTCCCGTCACGGCGGAGAGCATGACAGGCCTCCCCGACGCCTAATCGTCCGTTCCGTCGGGAACCAGGCGGCCTTCTTCGAGGAGCGTGAAGCGGTAGCGGAGCTCCTTTCGCATCCAGACGAAGCCGCCGCAGACGAGGCCGATCACCCAGGCCTCGAGGAAGATCCGCGGGTGCCAGGCCCATCCGACCGCGAAATGACCGACGAGCGGATAGAAGAGCAGGAAGAGAAGCCCCTTGTGGACGAGGAACCAGAAGGCCCCCCGCCGCCGGACGCCCTGCCAGAAGGCGAGCTCGTCGCGGCTCATTCTGATTTCCCGCGGATTGACCACGGCCATCACCCCCATCCATCAGCGGATACCGGCGCGCGACGGGAGACCATCGCGGTCTGCACCGATTCGGCCGGTCGGGGGTCGAAGCTGAAGTCCGGGTGGGTCCCGGGCGCTCGTCAGTCGAGCGCGGACCAGTTGCGCTCGGGGTAGAGCGCGGCCGCCGGGGCGTAGAGCCACTCGTCGCGATAGCTGCGTTGGGTCAGATACGGCACGAGCTTCTCGTCCGGGAGCTTCCGGCCCCGGATCGCCGCGTCGAGGGCCCGCGTGCCCTCCTCGCCATTCGCGGGGCGCTTCCCGAGCAGCTCGAAGAGCGCATCCAGCTCGATCTGCTCGAGGGCGCTCCCGTAGCGGCGCTTGCGATCCATGCAGCCGACGAGGGTCGCGACATCCCGGGCCCGCGAGCGCGCGAATGCATCCCCGACCGCAGGCCCGACGTCGTTCGTCTGCGCGTAGAGGGCGGCCTCGGCGAGAATGTCGCTCAGGCCCTCGCCCTCCGGCATCGGCGGCTTCGCGACCTCGATCTCCATCGCATGAGCGATCATCTCGCAGGTCGAGCGATCGCCGACATAGCGGTAACAGAGGTACCAGGCGAGGGACTCGCGCGGATGCGCGTGGGCGCAGACGGCGTGGATCGGAATCATGCCGCGGACGTTCTGGTGCACCGCATAATACTGCGCCGCAAAGCGCGTGTACGGGATGCCGGATTCGGCGGCGTAGAGATCGAAGAGGCCCGTCAATCCGCCGGAGGGATTCCAGAACTCGCGCACCACGATGTTGCCGAGGTCCTCCATCGGATCGCCCCAATGGCCGAGCTCCCAGTCGATCACCGACGACACGCGATCGCCCTGGAACATGAAATTGACGGGGCCCGTGTCGCCCTGCACCAGGGAGACGCGGGCGACCTTCTCCGGCGCGAAGCGCTGGAGCCAATCGAGGCCGTAGGTCGTCAGCGGATCGGTGTAGCCGTCGAGAAAATGTTTCCACTGGCCGACGATGACATCGACCTCGTTCAGCGCCGTCTCCCGCGCGTTCTTGGGCCGTGGCGTCATGATGTCGTCGATGCCGAGCGCGTCGAGGTCGAGGCGGTGCATGCGCGCCACGACGCGCATGAAATCCTCCATGACCGCGCGCTGCTGGCGGAGATCGCTCAGCTTGTCGATGTCGGAGCGGCCGGGGTCCCGGGCGAAGAGCGTCGCGCGGAGCGAGGGATTCCAGCCGTGGACCGCCGTCGCCGGGACGTCGGTCCGGCCCAGCGCTTGGACGATCCGGGTCTCGCGCTCGAGCCGCTGGGGATCGACGCCGCCGTCGTCCCGTTGCAGCCGCAGGAACGCCTCGAGGGTCGAGCCGTCGGCGCGCTTCACGTCGACGATCCAGGCCTCGCGACGCGCCACGTGCCGCACGAGGCGCGAGATCGTTCCGCCGCCCGTCTGTTCGATCCATTCGTAGACGCCTTCCGGCAGGTCGTGCGCGAGCGGGCTCATCCGGCGGTCCTCCAGAATGCGTCAGGCGTTCGGTCGAGCCGCGCCCGGTCCCGCGATCGACATCGCCTTGAGATAAGCGGGGCGCTGCGTGATCCGAGCGACATAGCTTTTGACGTGGGGCAGGTCTTCGATCGTTCGGCCGCCGAAGAGGGGAAGCGACGTCAGATTGAACGTCACCATGATGTCGGCACACGTGAACTCGGGACCGGCGACGTACTCGGACGCGCCGAGCCGCTCGTCGAGATAGCGGTAGTAGCCGTCCTCGCGTCGCCGGATGAAGCCGCCCATGGGAGACGCATACGCCGCGGCCGGCCCACCGGCCACCATCTTCGCGAAGAAGAGGCCCTGGACGTTGTTGTTGAAATGCATCCAGTAGAGGTAGTCGGCGTATTCGGGGCGATCGGGCCCGACCGACAATCGCCCTTTCGCATGCCGGTGGCAGATGTATTCCAGGATCACCGCCGACTCGCAGAGCGTCCGCTCGCCATCGCTGATCACCGGCGCCGTCGCCGCCGGATGCAGGGCCAGATACTCCGGCGGAAGCAACCCGTCCGGGCCGCGGGCGTACCACTGGAGTCGGTACGGAAGACCGAGCTCTTCCATCAGCCAGACGATTCGGTCGGATTGGGACACGCCGAGATGGTGGATCGTGATCAAAGGGGACTCCTCATGGCCGCATGAGCGTATCTCCGTGGGAAGCTAGAGTCCACGCAAAGAGCCCTCGACCTTCGCGTTGCCCGCGCGCAGCCCGGAATGGAACGGAGTCGAATCATGGAATTCCAGATCGCCGAATCGATGTGCGACATCGGCCACTACCTTCCGATCGCCCAGGCCGCCGACGAGGTCGGCTTCGGCTGCTTCGGCCTCGGCGACAGCATCCTCTACCCCGAGCGGGCCGTCGGCAGCTATCCGTACAACGCGGACGGAACCCGCGAGTTCCTCGAAGGCGCGCCCTTCCTCGACCCCTTCCAGCTCTTCGCGGCCATGTCCGTCGTCACGCAGAAGATCAAGTTCGCGGTCGGCGTACTGAAGCTCCCGATCCGCAACCCCGTGCTCGTCGCGAAACAGACGAGTTCGCTCCAGGTCTTCACGAACGAGCGCTTCATCCTCGGCGTCGGACTCAGCCCCTGGGTCGAGGACTTCCAGGCCTGCGGCGAGGATTGGGAATCGCGCGGGCCGCGCATGGACGAGCAGATCCAGATCATCCGCGGACTCATGACCGGCGACTACTTCGAGTGGAAGAGCGACTACTACGAGATCCCTCGCATCAAGCTCTGTCCGGTGCCTTCGAAGTGTCCGACGATCATCATCGGGGGCCATAGCATGCCGGCCTATCGCCGGGCAGCCCGCTACGCGGACGGCGTCAACTTCGTGAGTCTCTCCGAGCAGGAGCTCGTCGACCGCCTCGCGGTGGTCAATCGCCTGCGCAAGGAATACGGCCGCGACAAGCAGCCCTTCCAGGTCTTCGCGGGCATGGCGGCCGCCACGATCGACGACATGCGGCGCCTCGAGGACAAGGGCGTCACGACTCTCGGCGTCGGCTACCGCAATCCCTACCAGCCCGACCGCATGACCCTGCAGGCGAAGATCGACTGGGTCCGGCGTTTCGGGGACACGGTGATCGCGAAATATTAGTCCGGTCGCGCGCGGCGCAGGCTGAAGAGGGAGAGGCCACAGGCGTCGCAGCCCGCCTCTTCCCAGATGCGCCGAAAGCCCCCGGGCCGCGCGCGGAAGGACTCGCCGCAGCGCGGGCAACGGGCGGACCAGACCGCGAACCGGGCGGCGCCGGCGAAGAAGGTGCCCGCCAGACCGATCGTCGCGGCGACGCCCGTCTCGCCGATCGAGAGCGTGTAGACGACGATCGGAAACCAGAAGACGGGCGCCCAGCTGGCGGCCTGCTTCCAGCGGCGGAGCTGCTCGAGACGTGCCCGCTCCCGGGTCATCCGCGGACCTCTGCCCCGGCTCGGGGGCGGAGCGCCACCAGATACTCCCCGCTCGAGACGTGGCCTAACGTCTCGAGCTCGAAGCCCGCCTCCCTCGAGATCAGCGCAAGATCCTCCTCCGCGAGGTAGAGCCAGGGAAACGGCTCGCCGCGGAGCCCGCGATAACGGGTCGAGAGGACGATCTCGCCGCGTTTCGGCGAGCGATCCGTCTCGTCACCTTCCCACGCGGCGCGCAGCTCGGAGGAGTCCGCGATCACGGCGCCTCCCGGCAACAACAGCCGCCGGAGCCCCACGAGCAATCGACCGAGAGGGACCACGCCGCCGGCGACGCCGAGCGTCTGCATCCCGAAGAAGATCGTATCGAAGCGGCCGAGCGCCGCGGCGATCTCTTCGCTCGCCCCGCCCGCGAGCGTCATCACGTCGAGCTCGCGCGCGTCGTGCACGCCCCGCTCCCGGCAGAGCGCGACACAGGTTGGACTCACGTCGATCGCGACGACCTCGCAGCCCTTCGCCTGCAGCGCGAGCGCGTGGCGGCCCGCCCCGGCCCCGACGTCGAGGACCCGGCCGCGAACCTGGGCGAGGGCTTGTCGGTCGAGCTCCGCGAGCTCGCCCTCGAGGGTGAAGTACTCCTCGGTCTCGATCTCGAACTCGACACCATCGGCGCGCAGCGCCTTGACCCGGCGCGGGCGGCCGTCGCGGTGGTGATCGAGGAGGGCGACCGCAAGGGGCTCCGCCGGCGGAACGCGCCGCGGAAGCAGGCGGCCGAGGCTCTTCATGCTAGGCGTCGCGCAGATCGTACTTCAGGTGGCGCGAGAGATCGCCGGCGAGCTTCGGCTTCATGCGGCGCTCGCTGAAATGCCAGCCGTCGGCGTCCGTGTAGACGAAGTGGTCCTCGTAGTAGCCGGTGATGACGCACTGGAGGGGGAAGCCCGGGACGGCTTGCATGACCGTGAAGCGCGAGCGGCCGAAGGCGCTGCGGCCGTCCTTCGAGAGCTCGAGGATCAGGTTCGTCGTGACGTGCTGGGTCATCGGCGTCCCGTCTTCGTAGAGCTGCGTCGCGCGCACGTAGATCTGCTCGATCTCGGCGCTCCCGGTTCCCTGGACGTCGCCCTTCGGACCGATCATGCGCGCCTTCGAGAAGAGCGACGCGAGGCCCTTGAAATCGCCGGCGTCCATGCGCTCGGCGTAGCTGAACATCAGGTTTTCGATCGCGGTCCGGGCGTTCGCCGGGTCCAGGGGATTCGACATCCGGGGCTCCGTTGGAAGACGACTCCTGGTCGCGGGAGGGCTCGCGGGAAGGCTAGCGGGCAGTCGAGGAATGATCGGAGGCGTGCTCCGCGGTCGGGTCGGCGAGGGTCTCGGGCGGGGCCGGCGCGTCGTCGACGAATCGGCGCCACTCCTCTTCCCCGACCGCCTCCATGTGGTCTTCCATGCAGCTCTTGAAGCGGAAGCCACAGTTCATGCATTCGAGATAGTGATGCGTGTCGACACCGCGCCCGGTTGCGACCTCGATCTCGGCGCGCACCCAGAGTCGGCTCGGTCGCGAGGCGACCTCGCAGGCTTCGCAGTAGAGCGTGAAGAGGGAATCGATCATCGCAGTCTCCTGGCCCCACCATAACCCATTCCACAGGGCCGCGAGCAGCCGAAGTTCGCTGCGCCGAGTGACGCGCAGACCTGCCTCGCAGGTCCGCGGATCGCGAGCAGGAACGGCGCAGTCGACCGGCAGCCGAGTCCCCATCAACAGCCCCGAGCCCCCCAAAAACTGCCCTGAGCCCCAAGTAAAGAGTCGGTCGCCGCCCGCGCGGATCAGGGACCCAACGTCAGTCGGAACGGCTCGGCCCCCGCCTGGTCCCGGGCGAGCACACAGCCCTCGGCCTGCAGGGCCGCGAGCCACGCCTTCGCCTGAGTCACCGCCAGAAAGAGCGCCTCGATGCTGTCGCGGCCCTCGCAGGTCTGCGGCCGGTGGAGGTCGGCGAGGGCGACCCGGCACTGCCAGGCCTCACCCGCCGGCGAGCGCTCGGGGGTCCCGATCACGAGACTGAGCCGCCGCGGTTTGCCCCGCAGCATCGGGCTCCGCAGCGCCGCGTCCGGGGCGGCGGCCTAGAAGAGGAAGATCTCGACGCTCGCGATCGCGCCCTTCATCGCGGGAGGGAGCCTCGCGTCATGCGCGTTCCGGGTCGCGATCGCTGTGGCCGAGCGAGCGGCCGGGGGCGATGCGATCGCGCAGGACCTGCTTCAGCTCCTTCAGCTCGGGAAAGCGGCCCATCGCGGCGCGATCGAAGAGGACCTCGCCGTCGAGGCGCACCACGAAAACGCCACCGACCCGGCCGGGCACGAGCGCGACCTCGGCGAGCTCGGCCTCGAAGCTGACGAGCAGCTCCTGCGCCATCCAGCAGGCGCGCAGGCCCCAGCGGCAGCCGGTGCAGTATTCGATCTCGACGCGCGGTGAGCGCACGGGCATTTTCTCCGGACCCTTTCAGCTGCTGCGCGTGCGCTCCGCCCCCGACATCAGGAGCTGGGCATAACGCCGCAGGAAGCGCTTCTGGCGCTCGATCTGGTCGGGCGCCAGCGGGTCGAAATCGAAGAGCGAGCGCAACAGCGGCGCCATCGCGAAATGGCCGAGGATGACGTGGATCCAGGCGGCGACGGCGAGCGGCCGTTCCTCTTCGGTCCAGACGTTGTCGGGGCTGCTCTGCATCGCCACGAGCCCGAAGGAGACGATCGGGCGGAGCCAGCCCTGCGCGATCTTCTCGAGGGAGGCGCCGTCGGTCAGCGCCTCGTGCTGGATCAGGCGGGCGAGATCGGGATGGCTCGCGAGGTGGTCCATGATGCCGTCGAGCATCTCCCCGGTCCGCTCCTCGCCGCGCGCGCCGCTCCGGGCGATTCCGCTGATCAGGTCGAAGAGCGGCTGCACACCGCGGGCGATCACCGCTTCGTAGAGCGCCTGCTTGCCCTCGAAGTAGTTGTAGAGGCTCGGCGCCGTCAGCCCGGCGGCGCGGGCGATGTCGCGCACCGCCGTGCCGGCGAGGCCCTTCTGCGCAAACAGGGACTCGGCGACGTCGAGGATGCGGTCGCGGGTCGTCTCGGCCTCGCTCGCGGGACTCGTCATCGCGAAGGCCTCGATCCCGGCTGGGATCCCGTGCGGGGGGCGGTCGGCCGGATGGGGCCGTCGCTGTGGCCGATGCGGAAACGGTGGCCGTTGTTCTCCTCGACGGTGAACTCGCGCATGCCCCAGGGCTGGGACGCGATCTCCGTCACGATCTTCGCCTCGCGCTCGCGATAGCTCGCCAGCACGAGATCCGCGTTCGCGACCCGCACGAAGACGCAGCCGCGCTCGATCGGACCGGCCTCGTGCCGCAGGAAGATCTCGGTCTTGCCCTGGTAGACGGCGCCGTACTCCTCTTCGTAGATCCAGGCGATCCGGAATCCCAGCACGTCGCGATAGTAGGCCTGCGTCGCGCGCACGTCGGCGACGGGCAGCTCCGGGGTCACGAAGAGCCAATCGAGCTCCGCGACCCGCGTCGAAACGCCTTGCTCGTCGACCTCGCGGATGGCCATCTCACTCCCCTCCCGGTGTCGCATCGCGGGGCGACCAGCCGAAGACCGCCTCGAAGCGCAGCCTGTTCGGCGTTCGAAGCCGCTCGGGCGCCCGCCGAATGTATTGCTCGGCCCACGCGCGCGCCGCGCCCTCGAGGCGCTCGAGGTGGTCGACCAGCACGGGCCAGTCGGGCCGCTCGAAGCGCCCGTCGGGCATGCGCGCGGGGAGCGCCGTCCAGATGACGGCATCGAGGGGCTTCGTCGCGAGCCATTCAGTGATCGCCGCCCGCGCCGGCTCCGGGCTCTCCCCCGCGCAGCCTTCGAGCCCGGTCCGCGTCTGCACGCCGATCCAAGCGCCGATGCGTTCTGGCGTGACGCCCTCGCGCTGTGCGAGCGCCCCGATCCCCGAGGCCAGGGATTCGACCGAGAGCGGCGCCCAGAAGGTCAGGGTCGCCTTCGCCCGGGGATCGATCACCAGCGTCACACGCCCGTCGAGGGCGACCCGCGAGAACTCGATCGGAAGCAGCGGTCCGTCGGGCAGGAAGGCCGCGGCCAGCGGCAGCGTGCGCGGATCCCACAGCAGGGATCCCCAGGCGAGGCAGCCGATGCGCGGTGCCGCCAACCCGCCTGCTCCCGGCTACCGCGGATCCGAGCGCAGGGGGGGCGACTGCGGCGATGTCTCGTAGCCGAAATCCGGCGAGAGCCGCTTTCGCACCAGCTCGTCGATCTCCGCCGCCTGCGCGTCGTCGAAATAATCCTTGTAGCCGCCGACCTTGGCGCGCCGGACCTTGTAGGAGTTCGGATCGCCCTTCTTCCCCGGCTTCATGCGGCCGCCGGCGAGCCAGAAGGTGTTCTTCTCCTCGAGCTTTCGCATGTTCTCGACGCTCGCGTACTCGACGGCCGCGGCGACGGCGTCCCGCCGACTCGGGCTCCCGCCCACGAAATCCATCACGCGGGCCAGCGTCTCCACGGGCTGCTCGCGCATGTCCTCGTACCGCAGGATCAGGAGACTCTTCACCTTCGGCGCCTCGCGGGCCCAGAGATTCAGGTAGTCGATGATCTGCGGCAGCCCGCAGGCGGGGTCCATCACGAACTCGAAGGCCGAGACGTCGGCGCCGTGGGCCGGGTAGTTGTTGAGCTTCTTCTTCACGGGCCGCATCCGGTGCTGCCACTGGAAGTACTGGGAGACGGCGATGTCCTTCGGATTGCGAACCAGCAGCACGACCTTCTTGTCGTAGAAGGAGGCCTTCGAGTCGAGCTCGCCCGTGTAGTCCTTGATGTAGTTGTCGTGGGTGAAGAAGATCTTCGGGATCGAGGGCTCGCGGCGATGGTAGTTGGCGAACCCGAGTAGGATCCGCTCCGGGATGTCGTAGACGAGCTGGTAGTAGCGGGAGAGCATCACGCGGAGCCAGGTCCGCCCGCTCTTGCCGAAGGAGACGATCGCGACGTCGGCCTCGGCGAGGCGGCTCGTCTCGTCCCGGCCCCGCAGCCAGCGCTCGATCCGGATGCGGCGAGCCTCGGGCAGGAAGAAGAGCAGAGCCATCAAGACTTCGCGACTCGCCTTCTTGATGATCGAGTCCATGGCCGCCCTTTCGCGCTTCCTTTCGCGCTTCCGTCGCGAGTTCGCGTGCTCGCGCCCGGTCCCTTCGACCCAAGGGGCTCGCGCGCCGACGTGAGCGGCCGCAATCTATCAGAGCTGGCCGCGGGAACCAACGAGCGCGAGACTGGCCTCGATGAGGGGGGATCGGCTTGAATTCGAGTGAGCGACGAAAGCGGCCCGCGCTGCCGGGTGCGAAGCTCTCGCGCTACCTCGTCTCGGAGATGTGGCTGCCCGCGCTCTTCGCGACGGCCGTCTTCGGCCTCGTCGTCCTGCTCACCGACCTGCTCGGCTATGCCGACCTGATCGTCAACCGCGGCCTCGACGTCCGGGAGGTGGCGCGACTGGCGGGCCTCCAGCTGATCCCGACCCTGGCGCGAACGCTGCCCTTCGCCGTGCTCGTCGGCACCCTCGTCGGACTCGGGCGCTTGTCCGCCGACCGCGAGCTGCTCGCCCTCGAAGCGAGCGGCTTCTCCCCGAGGCAGCTCGCCTTTCCGGGCCTTCTCTTCGCCCTCGCCGCGACCGCCCTCTCCCTCTACCTCTCGGTCTTCCTCTCACCGGATTCCCAGCGCCGTTCCCGCGATCGAATGCTCGAGCTGACCCGTGAAAGGCCCGGCCTGTCGATTCGCGCCGGCATGACCTCGGACCTTCATGGCTGGCGTATCGAGGCCCGCAAGGTCGACGAGACGGGCGAGCATCTCCAGGGCGTGCTCGTGTACATGCCGAGCCTCGACGAGACGATCTTCTCGAAGAAGGGAACGATCCTCGAGACCGCACGGGCCGCCGCGGGCCCGGCGAGGTCGGGCGCTGCGGCGGCAGCCAAGCCCGCCGTCGCCAAACGGATCGTGCTCGAGGACGGCCTCATCCTCTTCAACTCCAAGGATCGTGCGTCGCTGCTCCGCTTCGAGCGGCTCGAGACACCGCTTCCGTCGAGCGCGCCCGAGAAGGACGTGCCCGTCGAGCTCGCGGCGACATTGCCCTTCCACGAGCTGCTCGAGATCGCGCGCCAGGAGGGCGACAGCCGGCGCGGGCGATGGCACGAAGGCGAGGCCCATCGCCGACTCGCGCTCGGCGCGGCCGCCCTGCCCTTCGGCCTGCTCGCGATGGGTCTGGCGCTCGGGCGCCGCAATCTCTCGCGCTCGAGCGGGACCGTGATGGGGATCGCCGGCGCGATTGCCTACTACGCGCTCGTCCAGCTCGCGGAAGGTCTGCTGCGCGACGATTCGACCCCCGTGGCCCTCGCGATCTGGCTTCCGAATCTCGTGATGACCGGGGTCGCCGCGAGCCTGATCCTGCTGGCGGGGCGGCACGCGTCGGAGAGCGGCCGGAGCTCGGGAAGGGGCGGCCGCAGCCTGCTCGAGCGCTTCGTCGCCGTGGGCCAGGGAATCCGGGTCAAGCGCTTCGCACTTCCCCGTTACGTCGCCGCCCAGTTCCTGCAGATGGCGGCCCTCTGCGTCGCGGGACTCGTGATCGCCTATCTCATCATCGACGTCTTCGACAACCTCAAATGGTTCAACCGCTACGGCGCCACCGCGGACGAGATCGCGCGCTACTACGTCGCGCGGCTGCCGGTGCTGGTGTCACGCGTAATCCCGATGGCGCTGCTGATCGCGGTGGCCCTGACGATCAGCCTGCTCGGCGCCAACGGCGAGCTCCTCGGCATGCGCGCCTGCGGCATTCCGATCCTGCGCATCCTCGCGCCGGTCTGGATGTTGTGTGCCCTCGCGGTGCCCGCCGACCACCTGCTCGCCAACGAGCTCGTGCCCCGTTCGAGCGGCCGGGCGAAGGAGATCAAGCGCGTCGACATCAAGAACCAGGGCGAGGCGCCGCGGACCGCTCGGGAGCGGGTCTGGTACCGGGTCGGCACGAAGATCCACGAGATGGAGCGCCTCGATCTGCTGAGCGGCCTCGCCAGCTCCGTCACGCTCTACGAGCTCGACAAAGGCGGCCTGCCGGATCGCCGGACGGACGCGAGCGGCGCGCGTTATGTGGGCAACGGGAATTGGCTCCTCGACGAGCCCCGCAGCGTCGAGCTCGACGAACAGGGCATGCTGACCCGGACACCCAACGCGGGGCGCGTGGTCCAGTTCGGCGAGGAGGCGCCCGCCGAGATCGAGACCGCCGACCTCACGCCGGCGGAGCTGCGCGCGGCGATCGACGACCCGGACCTCGAGGGTCCCATCGCCCTCGCCTACCGAACCGACCTGCAGATGAAGATCTCGGCGCCCTTCGCCTGCCTCCTGCTGCCGTTGATCGCGCTCTTCTTTTCATCGACCGGACCGCCCTTCCCCCGCCCCGTCCAGACCTTGATCGCGAGTGCGATCATCGCCGTCGCCCACGCTTTCGCGACGAGCTTCGCGGGCTCCATGGGCCACGGTGGCACGCTCTCCCCCTGGCTCGCAGGCTGGGGGCCCTCGCTGCTCTTCGCCATCGCCGCGCTCGCGATGGGCATCCGCCACCGGATCCGGTCGCGGACCGCGGGATGAGCGGCGGGATGACGCCGTAGTCAGCGGGTGGAGTCATCTGATAAAGTCGGCCCGTCGTTTGAGAGCGCGATGCAGCGCCGATCGTCGGGACGGGAGCAGGATTGCCGAGTCGCACGCCATCGGAGGCGAGCCCGCCGCTCGTCTGGCTCTTGATGGGCGATCGCGTGGGAGACAACTCCCAGGTGCTGGGCCTCGGCGAAGCGCTCGGCTGGCCCCTCGTCGAGAAGCACTTCATCTACACGCCCTACGAGAAGCTCGTCAATCTTCCCTTCTGTACGCATGCGCTCGGCGTCGTGAAGGAGCGCTCGAGCGCGCTCGAGGCGCCGTGGCCCGATCTCGTGATCTCGGCGGGGCGCAAGAACGAGCCGATCGCCCGCCACATCCGCAAACGGGCGGACAAGCGCGTTCGCCTGATCCACGTCGGCAGGCCCTGGGCCAAGCCCTCGACCTGGGATCTCGTGATCACGACGCCCCAGTACCGGCTGCCCCGGGACCCGAACATCGTGCACAACGAGACGCCGCTCCACCGCGTCACCCGCGCGCGCCTCGACGAGGCCGCCCGGGCCTGGGAAGCCCGCGTCGCCCATCTGCCGAAGCCGCGAATCGCGGTGTTGGCCGGCGGCAATTCCGGGCCCTACCCCTTCGACGGCGCGTCGGGGGCGCGCCTCGCGGCGCAGCTCGAAGACCTCGTGTACGACGTCGGCGGCTCGCTCCTCGTCACGACCAGCGCCCGCACCCTCGACGAGACGACCGACGCGCTCTTCGGCGGCATCCATTCGCCGTCGCTCCTCTACCGCTGGAAGAAGAGCGACCCCGACAATCCGTTCTTCGCTTTTCTCGGGCTCGCGGATCGGGTCGTCGTGACGGCGGACAGCGTGTCGATGATGACGGAGGCGTGTGCGACGGGCCGGCCGGTCTATCTGTACGACACGGGCGAGGGGCGGACTTCGATGAAGCGGAACCCCTGGCTCGACGGCGAGGACGAGCCCGATGCGGCGGCGCGTCGCCCCCTCGACCGCTGGCATCTGAAGGCGTGGATCTACCGATTGACGATGCGCCTCGGACCCCAGCGGCTGACGCGCGACATCCGCATCGTCCAACAGCTGCTCGTCGACAGCGAGCGGGCCATCTGGCTCGGCGACGGCCATCCCAAGGCCCTGCCCCCGCCCCTCGACGACATGCCCCGCGCCGTCGCGCGCGTGCGGGGGCTGTTTCGCTAGGCCGCTCGTGAAGCGAGGCGGTCCATCACCTCGAAGGCGTCGTGGCGGATGTGGTTCTGCTTCATCTCGTCGCGGATCAGCTGCTCGTCGACGATGCGCTTGTCGACGCACTCGCGCAGCAGCCCGAAGAAGAACGCCTCCTGGTTCGGATCCGGATGGGTCCTGTAGTTCCCGACGAAGGCGTAGTCGCCGAACATCTTGCGCCGCGCGCGCAGGACCCAGCGGATGGGCGGGAAGATCCGGTACTTCTCCGCCGGAATGAAGTCGGCCGGGAGGCCCGCCTTCCAGGGCTGGGTATGGCGCTTCGTGTTGTGGATCAGCTTCGTCTTCGGCGTCAGCCGGTCGAAGTCGTTCCACTCGTTCTCGAACAGACCGATCGTGCTGCGATCCTCGTGCTTGAGACCGATCCAGTCGGAGTAGTCGAGCTTTCGCTGGAAGAGCGAGTCGAACTGCTCCCGGCAATGCCAGTGGGTCAGCCGGGCGCAATCGAGCAGCATCACACTCGTCGCGAGCACGCCCTCGAGCTTCTTCGCCCCGGACCGGGGCCGACAGAAGATCGCCTTGCCCTGCATGTCCCGCTCGAGCAGCTCCATCACGTCGCCGACGGCGAAGACGTCGGGATCGGTCACGACGGCGCGGCCGCTGTAGCCCATCAGCTCGGGCGGCATGAAGCGCAGCGGCGTGAAAGATTGGAGATCGTCGTTTCGCCAGGCCCGACTCGCGCCGTCGCGCAGGTACTCGCGGCCTTCGTACTCGGCGAAGTAGGGGTAGTTCCGGTGCTCGATCAGCTGGACGTCGAAGGCGTCGGGCCGGGCCGAGTTCCGCTTCATCGAATAGCGGGACACGATCGCGCCGAGAACCTGCTTGTGATTCGTGTGGATGAAGACGGTCGGGCGCTCGCGGGGCGGCATGTCTGGATCCCCCTTTCCACCGGCGAAATCGGCGGATTCGGCAGAAGCTATCACAGGGTCTCGGGCCCTCGCGGCATCAGATTTCGCACCCGCAGCGCGACGCGTTCGAGCTCGTCGCCGGTGTCCGCCTTCGGCCGGACCCGCGGATCTCCGAGCCAGCTCGCGAGCCCGCGTTCGACGAGACGGCGGGGAATCGCGGAGAGATCCCGCGAGTGGACCGGGCGCCCGAGGCGATAGAGCGAGCGCGTGAGGAACCCGCCCGCCGGAATCGGGTCGCGCCGGGGATCGAGGGGACGCAACAGCCCGATCCGCTCGAGGCCGCGCTCGAGACCGCGGACGTCGCTCTCGAGCGCAAACAGGGCGAGCGATTTCCCGACGCGAACGACCTCGACCAGCATCGAGAGGCTGTCGGTCGTCACAATGAAGTGATCGGCGAGACCGAGGAGTGCGTGATACGGGTTCTCCGCCGGCGGGGAGTTCGCGTCGAAGACGTGCAGACGAGCCGCGGGCGGGCATTCGCGCTCGAGCATCGCCACGACGTCGGCCGGGGTCCTGCGGCTGGTGGTGACGTAGAGCGAGCCTCCGCTCTCCGCGACATCGGCCAGGGACTGCGCAAGCAGCGCGCGCGCCGCCTCGAGGTCCAAGCGAAGACCCCCCGTCGGTCCGCCGATCAGCAGCGCCGTGATCGGTCGGGCGAGATTCCGGAAGCGCGGCTCCCAAAGCGCCCCGGCCGCCTCGATCCGAACCGCGTCGATGTCCATCAGCGGGAGATCGTGCTCCACGATATTGGGCGCCCGCGTGGTCACGTAATGCGACGCCACGACCATCAGGTCGAACTCCCGGCGCCGATGACGGGGCATGCCGACCATGGCGATGCGGGTCTGCCCCTGCGACGCCTGCTTGATCCAGAGCGCGACACAGGCGAGGCGTCGACCCGAGGCGATCACGAGGTCGGGCCACGGCGCTTCGAGGGTGTCGGAGCGCGCGCGGTCGACGTGATCGAGGTTCGGCCGGATGAGCGGCTTGCCCTTCTCCCACTCGGGCAGGACGACGATGCGTTTTTCGAGGGCGGGCAGCCCGACCGCACGGGCGAGATTCGCGACCTGCGCGTTGTCCCCGGGCTTCTGGCCGACCAGGATCCAGACGCGCGCCTTCGCCGGGCGCCGGGGTTCACTCTCTCGCAGCGGGTCGTCGCTCATTGGGGCATGTCCGGGGCGGAACTTACCACCTCGAACCCACCTCGAACCCACCCCGGATCCAGGCTCCTAGGCGACTCGCGTGTGCGCCCGCTTCGCCTCGAGCTCGCCGAGGAACACGCGTGCATCGGCGAAGATGTCGCGCTTTTCGTCGGAGTCGACGCGCGCGAGGGCGCCGAAGCCGAGGGCGGGGACGACGGCGAGCACCGTCGCGGCCCGGGCCGTGCCGCGCAGGAACGCCCGGCGATCGACGGCCGGGTGGCGGCGCAGACCGGCTGCCGCGAGAGCGGCCAGCACGCATCCGCCGGCCCACTGGAAATGCTCCCGCTCCCGGCGATCCGCCTCCGCGAATCCGACATCGAGCAACGAGCGCGCCGTCGACAACGCCTGCGGGTCGATCGAAGCGCCTATATCCGCAGTCGCCACAGCCGAGGCGGTCCGCCACGCGAGGTCGACGCGGAAGCCGAAGTGGTCCGACAGCGAGCGATCCCGGCGGCGGATATGCGCCGTCTCGGAGAACAGGAGCCGCTGATCGCTCGCCTGCCAGGCGACCCCCGGCGCGGGCCGCACGAAGATGAAATCGATTCGCTTGTCGCGTCCGACGCGCCCGCGTTTGTAGAAATTCGTAGACGAGAGCGTCCCGAGCTCGGTGCCCTCGCCGAGCTCGATCGCGCCGGTCAGGCCGCGGAAGACCTGGTATTCCGGCTCGCCGTGCCGGCAGTTGAAATCGCCCCCGATCACGAGGCTGCCCGGAGCACTTTGCACGAAGGCCACGATCTGGAGGATCTGCGCCGTCCGCACCGCGCTGTCGAGCCTCGAGTCCTCGGCCCGGTAACGCGCGTGGAGATGGGTATTGATGACGACGAAGGGACCGCCCTCACCCTCGATCTCTACGCTCTCGAAGCCCTTGCCACCGACGTACTCGCCCTTGGTCACCCGCTCGGGATCCCCACGGAAACGAAAGCGCTCGAATCGACTGGACCGGATCGGAAGCCGCGAGAGCGTCATCAGCCCGCCCGAAGCGCCGCTGCCCTCGGAGACCGAGAAGCCCGCGCGCCGCGCGCCCTGGCGAAGGGTCCGGCGCACCTCGCGTGTCCAAGCCTCCTGGATCAGCAGGATGTCGAGATTCGAATCCTCGAGGCGCTCGACGAGGGCGCGCATCCGCGAGGAGACATCGTCCGAGAAGGCCTCGGGCAGGCCCCACACATTGAAGGTTCCGAAGCGCATGTCGTCGCACCCCCATTCATTGGCCGGACATTGGCCGGAGCCATTCGCCGGGGCGATCGCCCGCACAAGCGGGCTTCCAGCGGGTCGCTCGCAGTATCGGGAGCGTTCGTTCCATTCCCGTTTCGACGAAGCAACTTTCCTATTTCGGAGCAATTTCCGAGCCGGGCTTGCGTCGCGTCGAGGGCCCTCGTCGATTCCCGAGACACCCGGGGCGAGTGCGCGGTTGCCTGCCGCGCGCATGCACTCGCGCGCGCGCGTGAACGTCCGGCAGGCCGCCCTGGGGTGTGGAGTCGATTATCTCTTTTGGGCGTTCCCGCGCAGTCGTTGATTCGTGTCCATGCGTTCGCGGCTTTGTGGCGAACGCACATCCACAGCCAGCGGAAGCCAGGCACGGCGGCGAGCACGCACGCTGGAAGGCCTCGCGGGATGCAATCGCCGGCCGGACGTCCTTCGCTATCGTGGGCCACCCCCTGAGCCCCCCGGGCCAGCCAAGCGATGTGAGGAAGTCTTGTCGAAGATCGATCTCGATGCGGAGCTCGAGGCCGCGATCGTCGCCGTGCGCGACGCCGCCAGCGTCTGCCAGAGTGTGCAGAAGAATCTCGTGACCGCCGCGACCCTCGAGAAGAAGGATCAGAGCCCGGTCACCGTCGCCGACTTCGCCTCCCAGGCCCTCGTCTGCTCGTCGCTCGCGAAGAGCTCGAAGGTCAAGGGCGTCGTCGGCGAGGAGGACGCGGCGGAGCTGCGCGAAGCCGGTGCGGAAGCGACGCGCGACAAGGTCGTCGAGCACGTGCGCGGCGTACGCGGGGCGAACGTGTCGCCGGACCAGGCCCTCGACTGGATCGATCTGGGCGGCCTCGATCCCGACGGCTCGCAGGAGCATTACTGGACCCTCGACCCGATCGACGGCACGAAGGGCTTTCTGCGCGGTGAGCAGTACGCGATCGCCCTGGGCCTGATCGAGCACGGGCGGGTCGTGCTCGGCGTGCTCGGCTGTCCGAACCTGATCGGCCCCGACGGAAAGCCCGGCTGCCTGATGGCCGCCGTGCGGGGACGCGGGACCCATGCGCGGCCCCTCGCCGGTTCGGGACGCGACGGTTCGACGCCGATCCGCGTCAGCGCGATCGCCGATGCCGCCCTGGCGCGCTTCTGCGAGTCCGTCGAATCGGGCCACAGCGACCAGGACCAGAGCGCCCAGATCGCCACGACGCTGCGCATCACGGCCGAGCCGATCCGCGTCGACAGCCAGGCGAAGTACGCGATCGTGGCCCGCGGCGAAGCGCAGATCTACCTGCGGCTGCCCACGAAGAAGGACTACCGCGAGAAGATCTGGGACCACGCCGCCGGCATGATCATCGTCGAGGAGGCCGGGGGCCGGGTCACCGACGTGCGCGGTCATCCCCTCGACTTCGCCCACGGCCGAAAGCTCGTGAACAACGCCGGCGTGATCGCGACGAACCAGAAGGTCCACGACGCGGTCTTGAAGGCGGTCGCCCGCCACGTCGATGTATCGTAAGACGACGTTTCGTAAGTGGACGTGGCGCCCGTCGACCTGGCGCAGCGGAATGCGTCAGGCGCCGCCGATCAGGAAATAACAGGCCCAGGGCAGCACGAGGGTGTGGAGCACCGCACCGGCGAGGGCCCAGCGGAGCTCCCTCGAGTCGAACGCGACGGGATCGGCAGCGACGGGCTGGCTGGCGGCGATGCGGTTGCCGAACACGCCGAGGCCGACCGCCGCCGCGGCGAGAATCGCCGCGAGCAGCCACACCGGCCATCCGAGTCCACTCGAGCAGGCGAACGCCAACACGACACTCGTCAGGAGCAGCGTCGCGCCCACGGCGCGCAGGCCGTGGAACCAGGCCCAGAAGGGCGCGAGCAGCGCGGCGCCGAGGTTGAAGCCCCGGCCGAGCCGGACTCCCGACTCGCCGCGCACGCCCGCGACGCGGGCGCGGGCGGTCCGGGCACGGTGCTGCAGCAGCACGCCGTAGATCGCAAGCACGCTGATCGTGATGGAATAGGCGGCGAGGACGTAGACCACGCGAGACCTCCGGCGAGGCCGGCGAGCGTATCACGAAGGGGGCGGCGGCTGCGCGGGTGACTGGTTAGTCTCGGACGAGCGGAGGGCCCCCGATGACGAAGAGTGCTTCGAAATGGGACGCGAAGGCGATGCTCGAGCTCGGAACGCTCCATGCCCGGCTCGAGGCCGATGGCAAGCTCGACCTCGTGATGGACACGCTGGTCGCCGATCCGATCTACGAATTCTGGCCTATCGGTCTCCGGATGCGCGGCCGCGATCAGGTCCGGCGCTACTACGAGCACCTGATCGGGACCTTCTACGGCGAGCAGAAGAGTTACCGCCTGATCGAGGAATGGCTCTCGGAGCGCTCGCTCGCGCAGGAATACGAGATGGTGGTCCAGTTCGACACGGGCGTCGAAGCGCACCACGTGATCGGGATCCTGTTCGCGAAGGACGGACTCCTCGGTGGCGAACGGATCTGGGGCTCGAAGGCCATCCTGAAGAAGATGGTCGGCCCGGTCTGGGACGAGCTCCAGCCGATCGAGGATTAGCGGCAGGACGCGGGGGGACGGCGGGGACGGATTCGCCGAGGTAGACCCCCGGGTTCGCGACGGATCACCTCGATCCGTCGCGTCACCCGTTTGGCACGACGACCGTTCGTCGTCAGCCCTTCAGGCGCAGATACAGCGTGGCGCCCTTGGTCGTAGCGTCGAGATTCGACCACTCGGCCAGCAGGCGACATCGAGTCACCTGCGCGCTGCCCGGCGAGCCCATCTTGATGGTGAGCTCACCCTTCGGGCTCTTGTTAAGCTTATCGATCACTGCGGACCAGTCTCTGACTTTCCTCATCTATTGAACCTAACGATATGAAGTGGATGTGAAGTGGATGTGAAGCGCGCCCTCTCGGACACGCGCGGCGGAGAATAGCCCTTTATTCGATCTCGCCACCTGTTCGAGGCGAATTCGATCGCCCTTAGTTGGGCTGGAGTCGGACTCGAGTCGGACCGGATGCGGCAGCGAGGAGAATGAAACGTGCGCGGACGGCATGCGCGGGAACGGAGCCGGCTCTCCCGAGCGTGATCGCCCGCACTTTTCGCCGGCCCGCATCGCTCGCCCGCGCCGCGCCGCGACTTGCCGGGAAGGAAAAAGCTGGCCGAATGGGACACACGGCCGCAGTCCACGAGGGCGACTCGCGCGGCGAAACGCGTTGAGGCGAGTTCTGACGCTGCATCGCCATCTCGTGCAGCGAAATCGGGCAGCCGAGTGTCGCTCATCCCCCTCGCGGCGGGAGGGCTCAACCGTTCTCGGGCAGATAGGTCTGGAAGAGCTTCCCGATCTCGGCGTTGGAGTGGCGGGGTACCTTGTAATAGGTACGGATCGAGACGTCGCCGTTTTCCTCGAAGCGATAGGTCTCGATCGATAGACCGATCTGGTCGCGGCCGCCGGACGTGAAGTGGTTCTCGAGCAGCCAGGCGACCTCGTTGCCACAGATGAAGAGCGAGCCGGGCACGACGCGGAACTTGACGCTCGGCTGGAAGAGCTCCCAGGAATCCACGCAGCAGTGCTCGAAGCCGACCTTCTCGGGCGTGCCGACCGGGTCGAGCATGCGGAAGGTGCCGGGGGCGATCTTGC
>JANMTD010000614.1:0-17649 GCA_031390075.1 Deltaproteobacteria bacterium | reverse complement strand
GCAAGATCGTGCCGGCGAGCGAGGCCCGCATCCCGGTCCTCGACCACGGCTTCCTCTTCGGCGACGGCGTCTTCGAGGGCATTCGCGTCACGAGCTGCGGCATCTTCCGCTTCGCGGACCACATGAAGCGCCTCGAGACCGCGGCGCGGGCGATCGGAATCGCCGTGCCGGGGGGCTTCGAGCGGGTTCACGACGCCGCGCGGGAGACGACACGCGCGTGGGGGCCGCGCGAGGGCTACCTGCGCCTGGTCGTGACACGTGGGGTCGGTGCGCTCGGGATCGATCCGTCGACCTGCCCCGAGCCGGCGATCGTCTGCATCGCGACCGGTGCGGCGCCGCTCTCCCCCGAGAAGGCCGCGCGGGGCCTCGACCTCATCACTTCGAGTCTGCGCCGCCCGCCCGCCGACGTCCTCGATCCGCGCGTCAAGAGTCTCAATTACCTGAACAACGTGCTGGCCAAGCGGGAGGCGACCCTGCGCGGCGCCGACGATGCGCTGGTCTTGAATGCGCGCGGCCTCGTCGCCGAGGCGTCGGCGACGAACGTATTCGCGCTGACCGGCCGGACCCTCGATACGCCGCCCACGACCGATGGCGCGCTCGAGGGCCTGACCCGGCGGACCGTGATGGAGCTCGGCGGCGAGCTCGGGCTCGAGGTGCGCGAGCGGAGCCTCGGTCGCTTCGATCTCTACGCCGCCGACGCCGTCTTCCTGACGGGGACGCGGGCGGGGATCGTGCCGGTCGGCTCGCTCGACGGCTCGCCGATCTCGAAGACCGGTTGGCCCGTCGTGCGAGAGCTGTCGGCGGCCTTCGATCGACGCTCGGTCGAGCTCTCGACGCCCGTCGTCTGATCGCGACGCGGCTCCGGCGACATCGGGGATGTGCGGGCCGAGGCGCTATCGTCCGGCGCGTCCGATTGCCCGTCGAACCCCGATAGCCTTGAGACGAAGGAGATCCCGTGCGCTGGTCGAGCGCGTTCATTCCGACCCTGCGAGACGATCCGGCCGATGCCGAGGCCGTATCCCACAAGCTGCTGGTCCGCGCCGGCCTGATCCGCCAGCTGATGGCGGGGCATTATTCGCTGACGCCGCTCGGCTTTCGCGCGCTGCGCAAGGTCGAGCAAATCGTCCGCGACGAGATGGAGCGGATCGGGGCCCAGGAGTTCCGGCTCCCCTGCATGCATCCGAAGGAGATCTGGGAGAAATCCGGGCGCTGGCAGAGCGTGGGTGAAGAGATGTTCCGGCTGACGGACCGCAAGCAGGCCGATCTCGCCCTCGGCATGACCCACGAGGAGATCTTCGCCTATCACGCGGCGGAGCTGCGCTCGTACAAGTCTCTCCCGCAGATCTGGTACCAGTTCCAGTCGAAGTTCCGCGACGAGGCGCGCCCGAAGAGCGGGCTGCTGCGCGTGCGCGAATTCACGATGAAGGACTCCTACTCCTTCGATCTCGACCAGGCCGGTCTCGACAAATCCTTCGACCGCCATTTCGAGGCCTATCGCCGGATCTTCAAGCGGCTGGGCTTCGAGGCGGTCGCCGTCGAGGCGAGCTCGGGCGTGATGGGCGGGAGTCAGTCGATCGAGTTCATGATGAAGAGCGACGCCGGCGAGGACTGGATCGCCCACTGCGGGAAATGCGGCTACGCGGCGAACGTCGAGAAGGCGCAGAGTACGCTGCCCGCGGCGGTCGACGGGCTCGGGCTCGCGGCGCCCGAGGA
Source organism: Deltaproteobacteria bacterium (assembly GCA_031390075.1). Taxonomy (GTDB): domain Bacteria; phylum Myxococcota_A; class UBA9160; order UBA9160; family UBA4427; genus UBA4427. Next base: position 15,936 of record JANMTD010000614.1, on the reverse strand, counting down.
GTTCCCGACCCCCGGTGTGCGGACGATCGACGACCTCGCGAAGATGCAGGGCGGAGCGCCGGCGGAGCGCCAGATCAAGACCCTCGTCTACCAGGTCGACGACAAGACGATCCTCGTCCTGCTGCGCGGGGATCACCAGCTCGCGGAGCAGAAGCTGATCGACCAGGTCGAGGGCCAGAAGATCCGCGCGGCCGACCCGGAGCTGATCCAGCGAACGCTCGGCGCGCGGCCCGGGAGCCTCGGCGCCGTCGGCAGGCGCGATCTCTACGTCATCGCCGACGAGGCGCTGAACGGACGGCGCGAGATGGTGACCGGGGCCAACAAGGACGGCTTCCACCTGCGCGGTGTCGACATCGCCCGCGACATCGACGTGAAGGCCTGGCTCGATCTGCGCGAGGTGAAGAGCGGCGAGGGCTGCCCGATGTGCAGCACGCCCTTCTCCGTCCACAAGACGATCGAGGTCGGCCACATCTTCAAGCTCGGCACGAAGTACAGCGTCGCGATGGACGCGTACGTGCAGGACGAGAAGGGCGGGTCGGTGCCCCTGATCATGGGCTCGTACGGAATCGGTCTCGAGCGCAATCTCGCGGCCATCGTCGAGGCGAATCACGACGACAAGGGCATCTGCTGGCCGGTCAATACGGCGCCCTACGAGGTCGTCGTCAGCGTCGTGAAGCCGACCGACGTCGCCTGCCACGAGGCGGGCGAGGCGCTCTACGAGAAGCTCAAGGGGGCGGGCATCGACGTGATCATCGACGACCGCGACGAGCGGCCCGGCGTCAAGTTCAACGACGCCGATCTGGTCGGGTTTCCGTACCGCGTGACGGTCGGGCCGAAGGGGCTGGCCAGCGGCATCGTCGAGCTCGTGCGGCGCCAGAGCGGAGAGAAGCGCGATCTCAAGCTGGCCCACGCGGCGGAGATGATCATCGAGGCGGTGCTGGACGAGCGTCGCTAGCGGCGATCGACGAACGAGTGGGGCCGGGATGGCGGCGAAACAGCGTGATCAAGACCCCCTCGTCCACCTCTTCGACGGCCATGTCTACATCTTCCGCGCCTACCATTCGCTGCCGCCGATGACGGCCGACGACGGGACGCCGTGCAACGCGGCCTACGGCTTCGCCAACACGCTCCTGCGATACGCCGCGGACGAGGACCCGTCCCACTTCGCGATCTGCTTCGACGCGGCGATGACGAGCTTCCGCAACGCCACCTTCCCCGGCTACAAGGCCCAGCGCGGCGAGACCCCCGGCGATCTCGAGCCGCAATTCGATCTCTGCCGGGAGATCGCCGAGGCGCTCGGCTTCGCGAGCTTCGAGCAGGACGACTACGAGGCGGACGATCTGATCGGGGCGCTCTGCGAGGATCTCGTCCGATCGAGTGCCCGGGCGCGCATCCTGACGACCGACAAGGATCTCTGCCAGCTCGTGCGCGAGGACGGACGCGTCGTCGTCCACGACCTCGCGAAAGAGACGACCTTCGACGCCGATGGGGTGCGCGGGAAGTTCGGCGTCTCGCCGACCCAGATCCCCGACTATCTCGGGCTCGTGGGCGACGTGGTCGACAACCTGCCGGGGGTGCCGGGCATCGGCGCGAAGTCGGCGGCGGCGATCCTGCAGGTCTTCGAGTCGATCGAGGCGATACCCGCGGTGGCGCAGAGCGGCGCATGGGGTCAGGTCCAGGTGCGGGGTGCCTCGAAGCTGGCGGAGAAGGTCTCGCTCCACCGCGACCGGGCGCTGGCGACGAAATCCCTCGCGACGGTCCTGCGCGAGGTTCCCGGCTTCTCGCCGCGGCTCGCGGATCTCGCCTATCGGGGCGCCGACCGCGGGCAGACCGAGAAGCTCTTCGACCGCCTCGGCTGGAGCCGGATCCGCGATCGGGTTCCGCGCTGGCGTGAATGACGCTCTCGAACGCGATCACGCTCGCGCGCCTCGCGTCCGTTCCCTTCGCATTTCGGGCGATACTCGCCGGGCAATGGGGGGTCGCGTGTGCGCTCTTCTGGCTCGCGGTGGTGACCGATCTCGTCGACGGGCGGATCGCGCGGGCGCGCGGGGAGAGCTCGGCCTTCGGCGGGCTCCTCGATCACGCCAGTGACGCGCTCTTCGTAGCGACGGCGCTCGCGGGGCTGGCGATGGGCGGGCGGATCCCCTTCGCCCTGCCCGTGCTGGTCGCCGTCGCGTTCTTCCAGTACGTGCTCGATTCGCGCACGCTCGCGGGGCAGCCGCTGCGCGCGAGCCAGCTCGGGCGTTGGAACGGGGTCTGTTATTTCGTGCCGGTGGGGATGGTGGTGACCCGCGAGGCGCTCTCGTTGAAGCAGCCCTCGGATCTCCTGGCCGGAGGCATCGCCTGGATCCTGGTCGGGACGACGCTCGTGTCGATCGCCGATCGCGCCCTGACGCTGATCCGCCTGCACCGGGGGCGGCGGCCGGGGCAGCCGGCGCCGTAGTCGGCGCGAGTCCCGATCGCCTGTCGCCCCGCGGAGAGGACCCGCCCGCGATTTGCGCGCAACTTTCTTCCCGCGGATCGGTTGATGTCTGGTAGAACCAGGGTGGCCGACGGGGTCGCCCGGGTCGGCCCGGCGAGAGCCGGGAGAGGACGTGCGATGGAGCATTCCGAGCGGGTCAACGAGAGTCTGCGAGCGAGGCCGCTGCTCCTGCTCCTCCTGACAGGAGCGATCCTGGGTCTGCTCTGTGCGCCACGGGCCGTCGCGGCGCCATCGTTTCTCGCCTTCGAGAGCGGGCCGGTGCGGCCGATCGCGCTCTCGCCGGACCGGAGTCTGCTCTACGCGGTCAACACGCCGGACGGTCAGCTCGAGGTCTTCGCGGTCGACGGCGAGGGGCTGACGCCGGTCCGCTCGATTCCGGTCGGCCAGGAGCCGGTCGCGGTCGCCGTGCGGAGCCAGACGGAAGTCTGGGTCGTGAATCATCTCTCGGACAGCATCAGCATCGTGAACCCCGCGACCGGCGTCGTGACGCGGACGCTGTTGGTCGGTGACGAGCCCCGCGACATCCTTTTTGCCGGCCCCGATAATGCTCGCGCCTTCATCACGACTGCCCACCGCGGCCAGCACCGCACGCACCCCTCGCTGACCGCCGTCCCCGCCGTCCCGGGCGCCGGCGACCCGCAGCTCACGACCGAGGGCATCGGCCGCGCGGATGTCTGGGTCTTCGACGCGGCGAATCTCGGCGCGGCGCTCGGCGGTAGGCCGATTCGCATCGTGACCCTCTTCGGGGACACACCGCGAGCCCTCGCACGCTCTGCGGATGGCAGCCGGGTCTTCGTCGCGATCCACCATTCGGGCAATCGCACGACCGCGCTCAACAGCGCCTTCGTCTGCAATGGCTTCAGCCAGTCGACGAGCTGCCTGATCGGTGGGACGCTGACGGCGCCGGGCGGCGTGCCCGGGCCATCGCAGAATTTCCAGGGCCTTCAGGCGCCCGAGGTCGGGCTCATCGCGCAGCAGGGCGCGGACGGACTCTGGCGCGACGTGCTCGGCCGGATCTGGAATACGGGCACGCTCGCTGGTTCCTTCGTCCGCTTCAATCTCCCGGATCTCGACGTCTTCGAGCTCGATGCGACGAGCCTCGCGCAGATCCGCGCGCACGTCGGTGTCGGGACGACGCTCTTCAACATGGCCGTGCACCCGGACTCCGGAAAGCTCTACGTCTCGAACACGGAGTCGAAGAATCTGACCCAGTTCGAGGGTTCCGGCCTGACCGGCGGCTCGAGCGTCCAGGGCCATCTCGCCGAGGCGCGGATCACCGTAATCGACGGGACGAGCGTGCTCCCGCGCCATCTCAACAAACACATCGACTACGGGATCCTCGCCGGCGAGCCCGGCTTCGATCCCTCGCAGCGCAATCACAGCCTCGCGACACCCCTCGAGATCGCGGTCTCCGGCGACGGCTCGACGCTCTACGTCGCCGCTTTCGGCTCGAGCAGGGTCGGCGTGCTTCCGACGGCGGCGCTCGAGGCCAACAGCTTCGATCCGACCGTGCTCTCGGGCGACTACATCGACGTGACCGGCGGCGGGCCGGCGGGCCTCGTGCTCGACGAGCCGAACCAGCGCCTCTTCGTCTACACGCGCTTCGACAACGGCATCTCGATGGTCGACCTCCCGAGCGGCCTCGAGGTCGAGCACTGGAATTTCCCGAATCAGGAGCCGCTCGCCGTCATCGAAGGCCGACCTTTCCTCTACGACGCGCGCAACAGCTCAAGCAATGGCGAAGCGTCCTGCGCCTCCTGCCACATCTTCGGCGACATGGACCAGCTCGGCTGGGATCTTGGCAATCCCGACGACGTGCTGACGACGAGCCCGATGGTGATCGCGTTCGCGCCGCCGGTTGTTCCGCCAGGCCTGAACGGCGTCGGCCAGACCGACGTCTTCCACCCCATGAAGGGTCCGATGACGACGCAGACGTTGCGCGGCATGCAGCACGGCGGCGCCATGCACTGGCGCGGCGACCGCAGCAGCGGCGTCTTCGGCTCGTCGCCCGACGACGAGGATCAGGCCTTCCGCAACTTCATCATCGCCTTCGAAGGGCTGCTCGGCCGCGATGAGCCGATCTCGAGCGGCGACATGCAGCGCTTCGCGGATTTCGCGCTCGCGCTCGTGCTGCCGCCGAATCCGGTGCGCGCCCTCGACAACCAGCTCACGCCGCCCGCCGTCCAGGGCCGAAACTTTTTTCTCAACACGCCGACCGACGGCGCCCTGACCTGCGAGGTCTGCCACCGCATCGACGCGAGCCAGGGCTTCTTCGGCGGCGGGACCTTCTCGACCTTCGAGGGCAGCTCGCAGGTCGTCAAGGTCCCGCATCTACGCAACATGTATTCGAAGGTCGGCATGTTCGGCCTGCTAGTCCCGTTCGGAGGCGGTGCCGTCCACACCGGCGACCAGGTGCGCGGCTTCGGCTTCTCCCACGACGGCTCGGTCGACACGCTCTTTCGCTTCGTGAGCGCCGCGGCCTTCGTCTTCCCGAACGACGTCGAGCGCCGCAACAACGAAGCCTTCATGCTGCAATTCGACAACGACGTCGCGCCCATCGTCGGCCAGCAGGTCACCCTCGATGCGAGCAACGCCGCCGTCGCCGGCCCGCGTATCGATCTGCTGATCGCGCGCGCTGCAGCGCCGTTTTCGTCCCTCCTGCTCGACGGCACGACGACCGAGTGCGAGCTCGTCGTGAAGGGCGCCGAAGACGGCGAGCCGCGCGGTTGGCTCCGGCTGCCTTCCGGCTTCCTCCAGGCCGACGACGACCCGGACCAGTCCCAGCTCGTGACGGAGGCCGCGCTGCGGGCGAGTGTCTCGAGTCGCGGCCCGCTGACCTACACCTGTGTCGCGCCCGGGTCGGGGACGCGGGTCGGGATCAACCGCGACCTCGACGTCCGGCTCGATGCCCTCGACAACTGCCCGGGCCATGTGAATGACGGCCAGGCGGATTTCGACGCGGACGGGCTGGGGGATCCCTGCGATCCGACGCCGCTTCCCGAGCCGGGGACCGCCGCGGGGCTCGCGGCGGCGCTGGCGCTGCTCGCCGGAATCCGGCGGCGGTCTTCAAGGCCCCGTCGTTCCGGCCTGGCCGCCGAATAGCTCCCGGTTCGCCCGCCGCAGGAACAGCAGCCCGATCGCCGCATTGAAGAAGATGAAGAAGTTGTGCTGGACGAAGCCGAAGGTCGTCATCTCGCCTTCGTTGCCCGGGAACAGGATCACCCAGAGCGTGATCGCGACCGTCCGCATCGGCCCCGGCGTCGCCGCTCCGAAGAAGATCACCGGCAGATAGCCCAGCATCTGGACATAGCTCGCCTCGACACCGAAGAGCGCCAGGGCGTGTTTGTAGACGACGACCGCGGCCAGCATCGCGGGCGATCGCAGCAGCATGATCGTCAGGTAGCGGTGGAGTCCGGCCTCGCGGAAGGACTTGAGGAGCGGGCGTTCGCGCAGCGCGGTGCCCCGGCCCAGCGGGCCACGAAAGAACGCGAGCCAGAGAGCGAGAAAGACGCTGGCGGCGAGACCCAACCACGGGATCAAGGCGAAGACCGGGGGCAGATCCTCGCGGCGGAGCAGGTAGCCGGAGGTCGCCCACGCGAGCAGATAATAGAACTCGCAGAACATGATGAAGATCATGCTCGAGCCGACTTCCCAGGCGGGCACGCCGTAGCGCCGGTTCAGATAGAGGCCCATCGCGCCCTTGCCGACCTGCTCGTTCAGGATCGAGAGGATGTAGCTCGAGCCGCGGATCGGGAGGATGTCCGAATAACGCAGCGGAGCGTTGAACCAGGTCACGACGCGCCAGACGACGAGCGAGTCGACGAGGAAGAAGAACGCCGAGTAGGGGACCATCAGCATCAGCCAGCGTGTCCACGAGACGCGCGCGAAGATCGCGGCGAGATAACCCGCGAGGTCGGTTCCCTCCCGCGCCGCGGCCCCCGCGAGTCGCGTGTAGAGGTACGCGAAGCACACGAGCGTGATCGCCCAGGGGAGCGCCTGCTGCCAGGCCCTGGGCCGCAGCGCCCGCGCGTTCGGTTGGGTCGGCGTCTGTTCTTCGGAAGCCATGGGTGCTCCATCTCGACTCGATGTGGACTCAATGATCGGCTCGACCCGCCTGCTGCGCGCTCGCGGGGCCGACGAAATCGGCGAGCGTCGTGTCGAGGGGCGTCAGCCGGACGCCGAGCTTCTCGCAGAAGGGGCGCGTATCGACGCGGTCGTCGTGCTGCAGGATGTCGAACATCGCACGCGTGATCGGCGGGCTCGGAAGAATGGCCTCCAGCAGTCCGATGCCGGCGCGGGCGAGGCCGCGGGGCAGTGTGTGGATGCGCGGCTCGTTGTTCCAGTGGCGCGCGGCCCGCAGGACGAGATTGCGGTGCGACAGGCATTCGGGGCCACCGGCGTCGAGGACGAGGGGGCGGCCCGCACCGGACGAGACCGCCGCGAGCACGGCCGCGCGCACGTCGCGGGCGTCGATCGGTTGCTGGAGCGTTCGCCCACCGCCGACGAGGCGTACGCTCCGCGCGCGGGCCTGGCGCCGGATCGAAGCGGACGCCGCATCGTCCCCGCCGATCACCATCGGCACGCGCCGCACCGTCGCCGCGACCCGCGCCTCGAGCAGGATCGCCTCGGCGCGTCCCTTCGAGGCGAGACAGGGATTCGACGAATCCGCCAGCGAGCCGAGGATCGAGAGGTACACGATCCGCTGGGTCCCCGCGCGCGGCGCCGCGAGGGCGAGGGCGTGGCAGGTGTTCTCGTGGGCGTCGACGTAACGCGTGTCCCGGGTCTCCTTGATGACGCCGACGAGGTGGACGACGAAACGGGCGCCGGCGATGGCGGCCTCCATCTCGTGGGGGCTCGTGTAGTCGACGATCTGGACCGCGGGCGCGGGATCGAGAGTGAGGGCCGCGATCGACTCCGCTGCGCGCGAGGACCGGACCAGGGCGCGGACCGCCGGGTGGCCGCGCGCGGCGAGATCGCGGAGCAGCGCTCGGCCGAGCTGGCCATTCGCGCCGGTCACGACGATCGGGTCGGTGGGGAGGGTCACGGGACGACGATAACGCGGGCGATTCGTCGGTCCGTTTGGCTTGCCAGGCGCATTGAACTTCTGAGCCCCTCGAGCGGCGCCTGAGGTCGTCCAAGGGGATCTCGAGTTCGATCCAATTCCGGGGGAATTCGGGCCGTTTCTGGGCGGCAGATCTGCCGGCTCCGCCTGGACTCCCCAAATCCTGCGGGAAGCTTGAGGGTAAACAGGTACGGTGACAGGCGTACGCTTGGGGCAGTCTTTATCCCTGGAATCCGATGCGGCTGCTCTGTACTCACCCTCGAACACGGAGGCAGCAAACTCGCGTCCGGATTCGTACCTTTCAGGATGTGTGGTTTCGTCAGAATTGTTCAGACTTTCCTAGTTGACACTCTATCACTTGCTGTTCCTCCTGCTCGCCCCGTTGTTGAGGTCGTCATGAATTCCCCCGCTCCTTCCATCGAGCAGTCCCGCCCCAATCTCGGTCCAGGAATCTGGCGGTTGAGCTTCTGGCTGGCGATGGGCATGATCGCTGCGCTCGCGGTCCGTCATCAGGAAAGTGCCACGACCCTGTCGCTCAAGGAGTTCATGCTCCTCCGGATCCAGATCAAGAATTTCCTGATCGGCGCGGGACTCTTCGGCATCACGGTCGGGATCGCGTACTGGGCGCGTGTCGGCCGTCACAGAAAACGTGCATCACACGGAGCGATCCTGCCCGCGCTGGTCACGACCGCGGTGACCGCCCTCGCGGCACCTGTCCTGGATCTCGAAGCGGTCGACGGTCCGTTCCTCGGCACCTTGTTCGCGGTGCAGCTGCTCGGACATCTGCTCACCGAATTCATGGCCGGCCCCTACCACGGTTCGCGCGCCGCCCTGCATGTCGTCATTCTGGGTACGTCCCCGCGAGCCGTCGCGCTCTCCAAGGAAGTGAAATCCGATCCGGCGGCGCACTATCGGCTGCTTGGATTCGTGGGGAAACATTGGAGTGTGCAGCCCACTCTCGCTGACACGGGGATCCGAGTGATCAGCGACTACAAGAATTTCGGCGCCTACTTAAAGGAGAACGTCGTCGATCTCGTCCTGTTCTGTCTACCGCCGGACGAAGTCGATGTCGAGACCACGGAGCTGCTCGACCAATGCTGGGAACAGGGTGTGGGTGTCGTCCTCGATGCGCAGGCGATCTATCCCTCCGCTCGCGCTCCCCGAATCGGTGCTTGTTTCGGGGGACACGGCGTGTCGCTGACACCCGACGTCCCATTGGGCTCCAGCTGGTGGGTCAAGCGCATCGGAGACGTCCTGATCTCGGTGGGCGCGCTGATCCTGCTGAGTGTTCCGTTCCTCGCGATCGCCGCTGCGATCAGGCTCACGTCGCCCGGGCCCGTCTTCTTCAGACAGGTTCGGGTCGGTTTCAAGAAGCGCCGGTTCCTGATGTACAAATTCCGAACGATGGTCCAGAACGCCGAGGCGTTGCTCCCCGACCTCGAGAGTCGAAACGAGGTCGACGGAGCCGCCTTCAAGCTTCGCGAAGATCCGCGAATCACTCCGATCGGCCGGTTCCTGCGGCGTTCGAGCATCGACGAGCTTCCTCAGCTCATCAACGTGCTGATGGGGGACATGAGCCTGGTCGGCCCGAGGCCCCTTCCCCTCCGCGACTACGCGAACTTCTCCGATCTTCGCCACTGCCGTAGACAGAGCGTGTCCCCGGGCCTCACCTGCCTCAGCCAGATCAATGGGCGAAGCGCGATGACCTATGACGAGTGGATGCAAGCCGATCTCGAGTACATCGATCGGTGGTCGCTGTGGCTCGACTTGAAGATCCTGCTGCGGACGATCCCGGTGGTCCTGAGTCAACGAGGGGCTTACTGACCATGAACGGATTGCCCGAATCGAAGCTCGTGCAGATCGCCGAGGTCCTGTTCAAGTGGAAGGTCGCGATCGTTCTGGTGACGCTCGGAACCGCCGTGGTCGCGCTTCTGTTCTCGACGACGTCCTATCGGGCGAGCGCTCAGATCCTGTTGCAGGTCGGGCGCGAGCACATCGTCGACGCGAGCCTTCCGACGGCCGGTGCCGTCACGCCCGCCGTCCGATTCGAGCAGGACGAGCAGACCACTCTCGCCGCCGAGATCCTGACGGGATACTCGTTGGCGCGCGACGTCGTCGCGAAGCTCGGGGCCGATCGGATCTATCCGGCCCGTTCGCCCGAATCGGACGACGAGGTGTCGGCCGAGGAAAAGGCGGCGAATCGTGTGACGAAGGCGCTGAAGGTCGCCACCGCCGGAAGTTCGACCCTGATCGACGTCTCCTTCGAGCACGAAGATCCGGAAATCGCAGCGCTGGTCGTCAATGCGCTGGCGGACGGATTCATCGAGCGACACATCGCGATCCTGAAGGATCGCAATCAGTCGGCGTTCCTGGCGGAGCAACTCGAGCTGATCGGACGACAGTTGAACGAGCAGGAGCGCGTGCTGGCCGAGTTCAAGGCCGAGCACGGCCTCACGATGGGCTCACTCGACGAAGAGCGAAGTCGAGTGGGGGCACAGCTCGCCCTGCTGCAGATCGAAGCTGACAGCTCGCGGTTCGAGGCCGATGCGACGCGGCGCAAACTCAGCCATCTCGAAGATCTCGAGCGGGAGAACCGCGATCTCAACAGTGGTCGCTACAACCAGCTGCCCTCCGATGTGAAGAGTGAGTTCCTGCTCGAGGGCGTCGCCATGCAGAGCGCCGCCCATCGCCATCGGTCGATTTCTTCCGAAGTCAGGAACCTCGAGGCTCGTCTCGACGAGCTCGACGCACTCTCGGGCGAATTCGAGCGCCTGAGTATGCAAGTCGCACAGAGCCGAAGTCGACACAAGCTCCACATGGACGAGATGACCCGCGCGACGTTCTCGGATGCGATGGACGCTCGCGGACTTTCGAGCGTGCGCGTGATCGAGCGGGCGATGCCGCCCAGGGAGCCGATTTCGAGCAAGCTCGCCCTGTTTGTGCTCGCGTTGGTCGCGGGCCTCTCCTTCGGCGTCGTCTGGGCGGTGGTTCTCGAGTTCTTCCTGGGCACGCTGGACACGCCTTCCGACGTTCAGCGCTGCCTGGGAACCGTGCCGATCGCGACGATTCCCGAGATCTGCACCGAATAACGCGCGAGGTCGACGATATGGCCGAGATCTGGAAGCTGCCCGACCGCGACCACCGCGAAGACGAGCCCGAGCGGCCGCAATCGCGCTCCGTCCACACTCCGGACGAGATCGTCAAGGTCGTTCGCGCGGTCGCCGCGCCGTCGCCCGATGGTCTCTATGACGACCTCGAGAGCGACCTGGTTCGCCGCTCGCTGAAGGCTGGCGTTCGATCGCTGATGTTGACGGGGGCGCAGAATCGCGTCGGTGTCTCGACGATCGCCGCTCGCTTCGCCCATTCGGTGTCGCGAGACCCTTCCGTTCGTGTCCTGCTGGTCGATACCCACCTGCGAGCACCGTCGTTGGATCGGATCTTCACTCTCCCCGATGGCGATAGCTTCTACGATCTGTTGACTGGCGCGACAGGGCTCGACACGCTCGCTCCTGCCTCGGTGGAGAACCTCCACGTCTTGACCGCAGGCAGATCGATTTCCGATCCGAGGGCCTTCTTCCGGCGCAGCATCATCGGGAAGATCGTCAACGATCTCGTTTCCCGTTACGACCTGGTGGTGTTCGACGCTCCGCCGATCCGCGATTGCGTCGAAGCACGGACACTGGCTGCGAAGGTCGACGGCGTCGTCCTGGTCGTCCGCGGCGGTCAGACGAGTCGACGAGAGGGGCGTCTCGCGATCCATCAGATCGGCGAGTCGGGCGCTCCCCTGCTCGGTGTGGTGCTCAATAGCGCTCGAAGCTACGTCCCTCGCTGGCTCTACGACCGCATCTGATCGTCATGACGTTCCGCCGTTCGAATTCACTCGTGCTCGTTTGCTCCGGCAGGATCTCGCGCCGGGCCCGATCGTCTCCGGGTGGAGTCGGTCGCTTGCGCATGGACGTGCTCGATCGGAGGCGCGAAAGCGTCGGGTCGCCGCGGCGTTCGCAAGAGGCCGGGCAGCAGGCTGATGGCCACGCTCGCCCAGTCGAGCACGATGAAGCTCGCTTCGCGAAGGCTGCCGCGTTTCCAGGCCAGCACGGCCAGCATGAGAATCCCGGTCGCCGCCCAGGCGACGAGGACGACGGCGCGACCGCTGGCGAGGGTCGCGACGAGCGCGAGCGCGCCGCCGAGGAGGTAGGCGAGCATCAGGAGGTAGCGATTGTATCGACGCGCGTGATGGGCGAGCAGGCCTTGCTGTGCCGCCAATCGCAGGACGGGGCCCGGACCACGGTGCAAGCCGCTGCGAATCCGCCGCAGGAGCTCGCCCGTGCTTTCGCGGGGCAGGGTGTGGTGCTCGAACATGAGGGTGCGCGTGTCGAGCACGCGGTATCCCCTCTTTCTGATCCGGCCTTCGAGCTCCGATTCCTCCTCGGCACCGAGATAAGGATTGAAGCCCCCGACCTCTTCGAGGACGTCCTTGCGGTAGAGCGCGTTGCCGCCCATGCCGAACTCGCCGGGCTGCGAGTCGCGCACGATCGGATCGGCGCCGCCCGTCTTGAAGACGTTGCGACGCAGGCCGTACACGGCGGCATTGCGCGGATCGGCCTGCAGCAACGCCAGGGCTCCCGGCAGCCAATCCGGCATCAAGGTGCAGTCCCCATCGATGAAGAGTACGTTCGCCGCATCGACCCGTTCGCCGCCCAGGCGCCGTCCGGCGGCCGCCGAACGGATCGGTCCCGAATAGCGGTAGACGTCGATCGGGTAGCGAGAGGCGATGGCTACCGTCTCGTCGGTCGAGTCGGAATCGATCAGTACGACGGAGGTATTCGCATGATTCTCGGCCGCCGCCAGCGCGGCCTCGAGCGTGCGACCGATGTTCTCGGCCTCATTGCGCGCGATCACCACGATTCCCAGCTCCGGGCGGGACGTGCGCGTCGGCGACTCAGGCGCCACGGGGGCGACTCTCCATGCTGTTGAAAGAAGCACAGCCGAATACGAGGCGACCGCCCGATCGGTTGCTGTCCGATGCAGGCGATGTGACGATCATGGGTATTCGGATCGCGAATCGATCATCGGCGGAAGCCGTCGAGCTCATGACGGGCGTGCTTTCGGAGCGGCAGAAGGGCGCGGCACTCGTTTTCCTCGTGAATGCGCACACTTTGAATCTCACCTCACATGTAACCGACTACGCTCGTGTGATCCAGAGTGCCCGCTGGGTCTTCGGAGACGGGACGGGCGTTCGATGGGCGGCTCGGATGCGCGGGGTTCGGATGCGAGCCAATCTCGTCGGCACGGACCTCGTTCCGCGTCTGATGGAGGCGACGGCCGGCGCTGGATATCGCTATTTCCTGCTCGGAGGCGAGGAGGAATTGATCCGCGCCGCATCCGAGACCGCGACAGAGCGATTCTCCGGCTGGACACTCGTCGGTCATCACCATGGCTTCTTCGCCGACGACGAGGCGACCCTGGTCGAGGCGATCAACGCCGCCGCGCCCGACATGCTCCTCGTCGGGATGGGGAATCCGCTTCAAGAGATGTTTCTCTGGCGAAATCGCGACGCGCTGCGTGTCCCGCTCTGTATCGGGGTCGGCGGCATCTTCCACCATTGGGCCGGAGATCTGACGCGGGCCCCGAGTTGGGTTCGGGCCTGGGGCATGGAGTGGGTCCAGCTCCTGCTGCAACAGCCGGCCAAGTGGCGGCGTTACGTGCTCGGAAACCCGGCGTTCCTGGCGCGAGCCATCCGCTCGATCTCGCGCGATCTGGAAGGTGCGGCAGCGCTCCGGCAGGAGATCCATGCCGATGGTTGACGTCCGCTGGCACGCCAAGAAATGGACTCGCTGGCTCGTGTCGGGCACGTCCTGGCCGAGAGGGCTTCGACGGTCGGATCCATCCGTGCGCGTTCTGACGTATCACGGAATCGGAGACGTTCGCCGAAACCCGTTCTACCTGGATCGCGGACAGTTCGAATTACAGATCGCCTATCTCGCCGAACATCGCCTCGTGCTGTCGCTCGATGACCTCGACGCCTATCTCGCGGGTCGGCGTGGCGTGCCGCGCGGTGCGGTGGTCGTGACGATCGACGACGGACTGCGGAGTCTTCATCGCGACGCGCTTCCGATCCTGCGGGACCACGGCGTACCGGCCGTCGCCTTCGTGAGCCCCGGCCTCCTGGAGTCGACCGCCGCCGCTAATCCCCAGGAAGCCCAGGAAGAGCCCTTTCTCAGCTGGAAGGAGCTCGAGGCCGTCCAGGCGGCAGGGATCGAGATCGGTTCCCACGGCTTCAGTCATCGGTCTCTCGGCGTACTTCCCGCGCCGGAGGCCGAGGAAGAGATTCGTCGCTCGCGTGCGGTGCTCGAGCAGCGGCTCGGATGCAGGATTCGCGCGATGGCCTACCCGTACGGTACGCGGCCGGATTTCAATGCCGGCACGCGTTCGGCCCTGGAACGCGCTGGATACCGGTTCGCCTTCACGTCGCAGCACGGCGCGATCACGCCCGGATCCGATCCCCTCGTGCTCTCCCGCATCAAGGTGGAAGGCGGCGATTCGATCTCGTTGTTCCGGCGTCTCACGATCGGTGGCATGGATGCATGGCGTGTCGTCGATGGTCTGCTCTGGCGTATCCAGGCGACGCCGTAGCGGTGGATTCAGGACTCGATCGCCATTCGCTCGAGAACGATCGCGAGTTGTGCGTGCACCCGCTCGTTCCATCGCGCTCGCTCGACGGCCAGTTCGGACGCGAAGTCGGACGCGAGGTCGAGGGTGGTCGGCCGTCGTGCGCGGATCGCGGCGATGATCGAGCTGGCCGTATTCTCGACCAGGCTCGCCCAGCTGCCGAACAACCGCCCCGAGAGAGCGGTGCGGGAGACGATCAGGGGCGTGTCCGACGAAAGCGCCTCGCAGGCACCGGATTGTTGCGTCGCCTCGGTCGCGGTCAGCGCGATCGCTGCACTGCTCGAACAGAGCATCCGTTGATAGTCTTCGACCGAGAGATGGCCCGTGAGCCGCAGATTCGGGCAGGCGATCAGTCGCTCTCGCAGGTTCGAGGGGAGCACGGCAGGATTCGCGGTGATCACGAATTCGAAATCGGGCGCGCCCTCGACGGTCCCGACGATGGCCTCGAGCGGCTCGTCGGCGTCGAAGGAGCAGATGAACAGGATCTTCTTCGGCTCGCGTCCGAGGCCCGGGAAGCGGATCGACTCGATCGGGTCGGCCAGCACGAGGAAGTCCACTCCGGGATGCATCGCGCGAGCGAGCTCCCGGATCTCGTCGTTGTGTACGACGACGCAGCGCGCCTCGCGAATCGCAAAGTCGACCAGCGGCAGTCGAGACCAGCCGGACTGGAACAGGCCATTATGGACGTCCAGCACGTAGGGCACCCCGGCGAGACGCGGCGCAAGCATCGAAAAATGCGGGGGCGCCTGCACGACGGCGAATCGTGGCCCGTGCCGTCGGAGGGTCCGCAGCGTGTCGCTGAACTTCGCGATGTAATCGATCGGCCGCAACCAGCGCGACGGCATCCGATTCGGAAAGTACACGAGCTCGGATTCGAGCAGCGGCGCCAGCAGCTCTGCCCGTCGCTGATACTTCTCCCAGGCGATGAAGAGACCGGGCTGCTTCTTCATGTTCATGGTGCGCGCCATACTACCTGGGATCTTCGATGATGAAGCTTCGCGGACATCGATCGGCCTTCGTGGGACTCGCGATCCTGTTGGGTCTCCTCGCGGCTCTCGTCGTGGGTGAGATCGGATTGAGGCTCCTCGGTTACCCGCGCACGTATCCGGCGGTTGGCCTCTTCGAGCCGGATCCGTCGCTCGGGTATCGGCTCGTCGCAGGATTCTCGGGCACGTACTGGAAGGGCGGCCAGCGCTTCGAAGTGCGCACGAACGCCGACGGGTTTCGCGATGCGCGCGACTTTTCATCCACGGATTCATCCCCCGCTACATCCCCCGATTCTTCGCTCGATGAAGGCGTCCGGCGCATCCTCGCGGTCGGCGATTCTTTCGCATTCGGGATGCCCGTCGAAGCGGGCGAGGCTTTTCTCTCCGTCTTCGAACGAGAGCTCGATCGCCTCGGCGGCGGGAGCTCGTCCTGGCAGGTTTTCAACCTGGGCGTTCCGAGCTACTCGACTCGCCAGGAAAGCATCCTTCTCGAGCGCTGGGCACCGCGACTCGATCCGGTCCTTGCGCTCGTCGTATTCTGTCTCGACAACGATCTGAGCGACAACGTCCATCCACCTCATGCGCCCGCGAATCGAGCCCATGGTGGAATCCAGGTGACCCGGGCGGCGGCGGCGGCGGTCGAGCGACCGATGGGGGAGTTCTTCTTCGCGATGCGGGTTCAACTCGCGCGATTCGTGCTGTACGACGCGTTGAGCGTCGGTGTGAGGTCGATCTGG
>JANMTD010000591.1:0-2605 GCA_031390075.1 Deltaproteobacteria bacterium | reverse complement strand
GTCCGATCGCCGAAGGAAGGCGAGCGGTATTTCGCGCTGCTGAAGGTCGAGTCGATCAACTTCGAAGAGCCCCGGGCCGCGAAGCACAAGATCCTGTTCGACAACCTGACGCCTCTCTATCCCCAGGAGAAGTTCACACTCGAGACCAAGTCGGGCGGTTTGACGACGCGCATCGTCGATCTGATCGCGCCGCTCGGGAAGGGCCAGCGCGCCCTGATCACTTCGCCGCCCAAGGCCGGCAAGACGATGCTCCTGAAGGACATCGCCAACGCCATCGCCGAGGCGCATCCCGAGGTCGTCTTGATCGTGCTGCTCATCGACGAGCGCCCCGAGGAAGTCACCGATATGCAGCGCACGGTCAAAGGCGAAGTCGTCTCGTCCACGTTCGACGAGCCGGCGACGCGCCATGTCCAGGTCGCCGACATGGTGATCGCAAAGGCGAAGCGCCTCGTCGAGCACGGTCGTGACGTCGTGATCCTGCTCGATTCGATCACGCGGCTCGCCCGCGCGCACAACACGGTCGTTCCGCACTCCGGAAAGATCCTGTCGGGTGGTGTCGACTCGAACGCGCTCCACAAGCCGAAGCGTTTCTTCGGCGCGGCGCGCAACGTCGAAGAGGGCGGCAGCCTCACGATCGTGGGCACCGCGTTGATCGACACCGGCTCGCGCATGGACGAGGTCATCTTCGAAGAGTTCAAGGGCACGGGTAACTGCGAAATCGTCCTCGACCGCAAGCTCGCCGATCGCCGTACCTACCCGGCAATCGACATCAACCGCTCTGCGACACGTCGCGAGGAGCTCTTGATGGACGAGAACACCTTGAATCGCATGTACATCCTGCGCAAGGTCCTCGCGCCGCTCTCGCCGGTCGACTCGATGGAGTTCCTGATGGGCAAGATCGAGAAGACGGCGACGAATGCCGAGTTCCTCGAGTCGATGAACTCTTGATGGGTTCTGACAGCTGACGACGTTCTGACAGCTGACAACGTCCCGACAGAGAGACTCTCGTGGCCGACTTCCTGGATCGAATCGCCGAAGCCGAAGCGCGTTCGCGCGAGATCGAGACCCAGCTCTCCGATCCCAAGGTCGGCAAGGAGCCCGGCGCGATCGAGAAGCTCGGTCGGCGCCTCGGCTCGCTGCGACCGCTCGTCGCCGCGGGCGCTCGCTATCGAGTGGCGCTCGACGAGCTAGTCGACTCGAAGCGCATGCTCGACGACGACGACCCCGACATGGTGGACCTCGCGCGTTCCGAGATCGCTCGCCTCGATGCGGCGATCGCCGCCCTCGAGCTCGAGCTCCGGATCCTGCTGACGCCGAAGGATCCCAACGACGAGAAGAACGCGATCTTCGAGATCCGCGCCGGCACGGGCGGCGACGAGGCCGCGCTCTTCGCCGCCGAGCTCTACCGCCTGTACTCGCGTTATGCGGAAGCTCGGCGGTGGAAGATCGAGACGCTCTCGTACTCCGAGACCGACGGCGGGGGTCTCAAGGAGATCATCGCCAAGTTCGAGGGCCAGGACGTCTTCAGTCGACTCAAATACGAGAAGGGTGTCCACCGCGTCCAGCGCGTCCCTGCGACCGAGAGCCAGGGCCGCATCCATACGTCGACCGTGACCGTCGCCGTCATGCCGGAAGCGGAAGAGGTCGACATCGAGATCAAGCACGAGGATCTGCGCATCGACGTCATGCGGGCGGGCGGGCCGGGAGGCCAGAGCGTGAACACGACGGACTCCGCGGTGCGGATCACGCATCTGCCCTCCGGACTCGTCGTCCAGTGCCAGGACGAGAAGTCGCAGCACAAGAACAAGGCGAAGGCGTTGACCGTCCTGCGAACGCGGCTCTTCGACCTCGAGCAGCAGCGCGTCGATTCCGAGCGCGCCAAGGAGCGCCGCTCCCAGGTCGGCACCGGTGAGCGCAGCGAGAAGATCCGCACCTACAATTTTCCGCAGAGCCGCGTCACCGATCACCGCGCGGGCGTGACCCTCCACAAGCTCGATGCCGTGATGGCGGGCGATCTCGACGAGCTGCTCGATGCCGTCCATTCGCAGATCGCGGCGGCGCAGGAGGGCGGCACGATCCTCGCGAGCCAGGACGACGACGAGTGAGCGCCGACGCCCGACCGGCCGCGGCGAGCGGAGCCCCGAGCGACCGCGACCGAAGCTGGACCGTGCTCGAGCTGCTGCGCTGGACGACGGATTATTTCCAGCGGCAGGGGATCGAGACGCCGCGCCTCGACGCCGAGCTGTTATTGGCCCATGCGCTCGAGACCGAGCGGCTCCGCCTCTACGTCGATTTCGAAAAGCCGGTATTGCCCGCCGAGCGCGACCGCTACCGGGAGCTCGTACGGCAACGCGCCGCGCTGCGGGTTCCGGTCTCGATCCTGCTCGGTGAGCGCGAGTTCTGGTCGCTGTCCTTCAAGGTCACGAAGGACGTGTTGACCCCTCGGCCCGATACGGAAACCCTGGTCGAAGCCGCCCTTTCGAAGCTCAAAGGCCCCGGGCCGGCGGGCAGCGAGCCCGATCGGATTTGGCGGATCCTGGATCTGGGCACCGGATCGGGTGCAACCGCCCACTCATTGGCCTCGGAGCGGCCGGAGGCCGACATC
>JANMTD010000257.1:0-10506 GCA_031390075.1 Deltaproteobacteria bacterium | reverse complement strand
GGAGAGCGCGTCGTGCTGGAGCTCACCCTCGTGCTGGGCGGCCGTGCCGAGGAGCTCGAGGGTCAGCTCGCTCATCTCCAATTCGAGGATCCCGCGCTGCAGCTTGTTGATGGCGGTCTCGCTGCCGGAGGGCTTGCCGTTCAGCTGGTCGGTGAGATGGCGGAGGCCCGTGAGGCGCATCGCTTCGACACGGATCTCCATCTCGGAGAGGCGGCGCCGGACGCGGTCGTCCTGGAGCGCGGGCCGGCCGTTTCGGTGCGCGCGCTTCGCGAGATCCCGGATGTCGTCGAGGTGCTGCCGCATCTCGGTCGCTTCGGAGATCCCCGAGCGCTCGTTCGCGAGGGCCCCCATCACGACCTTCCAGCCCTCGCCCTCCGCACCGAGGCGGTTCGAGACGGGCGTCCGCGCACCGTCGAAGAAGACCTGGTTGAAGGAGGCCTTGCCCGACAGGTTCTCGATCGGCGTGACGGTGATCCCGGGCGTCGTCATCGGGACGAGCAGGCAGGTGATGCCCCGGTACTTCGAGACCGTCGGATCGCTTCGCACGAGCAGGAAGATGTGGCTCGCGAAATGGGCGGAGGTCGTCCAGATCTTCTGGCCGTGGATCACGTACTCGTCGCCGTCCCGGACGGCGCGGCACTGGAGCGAGGCGAGATCGCTGCCCACGTCGGGCTCCGAATAACCCGTGCACCAATGGGTTGCGCCATCGAGGATGGCCTCGAGATGCTCGGCCTTCTGCTCCTTCGTGCCGTGGGCGATGATCGCGGGGCCCACCCAGGTCAGACCCATGAAGTCGATCCCGAGCGGCGGTGCGCGTCGGGTCGACATCTCCTCCTTCAGGATGAACTGGCGGATCAGGTCGGCGCCGCCCCCGCCCCATTCCCGCGGCCAGTTGAAGCCGATCCATCGCTGAGCGCGGACCTTGCGATTCCATTCGCGCAGGAACTCGGGATCCTCGTCCGGCACGGGGTCCGGCAGGTTCTCGTCGAGGAACGCCCGGATCTCCTCGCGGAAGGCCTGCTCCTCGGGCGTGAAATTGAAATCCATCAGACCGTCCCTCCCGCGCCTATCGCTTCCGGTCCCATCGCCTCTGAACCCATAGAGAGGCGCGCCAGGCGGTCGCGATGGTAGTCGCCGTCGCCGAACATCGGGCGCAGCCATTTCGAGCGCTTCAGATAGAGCTGGATGTCGTACTCGATCGTATAACCGACGGCGCCGTGGAGCTGGATGCAGTCGACGCCGATCCGCGTGAAGGCGTCGGCCAGATAGGCCTTGGCGAGCGACGCATAGCGGGGGAGCTCCCCGCGGCGATTGTCGATCGTCCATGCCGCGTAATAGAGGAGTGACTTGATCGATTCGGTGTCGACCCAGATGTCGGCGAGCCGGTGCTTCACCCCCTGGAAACGCCCGATCGGAGAGCCGAACTGCACGCGGTCCTTCGCGTACTGGACCGTCAGCGCCAACGCGCCTTCGGCCGCGCCCAGCCCCTCCGCGGTCACCGCGACGCGGCCGCAATCAAGCAGGAGCTCGAGCGTCGCCTCGGGATCCGCGCCGGTCAGCCTCTCATCGGGCCCGACCCGGACGCCGTCGAGCACGAGCGTGCCGCTGCGCTTCGTCTCGTCGAGGCTCGGGACCAGCTCGACCCGGACGCCCGGATCATCCTTGTGGACGAGCGCGAGGCGAATGGCCGCCCGCGCGCGGTAGGCCACGATGAACACGTCCGCAGAGCCCGCATCCGAAACGAACCGCTTCTCCCCGCGGAGCACGTCGACTTCCCCGGCCTGCTCGGCCACGAGCCCCACCCCCGCAGCGCCCTGCAGATCGGTCCCCTCGAGCAGTGCCAGCGTCCCGATCGCCCGCCCGTCGGCAAAGCGAGGCAGCCAGCGGCTTCGTTGCGTGGCGCTCCCCGCTTCCTGGAGCGCCACGGCGGCGAGCGCCGTCGACACGAGCGGCGACGGCATCAGTGTCCGCCCCGTCTCTTCGAGGAGCACGACGAAGTCGACCCAGCCGAGACCGGCCCCGCCGTACTCGTCGGGGATCAAGAGTCCCAGGGAGCCCTGCTCGGCCAGCGCCGTCCAGAGCTCCGGCGAGTGGGCGTTCGGCGTCCGCATCAGGCGCCGCACCTCCGCCATCGGACAGCGATCGTCGACGAACTTCCGCACGGCATCGCGCAGGAAGCCCTGTTCCTCGGTGAAACCGAAATTCATGCAGTCTCCGCACGGCTCGCGAGAAAGGGACCCCGCCGCGGAGCAATCTTCGGTCGTCCGATCGCTCGCGGCAAACCCCGACCCGAGGGGCAAAAAATTGACCAGCCGGTCAGGAAATTCTGCGCCGGATTCCGATTCGATGGATATATGATGGCCTCGACCTGGGAAGGTGGCGTGGTGGGTTCGTACCGACCGCGCCGTGAGGATATCGGTGCGCGCGGCTCGCAAGAGCCTGCCCATCGGGACGAATCGAAGAGCCGGGGTGTTGGGAAGCACCTCGGAGTTCTCTCTTTGAGCACGGAGAAAATCCGTGGAGTCTCGATCGGAGCGTTTCCCTCTACCAGGTCCGGACAGATTGCATGTTCGCGCTGCCACAGGGCGTGGCGGTGCACGGGCTTGCGCTCGTCGGCTCGACGGAGTCGCCGGGATGATCGGCGTAGCGGCTGATGCCGTGAAGGCTGTAGAGGTAGAAGCACATGATTGGCAGCAGAACGAAGAAGGGCATGGCGCTCGTCGCCGGCGGAGCCCTGTTGTGGCTCGCACCGCTTTCCGCGAGCGCTCTCGGCATCTCGATCACGAATGTCTCGAGCAGCAGTGGCAACGTCGCGCAGCTCCTCAACGGTGACGTCCTGACATTCGACCTGACTCTCGAGAACGCCAGCCAGCTGGACATCTACGGCCTAAGCCTCGGTGTCACCGGCTACGACGTCGGCAACGACGGCAACGTCAACAACGACAACGTGCGCTTCGTCGCCGGCGGCGCCGTCGCGGCCTCGGCCTTCAACACGACGCTGCTCCCGGGACCGATCGCCCTCGGCGGTCTCGGGAACATCCGGAGCGCGCCGACCCAGGTCGGTGCAGGCGCGCCCTTCAACAATCCCCGCCGCGTCCAGCTCTTCGACGGCGTCTCGCTCACGCCCTCGAACGGCAGCGGCGCCCTCGATGTCGGCGTCGGCGGCGGCCAAGTCGGACTCGGAGACGTTCATTTCCGAGTGTCGTTCCAGGCGTTGACCGGACTCACGTCGAACAACGACGTGACCTTTCGGTTCGGCGTCGGGGAGTTCGGCAACGCGGCGGTCGGCGCCGACGGCGTCGAGCTCGCGTTCAACAATGCCTCGTACGTGGTCAACGTGATCCCGGAGCCCGGCACGGCGCTGCTGCTGGGATTCGGACTCGCGGGCCTCGCGGCGAGGGGCCGGCGCTAGCCGCCCCGCTCCCGGTCCAGGAGCGCCGCTGCCGCGATCTTCGGACCGCGCGCATCGAACGGCCATCCCCTCGCACGGGGGGATGGCCGTTTTCGTTCGGTAGTATCGCGCCCTGCGTTCCGGGGCTCCGACGAGGGGGAGAGAGGGTCGATGGGCGAGCTATCGCCGCTGGCATGGGCAGGCCTGGTCGTCCTGGCTGGACTGGGCCTCATCGTGCTCGGTCTGGCCATCGCCCTCGTCCGCATCGCATTCATGACCCGCAAGCAGAAGAAGCTCCTGCTCAAGCGCCACCTGCGCCACGGCTGGCGCTGGCTCGAGGAGCGTGGTCTCGTCGAGAAGAATCCCGCGCTGATCCGCGACTACCACCGCATCTACCCGGCGCTCGCGAGCCTCGAACGGAATTTCGAGCTGATCCAGAAGGAGTGTCTCGAGCTGATGGCGCAGCACGAGAAGATCCCCCACATCAAGCAGGCGGGCGGCCGCTACACGACGCGCGGCATCCACGAGATCGAGTGGAAGACCTTCATGCTGAAGTCGGGGCGCTTCCTCGAAGCGAATTGCCAGCGGGCCCCCGAAACGACACGACTCCTCCGCCAGATCCCCGGCGTCGCGACCGCCTTCTTCTCGATCCTCGGCCCGCACCAGCACATCCGCGCCCATTGGGGCTACTACAAGGGCTTCTTCCGCTACCACCTGGGCCTCGTCGTGCCCGACGACAATCGCGACGAGCGCTGTTGGCTGCGCGTGAACGACGACCGCCGGGCCTATGACAAGCGGATCCGGAGGGTGATCGAGCAGACGCCGAAGTACTTCTGGCACGAAGGCGAGGGAATCGTCTTCGACGACACCTATCTCCACGACGCATCGAACGAGTCCGACGCGCCGCGCGCGGTGCTCTTCCTCGACCTCCGAAGGCCCCTGCCCTGGTACCTGCACGTCCCGAATCGGCTCTTCATCTGGCTCACGCAATTCGATCCGGCGCTGCGCGAGATCCACCGAGACGCGCTGATGCGGGACTAAGGCTCAGGGGCCGTCGGTCTTGACCGGCAATCCGGCGGCGCTCCAGCCGTCCATGTCGCCCTCGAGATGGCGGACATTCGTGAAGCCCGCCGCGGTGAGCACCTCGACCGCCTGAGCCGCGCGACCGCCGGATCGGCAGTAGACGACGACGGGCACCCCGGCGTATTTCTGGATCTGGGGCAGCCTTTCGGCGAGCACGTCATGGGGGATGTTGAGGGCGTTCTTGATGTGGCCCGCCGCGTACTCGGCGGACGTCCGAACGTCGAGGATCAGGCTGCTGCCCGGCGGCTGCTTCGCGAATTCCTCGCGCGAGATCTCGGCCACGGCCGGGGCATCCGCCGCCTCACAGGCGAGCATGAAGCCAATTGCGATGAGCGCCAGGATCCGCATGGAGACTCCCTCTCGGGCTCGGCCCGTTTCGTGTAAACCTTGCCAGCTGGGGCCAAGCGCGCGCAAGCCTCGCAGGAGGAGCTTCGAGCATGGGACGACTGGACGGCAAGGTGGCGATCGTGACAGGGGCTGCCCAGGGAACCGGGGCCGCGATCGCACGACTCTTCGTCGAGGAGGGCGCTCGGGTCGTCCTCGCGGACGTGAAGGACGACCAGGGCCGCGAGCTCACCCGCGCGCTCGGACCGGCGGCGGGCTTTGTCCACCTCGACGTGACACGGACCGAGGACTGGCAGGCCGGCGTCGCGCGAACGCTCGAGCAGTTCGGCGGCGTCGACGTCCTCGTCAACAACGCCGCGATCCTGCTGCTCGCCCCGCTGACCCAGATCAGCCGCGAGCAATTTCTCCGGATCGTCGAGGTCAATCAGCTCGGCCCCTTTCTCGGAATCCAGGCCGTCTTCGAGGCCATGAAGCAGCGCGGCGGCTCGATCGTCAACATCTCGTCGACCGACGGGATCAAGGGGATGAACGGCGTCAGCGCCTACGCCTCGAGCAAATGGGGCGTGCGCGGACTCACAAAATCCGCCGCCATGGAGCTCGGCCGCTACGGCATCCGCGTCAACGCGATCTGCCCCGAGGCCGGCAATCCGAACATGAGCTCGCCCTTCCTGCCCGGCCATCCCGACCTGTCCGAGGTCCCGCACCGGTCGATGCAGGCGATCCTGAAATCCCCCGACCACGTCGCACCGGAGAGTCGGACCCTCGACGTCGCCCGCATGGCGCTCTTTCTCGCCTCGGACGAGAGCCTCTCCTGTACGGCGGCCGACTTCGTCGTCGACGCGGGCCTCACGGCGGGGCATTTCCAGAAGCGGATCCCCAGCGCGTGAGGCGAGCCTTTGCCGTGTGAACGGCCTTGCAAACCGCCTAACGGACGAGCGCCTCCGGATTGCGCGCCGCGAGCGCCCGCTTGACGCCTTCCTTCCAGGTCACCTGGCAGGGACCCGCGAGCTGCTTTCGCAGCGTGGCGTCGAGCACCTTCATGCCCCAGGTCGCCTCGGGCGCGACGTCGATCTTCATCGAGAGCCCCGTCAGCGACTCGACATAGCGGATCATCTCCTCGACCGAGACGGCCTCGTCGCCGCCGAGGTTCACGATCGGCGCCGGCACGGCAGCCTTCCCGATCAGGCGCTCGGCCTGTGCCGCGATGTCGTCTTCGTGGATCGGCGAGCAGTAGCTCTCGCCCGCGACGGCCCGCGTATAGGACATGCCGTGCTTCATCATCTGGTAGACCGCCATCGGCACGCCGCCGTGTCCGCGCGCCCCGTAGGCCACGTCGAGACGGGCGATGATCGTCGGGAGCTCGAGCACGCGGGCCTGGAAGCGCACGACCGCCTCGGTCGCGAGCTTGCTCATCGCATAATGCGGTCCGTAGTTCGAGAAACCGCCCAGCATGTCGGTCTCCTTCACCGGCTCGGGCGCGCTCGCCGCCACGCGGTAGACGCTCGACGACGACATGTGGAAGAAGGCGCGGACCTTGCGGTAGCGCTGCATCAGGAAGCCCGTGCCCTCGGCGTTCTGCGACATGCCGATCTCGGGGGATTTCGGGCTGGTATTGCAGCCGCAGTGGAAGACGTAGTCGACGTCGGGCAGCGCCGAGAGATCGGCCTCGCCCATCGAGAAGTAGGCGGTGCGGACGCCCTTGCTCTCGAGATCCGCCTTGGCCTTCGCGTCGGTGAAGCGCGCGGCGGCCCAGACCTCGTTGCGCTCGGCAAGCTTCTCCGTCAGCAGCCCGGCGACCTGGCCGGTCGCGCCGGTCACGAGAATCCGTTTGCCTTCGATTCGATCCATGGATGGGGGCCTCCTGCGCTGCTTTCCTAGGCGCGGCGAACCCTCGCTCATCGAGCGTCGCCGTGCAATCGTCGCCAGATTCCGAGCCCGTTCTGTTAACGTCGCTCGACCAGGGAGGACATCCGGCCGATGAAGGCGCCCGCTTACTCGCTCGGCCTGCTGCTCGTCATCTACATCGTCAACAATGTCGACCGGCAGATCATGAACATCCTGGTCGAGCCGGTGAAACAGGACTTCGGCCTCTCCGACGGGCAGATCGGCTGGTTGATCGGCGGCTCCTTCGCCTTCTTCTATACGTTCGCGGGCTTTCCGATCGCGCGCCTCGCGGACCGCGGCAATCGGCGCAACATCATCGCGCTGGCGCTGCTGGTCTGGAGCGGGATGACCATGCTCTGCGGCATGGCGAAGAGCTATCCGATGCTGCTGGCGGCGCGGATCGGCGTCGGCATCGGCGAGGCTGGCTGCACCCCGCCCGCCCACTCGATGCTCTCCGACACCTTCCCGCTGGCGAAACGCGCGAGCGCGATCACGATCTACTCTCTCGGCGTCCCGCTCGGCATGCTCTTCGGTCTCGCCTTCGGCGGTTACCTCTCCGACCAGCTCGGCTGGCAGGCGGCGTTCATGGTCGTCGGCGCGCCCGGCCTGCTGCTCTCCGCCGTCGCGTACTTCATGCTCGACGAGCCGACACGCGGCGCCTTCGACGCCCAGGGCGATCGGGCGATCGAGCCGCTCGGCGACACGCTGCGCTTCATGGCTCGCGTGCCCGCGATCCGCCACATGCTCGCGGGCTCGGCCATCCAGACGCTCTTCCTGGCGGGCGTCGCCGCCTTCCACTCCTCGTATCTCGTGCGCGTCCACGGCCTCACGCTGACGCAGGCCGGGCTCTGGCTCGGCCTCGTCGCGGGGGGCGCCGGCGGTGTCGCGGTCTATCTGTCGGGATTCCTGGCCGATCGCCTCGGGCGCCGCGACCTGCGCTGGCACATGTGGCTGCCCGCGTACGGCAACCTGATCTCGCTGCCCTTCTCGCTCCTGGCCTACACCGCCGAGGACGCGACGCACGCGATCGCCTGGCTCGCGGTCGCGACGCTCGGGAACCACCAGTATTCGGGGCTCGGACATGCCGTGTTGCAGGGGCTCGTCAAGCCGCGCATGCGAGCCATGATGTCGGCGACGGCGCTCTTCGCGATGAATCTCGTCGGATTCGGGCTCGGCCCGGTCGTCGTCGGCGAGCTGTCCGACTACTTCGGAGGCGGGGCGGAGCTGCGCCGCGCCCTCATCATGCTCATGGTCTTCATGCTCTGGGCCGCCGTCCACTTCCTGCTGGGCGCACGCCACTACGTCCGTGACCTCGAGGCGAAGGACGCTTAGAGCATCTGGACTAGCTCGGCGAGATTGCCTTCCGGGTCCTTCGCGAAGGCTACGCGGACCTTCATCTCGGGGATGTCCTTGATCGCCGCGTGGACCCGGCCGCCGTTCGAGACGATGCGGTCGAGGAGCGCTTGCAGGTCATCGGTGATGAAGCCGAGGATGACGGCCCCGGGGCGCGGCGGGGCGAGCTCCGTGAACCGCAGCAGGACGATCGATCCGGGACCGAAGCCCGCGTCCCGGCCGAGCATGATCTCGTCGATCGGATCGATTCCGATGTCGGCCTGGATCCGGTCGAACTGTTTCAGCCCGTACACGTTCGTGTAGAAGGACTTCATCTTCTCGAGGTCACCGACCACGAGCTTCGTGAATCCGAACGTCGTCGTCGTCATGGCTCACTCCCGTCTGCGCAGAACCGTGGACCCGGCCGAATCAGGCGGCCGCGCGAACTCGATAGCGGATCGGCAGCGTCTTGAGGCCGACCACGAAGCTCGAGGCGATGTAGCTGGGCGTCCCGATCGCCTCGCCCGACTCGATCCGTCGCGCGAGCTCGAGAAAGAGCGCCCGCGACGAGAGCCTTGCCACGTGGGCGCCGAGACAGAAATGTTCTCCGGTCCCGAACCCGAGATGCGGATTCGGATCGCGGGTGATGTCGAACTCGAAGGGATCGTCGAAGACCTCGTCGTCGCGGTTGGCAGAGGCGTAGAACATCCCGAGGTCTTCACCGGCGTGGAGCTTCATGCCGTGGAGCTCGACGTCCTGCAGCAGTCGGCGACGCATGTAGTTGACCGGCGTCGACCAACGCACGACCTCCTCGACCGTCGAGCGCGCGAGCGAGGGATCGTCGCAGAGCTTCTTCAGCTGGGCGGGATTCTCGAGCAGGGCCTGCATGCCCGAGGCGATCGCGTTGCGCGTCGTGTCGTGGCCGGCCGTGAAGACGATCAGGAAATAGCCGTAGGTCTCGATCGGCGGCATCGGGGTTCCGTCGGCCATCTTCGCGTTGGCGAGCATGCTCGCGAGGTCGTCGCGGGGATTCGCGCGGCGGTCCTGGATCACGCGCGTGAAGAGATTGATGAAGTCGGCGCCGAGGGCGGCGGTCGCGGCCTTGCGGTCCTCGCCCTTGCGCTGGAGGTCGGGGTCTTCAGAGCCGAAGAGCTCCTGGGTCAGGCGCAGCATCGTCTCTTCTTCGTGGCGCTCGACGCCGAGCAGCGTCGCGAGCACGCGCAGCGGATGGCGCTGCGCGATCAACTCGACGAAGTCGCATTCGCCCTCGCGCCCGAGCTTGTCGACCTGCTCTCGCGCACACTCGGTCACGATGTCGTCGAGGCGCCGGATGCTGCGCGGCGTGAAGAAGCCGCTCGCGACCTTGCGGAAATCGCGGTGCTCCGGCGGATCCATCTCGATGATCGTCCGCATGCTGCCGAAGCTCGTCGAATCGGCGATCCGGCGGGCCTCCTGCTCGAAGCTGACTAGCGTCGGGCCCTTCGAGTTGCTGAAGAGATTGGGCTTGCTCGAGATCTTCACGATGTCGGCGTGGCGTGTGATCGCGTAGAAGGGCGGAAACTCGCTGCTCTCGCAGCGCCAGACCGGGGCGTGCTTTCGCAGCTGCGTCCAGGCGTCGTGGGGCTGGCCCGCGACACCGTAGTTGCGGGAGGCGATCAGGTCGTCGGCGGTGAAATCGAACTGCATCAAATTTCCCTCGTGGGCCACGGGCCCGGCGGCGCGAGACGACGGTTCACTCTAGCAAGGCCACGACCCGTTACTGGGTGAGGTCGACCCGTTCCTTCACGATCTTGCGGCAGATGGCGAGGTTGGGGGCGAAGCTCGGGCGGGCGATCATGCGCTCGGCGAAGGTGACGGCCCTGGGCCAACGCCTCACATCGGGGAGCCCCGCGACCATTTCGAGCTGCGCGAGCTGGACGCCGACCGCGATGTCGGCGATCGAGAGCGTGCCGCCGATCAGGTGCCGCGCGTCCTCCGGGTTCGCCGCGCCCGCCCCCTCGAGCTCGCTCTCCAGGTAGTCGAAGAGGCGAGGCAATTTGTCGTTCCAGGACGCCTTGGCGGTCTCGATGTCCGGCGGCTTGCCCTGAAAGCGGGCGAACATGATCGGGCGGAAGATGCCCATGCCGATCCCCCCGGCGAGCTCGCTGTCGGCCCACTCCTCGAGCCAGATGGCGCGGCCGTGTTGGAATGCATCGCTCGGGTAGAGAGCGGGCTTCGGCTGCTTGTGCTCCAGGAAGGCGCAGATCGCCGACGAGTCCGGGATCGTGCCCTCGCGGCCCTCGGTCCCGACGGAGGTATCCCGCAGGACCGGGATCCGCCGCGCCGGGCTGATCTCCTTGAACCAGTCGGGCATCGGCATGATGTTCACCGACTCGGACTCGAAGAGTCGAAAATAGTGATTCGCAGACAGGGCGCTAGCCCTGATGCGACAGGGGCCGGAAGAGCAATCTTTCCGGCTCTTTTTATTCTGC
>JANMTD010000254.1:0-3556 GCA_031390075.1 Deltaproteobacteria bacterium | reverse complement strand
CCATCGCCTAAATCACGAGTGCTTTGAACCGGCCCAGTCGATTCCCGGTCCATCGCGGTCGCCGGTCCTGTCGCCCTGCCTCACGACCAGCGGCACGAGCGCCGCCTCGAGCCGAACGACGCCCACGATCACGACGGAATGCCTCGCTACAGTCGGCCCCCATGACACAGCAGCTTCCCGTCGATTCGAGCGGACTCACCCCGGCATGGCTCTCGCAAGCCCTTTCGCCGCGACACCCGGGCGTGCGGGTCGCGGCGGTCGACGTTCTCGACTCCACGGAGCGGACCAATCATCACCTCCGCCTCGGTTTGCGCTACGACGTCCAGGCCGGGGCGCCGGACTCGTTGTTCTGCAAGCTGCCGCCCCTGGACCCCGAGCACCGCGCTCGCATCGGCGCCGGCGGCATGGGCACGCGCGAGGTGCAGTTCTACGCCGGGGTCGCGCCCTTGCTGTCGATGCGGATGCCGACCTGTTATTTCTCGGCAGCCGACCGCGACGGGGCGTTCCTGTTGCTGCTCGAGGACCTCGCCGCACAAGGCTCCCTGATCTCCGACGGATCCTGGGCCGTGCCGGGAAAGCTCGCCCGAGCGGCCGTCGCGGACATGGCCGAGCTGCACGTCCGCTTCGAGGATCCGGCCCGTCTCGCCGCCGTCTCCGGCTGGGCGAAGTCGCGGCGTTCGACGCCGGCCGACTTCGTGATCCAGACGCTTCGTTATGTGATCGAAAATGGACGCGATATCGTGAGCGACGCCTACATCGCCGTCGCGCAGATGTACGTCGATCATCACGAAGCGATCGATGCCTGCTGGGACAGCGGACCGCAGACGCTGATCCACGGCGATGCGCACATCGGCAACCTGTTCATCGACCGCGATCGCGTCGGGTTCCTCGACTTCGGCATGGCGAGGGTCGGGCCGCCGATGCGCGACCTCAGCTTCTTCCTGACGATGGGCATCGATTCCGAGGACCGGCGCCGCAACGAACGCGACCTGATCCGGCACTACCTCGACGTGCGTCATGCCCTCGGAGGCAGCTCCATCGCCTTCGACGACGCCTGGCATGCCCATCGGGTCCACGCCGCCTACACCGTGATCGCCTCATTCTTGACGATGGTGCCGCCGTACAACACCGAGGCGCGGCGGATGTTCACCGGCAATTTTCGCGCCCGCGCGATGGCGGCGCTCGACGATCTCGACAGCGTCGACGCCCTACGCGCGATCGTCGATCCGAATCTCGACGTCACGGCATTGAAGGCCTGAGCTTCAGCGAATCGCCGTCCGCTCGCCCGTTCCCCGCTTGCGCCGGCCGGCCAGCGAGAGGCCCGCGAGGCCGATTCCGAGCAGCACGCCCGTGCTCATCTCGGGCACCGGCGTGATTTCGGACGTCAAGCCGTCGAGGCCGAAGTCCGCGCCGCTGAACACCACGCGGCGGATGCCCTCGCTGCGCTCGATGCCGAGGAAGTTCGTCCCCCAGCTTCCGACCGGGACCGTCGAGATCGTGGCGGTCTCGAGCAGCGTCCCGGTCGCGCTGTAGGCATCCATGCGGAGGACCAGGCCGGCTGCGCCCGTGAGAAACGCGCCGACACGGAGCACGTCGCTCGAGAAGTCGAGCGTGATCGACACGGGCACCGTCGCCCCCGAAAGGTTGTCGAAGGCCCCGAGATAGGACGTGCCGAACGGGACGTTCGCAGCGCTCGCGACGGCTCCGTTGGCGCCCCAGTTGTTCGAGGCGCCCGCCGGAAGCGAGAAGTCGTGGATGAAGGCGCCGTTGTTCAGGGTGCCGGGATTCGGGACCGGTGAGGTGAGCGTGACGCCGCTCGCGAAGGTGTAGGCGCCGAGCCGACCGGGCTCGATGATGTTCGCGAAGGGCGAGGCGCCGACGTTCGGGCCGAGCACGATGCCCTCGAAGCTCTCCACAACCTGCGAGCCCGTGAAGGCGCCCGTCCCGATCGTCATGGCCTGTGCAGGCGCGGCCAGGGCCAGCAGACCGCCGGCAATCAGCGCAGCCAAGCGGCTGTGCGGCCTCGACGAACGGTGAACACGAGCTTTCGACTTCGCCACGACTCGACTCCTTGGAGACTCTGCGGTCTCCGGGCCGAGAGGCGCTTCTGCACACCCACCTATCTCGGCGCCCCCAACTTCTCGGGTGGCACCGGTAAATTCTTGAGTGGAATAACACCCATTCAGAACGGGAGCAACGCGGCTCGCTCGTCCGGGGCTCGAGTCGCCCATGGCCTGCGTGCGCCGGGCTCACCGTCATGGCCCCGTCGTGCAGGACGGGCGGACCGCCGTCCCCGCGCGTCCCAGCCGACCGATCCCCAGCAGCACTGCGAGCGCCGTCACCGTCAGCCCGACGAGCCCCAGTCCGAATCCGCCCGATAGGTCGTAGAGCGCACCGAGCCCGAGCGGCCCGAGCACGCCGCCGACCTGTGCGGCGGAGAAGAAGAGTCCGCTCGCGGTGCCGGCGCGCCGTTCGCCGACGCCCGGCAGCTCGAGCAGCGTGAGAACGAGGATCGGCGTCAGCACCGTCGCCGCCGCGCCCTGGAGCACGAGGCCCGTCAGCAGCGACGGTCGAGCGTCGAGCTGCAGGAACAGGGTCGATAGGCCCGAGGTGATGACGAGCAAGAAGAGGATTCGCACGCGCCGCGTGGGAATCGCGAGGCGCGGAACCACCAGGGCAGAGGCGATCCCGACGGCGGTCGGGATCGCGGACCAGTAACCCGCTTCGATCGTCGGCATGCCGCGGGCACGAAGCAGCTCCGGCAGCCAACTCCCGACGCCGTGGCTGATCGTGAAGGTTCCCGCCGCCATCACCAAAAGCAGTCGCACGTCGGGGAGCGCGCCTAACTCGCGCATGGCCGAGAGTTGGGGCAGGGTGGCGCGGCCTCGCCTTCGCTCCTCCGCTTCGCGAAATTTCGCGCGCGACGTCACGGCGAGCCAGAAGACCCCGGACCCGATGGCGACCCCCGCCCAGAGCCGCATCAGCTCTCGCCAATCACCGAGCCAGGGGAGCAGCCAGGAATGCGTCAGGGTCAGGGCGACGGCGCCGCCGATCGCGGGGCCGGTCGCGTAGATGCCCATCGCGAGACCGCGGCTCGAGCCCTCGAACCATTCGGTGACGATCTTGGGCGAGCCGGTCGAGATCAGCGGCGCGCCCAGGCCGAAGGCCATCACCGAGAGCAGGAGCGTCGTGAAGTCGTCCGAGACGCTGCGCGCGAGGGCCGAGAGCGCGATCAACAGGATGCCGAGCGAGAGGGCGACGCGGCTGCCCAGTCGGTCGAGCAGGAGGCCGCACGGGATCGCGGCGAACATGTAGATCAGCTGCCAGGCGCCGAGCACGCTGCCCATCGCGGCATGGGAGATGCCGAGCTCGCGCTCGACCACCGAGACGAGGGGGGAGAGACAGCTCGCCACCAGTCCGAAGGAGGCATAGAGCCCCCAGACCCCCGCGAGCAGCAGCCAGCGCATGCGTTCCCTTCCTCGCGTTCTCGATCCCCGAGTGGACTTCTGACACAGTCGGCGCAAGAAATCGAGACCCGGCGGCCGCCCGCCGAAGG
>JANMTD010000552.1:0-4167 GCA_031390075.1 Deltaproteobacteria bacterium | reverse complement strand
CGTCTGCCTGTAGGCCTTCGCACGAAAGCTCCGGGGCGATCGATCTCGCCCCGGAGCTCCGTTCGAATCAGCCGCTGCGACTAGCCGAGCAGGCTCAGGGCAGCCTGCGAGGACACGTTCGCCTGTGCCAGCACCGAGATGCCGGCCTGTTGCAAGACCTGGTTCCGGGTCAGCTCCGCCGTTTCACTGGCGAAGTCGACGTCGCGAATCCGGGACTCGGCCGCCGTCGAGTTCTCCTGTGCCACCGCCAGAGATCGGATCGAGGACTCGAGCCGATTCTGCACCGTACCGAAGGTCGCTCGCAGCGATGCGACGTTCGCAATCGCCGTGTCGAGGGCCGAGAGGGCCGTCTGCGCGCCCGAGGCGGAGCTGACGGCGAGGCCACTGGTCCCGATCGCGGCCGATCGGGAATCGATCGAGCTGATCGTGATGCGGTCGCTCGACGTGTTGTCGATGCCGATCTGGAAGGTGGTGTCGCCACCGCTCGCGAGAATCGTCGTGCCGTTGAACTGCGTGACGGCCGCGATGCGGTCGATCTCCTCCGTGAGATCCTGGAACTCCTGATCGACCGTGGCCCGCTCTTCGGCACCCAGCGTGCCGTTGGCCGCCTGGATCGCAAGCTCGCGCTGGCGAATCAGGAGACCGCTCACCTCGTTGAGCGCGCCTTCACCGATCTGCAGGAGCGAAATGCCATCGTTGGCATTGCGCTGGGCCTGGCTGATGCTGCGAATGTCGGCTCGGAACCGCTCCGAGATCGCCAGACCCGCCGCGTCGTCCGAGGCGCGCGTGATGCGCAGACCCGAGGACAGGCGCGAAAGGCTGCGCTGCAGGCCGTTGGTCGAGTTGACCAGGTTCCGCTGCGCGTTGATCGATGAAGTATTGGAATTGACTCGAAGACCCATGGGTTTCAATCCTCCTTGATGAACAGCTCACGATTCCTTCGTGAGCCCGAGCGAAGGGCGATCCTCGCCCTTCGACTCCGTCCGTGCGCGCTCCACGCCCCCTCCCTCTGAGGGCGCAGCGTGTCGACTCGCCCGGACGGACGTGCGATGCGACGAGTGCAATGGCAGTGCCACGCGCCGTTCGCGATCGGCGACACGCAAGTCTGTTCCCGTCGAGCGCAACTCCAATTCCAAGTCCACGACGACCCCGGAACCGACTCGAGTCGAGGGTCGGGCGGCACTCGTTGCGCTCGTTTCAACGGGGGATACGAACCCGCGTCGGAATTCAATCTGAATCGGTCTGCGGGCGGGCAGCCCGTCTGCGTTGGCCCGGCGGGCGAAAGTCCGGGAATCGAACTTGCTTTGTATTCCCGGGATTCCCTTTGCGAGGTCGACCGAGATGAGCGCGCCGCATGTATGGCCTACCACTTCGGGCGCTGGAGTCGCGCCTGCGCGTGCCCCTTCGTCTTCCGTTTCGACGCGCATCGAAGGAGAGCGACTGGTCCGGGGCTGGACCAGCCCGGAGGAGAAGACCCGGGTCCTCGCCTGGCTGGGCATCGGCCTGCGGGCCGGGCGGCCCGGGCGCCTCGAGCGCGAGTTTCCCCTGGTCTTCGCCGACGATTCGGCGGCGGTTCCGATCACCTGCTACGCGGGCACCGAGCCCGCCGCATTCTGCGTGCTCTGGCCGACGCGCTTCGAGCTCGCTCGGGGCTCGCTCGGCGTCGGCCTGATCTCCCTCGTCTACACCGAGCCCCGGTCGCGCGGCCAGGGCCTCGCGCGCCGCGTCGTGCGCCAGGCCGTCGCCGAGGCACAGGCTCAGGCCCTCGGCCTCTGTCTGCTCTGGAGCGAGCCGTCGCTGGCGGATTTCTATCGCGCTCAGGGATTCACCCGGGCCGGCAGCGAGACCCTGTTGTCGATCGACGGACCGATCCTGAAAGCGGCCCTCGCCCCGGATTCCGACGCGTCGCCGCGCACACTCGGGGCGATCCGCGTCGAGGCGGCGCGGGAGACGGACTGGCCCGCGATCCTCGCCCTGCGAGCGCATCGCGCGTGTCGCGTCGCGCTTCCGGACGACGCCTCGCTCTGGCTCTCGATTCCGGATCTCGAGATCCGGGTGGCGCGCAGCGGGCGCGGCGTCATCGGGTTTGCGATGCGGGGCCGGGGCGATGATTTCGAAGGGGTGATCCACGAATGGGGCGGCGAGCCGGAGGCCGTCCTGCGCTGCTGCGAGGCCCTGCTCCCCGACGGCTCGAGCGACGCGGGGCTGCTGCTCCTCGCGCCGAGGGAAACGTGTTCGCTGACGTGGCGCCTGCGAAGCGCCGGTGCGCACGTCGTTCGGAGTCCGCTCGCCTGGTTCAAGCTGGCCTGCGCCGCGGCGCTCGCCCGCGACCTCGCGTCGATCGCGCCCGAGCTCGCGGCCCTCAGCCTGACCGCGCTCGACGACTCCTCGTCGGCGACCCCACGCCTGCGGGTCACGAACGCGAAGGCCAGCCTCGAGCTCGAGGTCGCCGCGGCCGATTGGCTCGCCACCCTGTTCGGCGATGCCGGCACGACGCAAGCCCAGCGCGCCCGCGCGCGCGCGATCTCAGTCCTGCCTAACTCGGCGAAATCGAAGCTGCCCCTGCCCTTTTTCGTCTGGGGCCTGGAGTCCATCTAATCCCATGATCTGGGTCACCCGCCTCGACGGAGAGCGCATCCTGATGAACGACGATCAGATCCTGTACGTCGAGTCGACGCACGACACGCTGCTCGTGCTCGCGAACGGCGATCGCCTGCGCGTGCACGAGACACCCGAGGAACTCGTCGACCGGATCGCCCAATGGCGCCAGCGCTCCCTCGGCCTCTCCTACTTCCACGACTCCTCGAACGAAGACGAAGCCGCGACCGGCTGATGGGACGAACCCCGATGGATCGCTTCAGCCTCGTCGGCCTCGCGCTCGGCATCCTCACCGTCTTCGCCACGCAGTGGGTCGAGGGCGGAAGCGTCTCCGTCCTCTTCCAAGCACCGGCGGCCGTCGTCGTCGGCCTCGGAACGATCGGTGCGACGCTCCTCTCCTCGAGCGCGGCGGATTGGATGGCCGCCACACGCGAAGGACGTCGGGTCTTCCAGTCGGTCAGCGATCGCCGCGAGCTGCTCGTGACGCGTTTTCGCGACCTGGCGCTGATCGCCCGCAAGGATGGTCTCGTCTCCCTCGACAATTCCCAGCGCGCGCTCCCGACGCCCTTCATGCAGCGCGCGATCCGGTACGTGATCGATGGCTGTGAGGCGGCGCAGCTCCGGGACGTCCTCGAGACGGAGCTCCGCAGCCGCTCGGTGGCGGCGCGCGCGGGCGCCCAGGTCTTCGAGGTCGCCGGAGGGTATGCGCCGACGATGGGAATCCTCGGTGCCGTGCTCGGGCTCGTGCGCGCGATGGAGTCCCTGTCGGACCCGGAGAAGCTCGGCGCCGGGATCGCGATCGCCTTCGTGGCGACCATCTACGGCGTGGGGCTCGCGAATCTCGTGCTGCTCCCGATCGCAGCCAAGATCCGGAGCAACGCAGAGCGGCAGGAAGCCGAGGACGCGATGATCGTCGAGGGCACGATCGCGCTCCAGGCGGGCATTGCCCCGCGCACCCTCGAGCGGATTCTCGCCGCCCACGTGCTGCCGAAGGACGATTCGCGATGACGGGCGATCCGCACCCGACCCCGGAGCGGGGGAAGGCAGTGCCGCCCCAGAATCGGGATCGCTGGCTGCTTTCCTATGCCGACTTCCTGACGCTCCTGCTCGCGCTCTTTGTCGTGCTCTACGCGAGCGCCCGCGTCGACGCCGAGAAGAATCGCGGACTCTTCGCGGGACTCCAGTCGAGCTTTGCGCTGGGAGAGACCCCCCAGGAGGCTGCGGATCCGAATCAGGCCGGAGAGCTCAGACGCGGCAACGAAGGCGATCCGCGCCTGGTCCTCGATGCGACCGGGAGTCTCGCGCCCCTCGCTCAGCTCGAGACGAGTGTCGTCCGGCAGCTCGCTCGCGAGCGCGTCCGCATGAAGTCGGATCCGGGGATGAGCGTCCAGCTGACCGACCGCGGGCTCGTGATCTCGCTCGCCGCCGCCGAGTATTTTCCCGCCGGTGGCGCCGAGATCCCGCCGGCGCGAAAGCGTGTGCTCGCGGCGATTGCACCGCTGCTCGCGGCCGAGGATGGGTCGCTCCATTTCGAGGGACATACCGACGACCTGCCGGTTCGAAAAAACG
>JANMTD010000537.1:0-7857 GCA_031390075.1 Deltaproteobacteria bacterium | reverse complement strand
TTCTATCGGTTCGATCCCGTCCTCGGCTGGGCCAATGCGCCGGGCATGCAGGGAATCTACGAGCGCGACGAGTTCCGATTCCCCATCCGGGTGAACGCGTTTGGTATGCGCGACGCGGAGGTCGAGCGCGAGCCCGGCGCGCTCGTGATCCGGGGCCATCCGCTTCCCGACATCGACGATTTCGGGTTTCGCGAGCGAGCCGAGGGATTCCTGCTCGCCCGGATCCTCGGCAAGGCGATTTCGAACGGATTCTTGCTGCCGGAACAGGCGGGCCTCGTCGGCTTCCAGAGCGACTGGATCTACGACCCAACTTCCCTCCGCCCCGAGGACAAGGCGCTCGCGGATAGGGCGATCCGGATCAACGAGGCCCTGCTCGCGAGGATCCGCGACGCCGTCCGCGGCGCGGGCGCGACCCTCGTCCTGCTTCCGGTGCCCACGAAATGCGAGTACTCCGCGCGCTGTCGCCGCGCGGGGGAGGTCCGCGTGCGCGAAGCGGCAAATCGTGTGCTCGCGGAGACCGCCGTGCGCCTCGGTGTGCCCTTCGTCCCGACCCTCGACGTCCTCGAGCTGAGCGACTTCTGGGAGAAGGACGGCCATTGGCGTCCATCCGGCCACGCCCGGATCGCCGAGCGCCTCGGGAGCTTCCTCGTGGGCGAAGGCCTCCTCGATTGAGGCGATCCGCGCTTCAGGATTTGCCGGGCTGGCCTCGACGTCTGGACCCGTGCCCGATCTGAGGCTAGACACGGGCACGAACCAGGCCGTCCCAATCCCCGGCCGCCGGAGGAATTTATGTCCCTCGTCCAGAAGCCCGCTCCCGATTTCAAGGCCGCCGCGGTCATGCCCAACGGCGAGACGTCCCAGCTGACGCTGTCGTCGTTCAAGGGCAAGTACGTCGTGCTCTTTTTCTACCCCTTCGACTTCACCTTCGTTTGCCCGACCGAGATCCTCGCCTTTTCGAACCACATCGAGGACTTCCAGAAGCGCGGCGTCGAGGTCCTCGGCTGCTCGATCGACTCCCCCCATGTCCACCGCGCCTGGCGCGACACCAAGGTCGAGAACGGCGGCATCGGCCCGATCAAATACCCGCTGGTCGCCGACGTGAACAAGGACATCGCCCGCTCCTACGGCGTGCTGCTCGAAGCCGGCATGGCGCTGCGCGGCACCTTCCTGATCGACAAGGCCGGCATCGTCCGCCAGGCCACCGTCAACGACCTGCCCCTCGGCCGCTCGGTCGAGGAGACCCTGCGCCTCGTCGACGCGCTCCAGCACACGGAAGAGCAC
Source organism: Deltaproteobacteria bacterium (assembly GCA_031390075.1). Classification (GTDB taxonomy): domain Bacteria; phylum Myxococcota_A; class UBA9160; order UBA9160; family UBA4427; genus UBA4427. The sequence continues at coordinate 6,576 of JANMTD010000537.1, read as the reverse complement.
GGCGAAGTCTGTCCCGCCGGCTGGAACAAGGGCAAGACGGCAATGAAGCCCAATCCGAAGGGCGTGGCCGACTACCTCAAGGAGAATGCCGGCAAGCTCTGAGCCCTCAGCCCGAGAAGAGCCCTCAGCCCGAGAAGAGCCGTGCCGCGGTCGCTCTAGCCGCGCCCTAAAAGAATGGTGCCTGGTCCACTTTACTCATGAGTAAAGTGGACTAGGCTCCGCTTCGTGAAGGCCAAAGCCCGCTCCCTCGAAGCCGTGATCGCCCCGATCCTGGCTCGCAAGATGGTCTTTCTCGGCGGACCCCGGCAGGTCGGAAAGACGACGCTCGCGCTGTCGCTGATTGGCGGGGGCGCGGACGAAAGTCACCCGGCGTACTTCAACTGGGATGATCCGCGGTCGGCGGCACGCATCCGGCAGCTGGAACTGCCGCCGGGCGAGCCTCTGCTCGTGCTCGACGAGATCCACAAGTACGCGCGCTGGCGGAACCTGGTCAAGGGCATCTGGGATACCGAGAAGTCTCGGCGACAGATTCTCGTGACGGGCTCGGCCCGCCTCGACTACTACCGCAAGGGCGGGGATTCCCTCGCCAACCGCTACCGCTATTTCCGATTGCATCCCTTCTCGCTGCGTGAGCTTTCCACGCGACCGTCGAAGAGCGATCTCGAAGCGCTGCTGCGATTCGGTGGTTTTCCGGAGCCGCTCTTCCAGCAGGACGAGCGCGAGCATCGCATCTGGCAGCGCGACCGTGTGGCCCGCGTCGTTCGCGAAGATCTTCGGGACCTCGAGCAGGTCCGGGAGATCTCGCTCGTCGAGCAGCTGGTCGAGCTGCTTCCCGCCCGCGTGGGATCGCCGCTCTCCGTCAAGGGCCTGCGCGAGGATCTCGAGGTCGACCACAAGACGGTCGAGCGCTGGCTCACGATTCTCGAGAACCTCTATCTCTGCTTTCGCATCGCACCCTTCGGCTCGCCACGGATTCGCGCGGTCAAGAAATCGCAGAAGCTCTACCTCTGGGACTGGTCGATGGTGCCGGAGGCTGGACCGCGGTTCGAGAATCTCGTCGCGAGTCAGCTCCTCAAGTATTGCCACCGGATCGCGGATCGCGACGGATTCGCGATGGAGCTTCGTTTCCTGCGCGACACCGATAAGCGCGAGGTCGACTTCGTCGTCCTGAAGGACCGGGAGCCGCTCTTCGCGGTGGAGTGCAAGACCGGCGAACGCGCCGCGAGTCCGGCAATCCATTATTTTGCGGAGCGCACTTCGATTCCGCGCTTCTACCAGGTCCATCTGGGCGATCGTCATTACGAGACCGGCGCCGCGACGGTCATGCCGTTCCAGCGGTTCTGCGACGAGCTCGAGATGCCGTGACGAAAAGCCCCTCCGGACCTGAAGACGATCTGGATGGGGCACAGCCCATCCCGCCCTGGCTCAAATGGGCGCCGCGGCTCGCCCTCGCGCTGCTCGTCGGCGCCGGGCTCTTTACCTTCCAGCTCGCCGGCGGGGCGTCGTACCTGCGCGAAGATCCGTCCGCCTGCATGAACTGCCACATCATGCGCGACCAGTACGCGGCATGGCAGAAGGGCCCGCATGCCGCCGTCGCCACCTGCAACGGCTGCCACACGGGCGACGGATTCGTCGCGCACTACGCGACCAAGGCCGTCAACGGGTTCGCGCACTCCTTCGCCTTCACGACCGGCCGCTTTCGCGAGCCGCTCCAGATCCATGATTTCAATCGCCGGATCGCCGAGGCGAACTGCCGCCGTTGTCACGCCGCCCTCGCGGACGTGGTCGACGGCTTCGCGGCTCACGGCGAAGCGGGCGCGTGTCTGCGTTGCCACGCCGATGTCGGGCATTGATGGGGCGCATTGAAGGGGAGGCCAGCCGATGAGCGCGGTCGATCGGAAATCTTCGAAGGCGCGGCGCTTTGCAGTCTCGATCCTCGTCGTTGCGCTCCTTGGCACGGCGCTCGTCGTAGCACTCGCCGTCGACATCGAGCGCAAGCGATCGGAAGGTCGGCAGACGAGCGTGGCCCTCGCCCGGCTCGAGGGCGATCTCGACGATCCTGCGGTCTGGGGCCGCGCCTATCCGCTCGAATACCAGGGCTATCTCGGGACCGTCGACCACGAGCGCACCCGCTTCGGGGGCAGCGACGCCCTCCCGCGCACGCCGACCGAAGCGGATCCGCGCACGAGCGTCGCGGCCTCGAAGCTCGAGGCCGATCCGCGACTGATTCGGATGTGGGCGGGCTACGGCTTCGCGATCGACCACCGCGAGGAGCGCGGCCACGCCTACATGCTCGACGACCAGACCTTCACCGGGCGCCAGCAGAAGCCCCAGCCCGGCGCCTGCCTGCAATGTCACGCCAGCATCGTCTCGGCGAATCGCGCGCTCGGTGGTGACGACGCGGACGAAGCCGCGGGGGCCGCGAGGCTCGCTGCGATGTCCTTCGCCGAGGCGCGCACGCATGTGGACCACGCGATCGGGTGCATCGACTGTCATGATCCGGAGACGCTCCGCTTGCGGGTGACGCGCCCGGCCTTCATCGAGGGTCTCGCGCGCCTCGAGGCGGCGCGGGGCCGACCCGACTACGACGTCAACACGATGGCCTCGCGCGGGGAGATGCGCAGCTTCGTCTGCGCGCAGTGTCATTCCGAATATCATTTCGAGGCCGCTGGTCCAGACGGCAGCGCGAGCCGGCTGGTGCATCCGTGGGACGGCGGTCTGCGTGCCGACGAAATGCTCGCGCAATACGATGCGAAGGGCTTTCGCGACTGGGTCCACGCGGCGACCGGTGCGCCGATGTTGAAGGCGCAGCATCCGGAGTTCGAGCTCTGGTCCGAGGGCATCCATGCCCGCGCGGGCGTCGCCTGCGTCGACTGCCACATGCCCTATCAGCGGGTCGGCGGAACCAAGATCACCGACCACCACGTGCGGAGCCCGCTTCTGGATACCGGCCGCGCCTGTCAGGTCTGCCATCCCATCGACGCGGCGGAGATCGTCGCCCGCGCCGAGGCCATCCAGGCGCGGACGATCGCTATGCAGGACACGGCGATGAATCGCCTGATGGATCTGATCGATGACATCGCGCGGGCGACGCGCGCGGACGGCGGCGAAACGGAGCGAGTCATCGCCGCCCGCCGCGCGCAACGCCGCGCGAGCTTCCTGATCGATTTCGTGGCGTCCGAGAATTCGGCGGGATTCCACGCTCCCCAGGAAGCGGCACGCGTACTCGTCGTCGCCCTCGACGAGATCATCGCGGGAACCCGGGTCCTCGGGTCGGCCCCCGGCGCCTCGACGAGCACTCGAATCACGACGAGCAACGCTCCCCAGTGATGGGAAAATTGCCCCGCTCGGGGGGCCTCATCCGCGGCTGAATGCCTCGCGCAAGGGCCGCGCGTTCGCGTCTCGGTGCCATGTCGACCCGCTCCAGTCGCGAGAGCTCGCTCCCTGAATCCAGGTATATCGGCGTCTCTCTTCGCACTGGAGGAGCGCGCGGCCCTTGCTCTTCCGCCATTCAAGCTAGTATGAATCCACGACGTGGCGACTAGCGTGAGAGTGGGTGTGAACGAGTTCCCGCTCGACCTCTCGAACGCCACCGACCTCCGATGATCAGACCGACCCCGACTCGACGGAAGGAGCATCCATGTCCATGGGACTCAGCCCTGCATTGTGTTTATTCGGCTCATTGGCCCTCTTTTCGCTCGCCTGCGCCTCGGTATCGCCGCCCACCAGTGAGATCTCGGCCGCCGAGCTCGCGATCCGCCAGGCGGAGGGTCTCGGCGCCGTCGAGCTCGCGCCGCTTCCGATGCGCGTCGCCCGGGAGAAGCTCGACGAGGCCAAAGCGCTGGTCCAGAAGGACGGCAGCGACCGCATGCGACGTGCGAAGCGCCTCGCGGAAGACGCGGCCGTCGAGGCGCGGCTCGCCGAGGAGACTGCGCGGACGGCAGCCCTGACGAACGCCCGGGACGAGGCACAGAAGACCATCGAAGCGATGCGTCGCGAAGCCGGCCTGGACGCCAACTGACGATCGAATCCGAAAGCATCAGGGAGAAATCTTCATGGCACTGCGAATCGAATCCTTGTTAGGCATCGCAATCCGGATCTCCGCGGCCGGCATGCTCCTCTGCATGCTCGCGGCCTGCAGCACTCCGAAACCTCCGCCGCAGATCGAGACTGCGCGCCGGGCCTACGACGCCGCCGCGGCGCAGCCCGACGTGGAGAAGTACGCCTCCGTCCCGCTCTACGAAGCGAAGAAGGAGCTCGACCGCGCGAGCAAGACCTGGAAGGACAGCCAGGACGCCGACCAGGCTGCGCACATCGCCGATCTCGCCGCGAAGCGCGTCGAGATCGCTCGGACGGTCGCGGCCGGCGGCAAGGCCAAGGCCGAGGTCACGGAGATCCTCGCGACGAGGAGTAAGATCGAGCTGGAGGCGCGCGAGAAGGAGATCGCCGAGCTGAAGGCCAGGCCGACGGATACCGGAATGGTGCTGACCCTGGGCGGCGACGTGCTCTTCAAGACTGGGCAATCGATCGTGAGCCCGGGGGCGCAGTCCCAGCTCGATCGCATCGCCCAGTTCCTCACCGAGAACGCGGACCGGGAAGTCGTCATCGACGGCCACACCGACAGCCAGGGCGGCGCGGAGTTGAACCAGACCCTGTCGGAGAAGCGTGCGGCGGCGGTGGGCGCCTATCTCACGACCCGCGGAGTCGCCGCGAGCCGCGTCGCGACGCGTGGGCTCGGCGCATCCCTGCCGCTCGCGCCGAACGACACGGCGGCCGGCCGACAGCAGAACCGGCGAGTGGAGATCACGATCCTGAACGTCGGCGAGAAGGCTTCGGAGCACGTTCTCACCAAGCCGTGAGAGCCCTCTTCGTCGAGAGGTCGAGAGGTCGAGAGCTCGAGACGTCGAGACGTCGGGACGGCGCCGCAAGGTGACCGTCCCGATGTCGTTTGTGGGACTGGGCCCCGCATTCGCCGGCACGTCGAATCGCCCGCGAGCCGCGCCGTCGCCTAACGCTTCGCCATCACCCGCGCGCCCGCCGCCAGCGCCACGAGCAGCGCCACTCCCGCGAGTGCCCAGGTCAGGCTGCCGTCGAGCGCCGAGCGACCCAGCACCACGAATCCCGTCACGTAGATCATCTGGATCGCGACCGAGAGAACGACGAAGCGCAGCAGGTCGAGCTGCGCGACGGCGAGGATCAGGTTCTGGACGAAGTACGGAATCCCCGGCGTCAGTCGGATCAGCGTGATGAAGAGCGCTTCGTCGAGGCCGGATTCGAAGCGGGGGATGCGGTGGCCCCGGCGCGCGACGAGGGCTTCGAGGCTTGGACGCAGGAAGGTCTTCGAGGCGGTGTGGATGATCAGGTTGCTGACGACGAGGGATCCGGCGATCCAGGTGAGGGCCGGGGCGATGCCGTAGGCGACGCCCGCCGTCAGGTAGAAGAGGGCGATGGGCACGGGCAGGAAGGTCGCGACGACGAAGGCCGCGAAGAAGAGCAGCGGCGGCGCGCTGCGGATGCTCTCGAGCGCAGCCTGCGCCCAGGCCGGGAGCGATTCGACGCTCGCGCTCGCGTCGCCCTCGGCGAAGGCGGTCGCCGCCACGCCCAGTCCGACGAGCAGGATCGCGATCGCGGCGTACGTCCGTGCTCTCGTCTGCGGCGATCGGTTCCATTCGGGCTGCTTCAAGGCGGTGCATCTCTCCGGGTCGTTCGAAGGGCCGGAGCATATCGGATCTCGATTGCAGGCCCCGATTGGATCGAGTAACAAGGATTCGCCCGTTCCCCTCCCGTCCCCGGTCGGACCCCGATGTTCTATTTCGACTTCGGCAATTACTTCAAGATGGTCCGGCTCGCCTGGAACGAGAAGGTTCCGAAGGCGCGCCACTACTACCTCGCGGTGCTGCTCGTCGCGGTGCCGATCGTCTCGACGTTCCACGCGATCTGCTTCTTCCTCGACCGGATCTTCTACCCTGATCTGCGCAAGGTCGAGGTCAAGGCGCCGATCTTCATGGTCGGCCATGCGCGGAGCGGCACGACGCTGACGCACCGGCTTCTCAGCCAGGATGGCGGCCGCTTCAGCTCGTTCCTGCTCTACGAGCTCTATTTCCCGTCCCTGATCCAGAAGCAGCTGATCCGCTTCGTCGCGCGTCATGATGCGGAGCATTGGCGCGGCTTCGTGGCGGGGCAGGTGCGTGCGTGGGAAGAGTGGCGCTACGGCCCGTCGCGCCACATGCACGAGATGGGTCTGACGCAGCCCGAGGAGGACGACATCGTTCTCTACTGGTCGATGGCGGCGGGCTTCTGGATCACGAAGATGCCCTACATGGGCGATCTCGATTTCTATTACATGAACGACTGGTCCGAGCGGAAGCGGCGGCGCTACAACGATTTCTATCGGGAGTGCATCCGCCGCCAGCTCTACCTGAACGGGCCCGAGAAGATCCATCTCAGCAAGAACCCGATGTATTCGGGACGCGTCGCGTCGCTGGCGAAGGCCTTCCCCGACGCGCGCTTCATCGTCAACGTGCGCGACCCGAACGAGACGATCCCGAGTCTCCTGAAGCTCGTGCGCGCCGGCTG
>JANMTD010000533.1:0-9140 GCA_031390075.1 Deltaproteobacteria bacterium | reverse complement strand
CTGCGCGAGACGATCGACGACCGGCGCCTGATCGTGCACGAAGGCAGCGCCGCCGAGATCTCCGACGCGCTGACCAAGCACGAGCTGGATGCGCCCGACGTCGTGCTCTCCGGAATCCCCTTTTCGACCATGCCCCGGGCCCTGGGCCTCGCGATCCTCCACTCCGTCCGCGAGAGCCTCGCGCCGGGTGGCCGTTTCGTCGCCTATCAGTTCAGGGACGTGGTCCACACGCTGGGCAAGCGGGTGTTCGGACCGGCGTCGGTGCAGCTCGAGCTCTTGAACGTGCCGCCGATGCGGGTGTATCGGTGGGATGTGGCGGGGGACGGGCACGCGGGCGACGACGCCGGCAGGACTCGCCCCTAACGACCTCGGCAGGTCGCCGGATGCCCGATTCCTCCCGCGCAGGTGCCGTCCTCTACGCGCTCGACCTGGAACGCGTCGCGAAGTTCTACGAGAGCGTGCTCTCCCTGGAACGCCGCGTCGCCGACGCCGAGCACGTCGCGCTCTTCGCCGGTGACTTTCAACTCGTCATCCATGCCATTCCGGCTCCGATCGCCGCAACGATCGTGCTGAAGTCGCCGCCCGAGCCGCGCGAAGAAACCCCGATCAAGCTCTTCTTCACCGTCCCGAGTCTGTCGCAGGCCGCGGTCAGCGCCGCCGCACGGGGCGGCGAGCTCTTCCCGCATGGATGGAAGGGAGATGGCTTTCAGGTGCGCGACGGCTGCGACCCGGAAGGCAACATCTTCCAGCTGCGGGAGAGAACGGGGCGAGGGTGAATGTCGACAAACAATCCGCCTTTCGACGCGTCCTTGCGAATCACTCCCCCGGCCCATCCGCATCCCGACTCCCCTTCTTCCACTGCCCCGACATCGTCGCGTGCTTGACCTCTGCCTGACTCGCCCGCCGCACGACGTCGTCCCCGAAGCGATCTGCCAGGGCGTCGAGCGCACGATTCAGCTGTCGGCGCCGCGGCGGATCGTCGGCGGTGGTGCTCGCGCGCTTGGCTGTATCCCCGTTTGCACCGTCGTTCGTTTGGCTCGATTCAAGAAATAGCGAAAGCTGGGATTCGAGGACCGGACCTCCATCCCCTGCGGCCGCGCCGACGAGCCCGCTGACCCCCACCCCCAACAACCGCACCGGCTCCGCCCACGCATCTTCGAGCAGCGAGCGCGCCACCCGCGCGATCTCCCCGCCGTCGTCCGTCGGGACCAACAGCGTCGCCTGCCGCGTCCGCACCGGATAGCCCCGCGGCCCCGCCTTCCGCCGCCGGCCGAGCCGCCACTTGAGCACGACCGTGCGCGCCGTCAGGTCCTGACGCCGGAGCCGCCGTGCGACCGCTTCGGAGTGCGCGAGGATCGTGCGCTCGAGGGTCTCGCGGTCGCTGACGTCCACGTCGAACGTATTCTCCTCGGAGAGCGAGACGGACTCGCGATGGGGCTCGACCTCGCGTAGGTCCTCGCCGCGGGCGAGCTGACCGATCGAGACGCCCCAGTCGCCGAGTGCGCGACGAAGCGAGTCGAGATCGGCGCGGGCGAGGTCGCCGATCGTGCGATAACCGAGCCGCTCGAGGCGCTCGCCCGCCACCGGGCCGACGCCCCAGATCTTCCGCGCCGGCAGCGGATCGAGGAACGCGCGCACGTCCTCGGACCGCACCTCGCAGCAGCCGTCGGGCTTCGCCATCGCGCTCGCGATCTTGGCGACCATCTTGATCGGACCGATCCCGACCGAGACCGCGAGCTGCGTCGCCTCGCGCACGTCGCGGCGCAGCCGCTCCGCGGCGTCCCGGGCCGGGCCGAGCAGGCGCTCGCTGCCCGTCAGGTCGAGGAACGCCTCGTCGAGGGAGAGTCCTTCGACGAGGGGTGAATAGCGCCGGAAGATCTCGAAGATCTTGCGCGACTCCGCCGCATAACGCGCCATGTCGCCCGGGACGAAGATGAGCTCGGGGCAGCGCTGCTTCGCCTCCGCGCTCGACATCGCGGAGCGGACCCCGAAGACCCGCGCCTCGTAGCTCGCCGCCGCGACGACGCCGCGGGGACCGGCCCCGCCGACCACCACCGGTCGGCCGCGCAGCTCGGGCCGATCCCGCTGCTCCACCGAGGCGTAGAACGCGTCCATGTCGGCGTGGAGGATGCAGCGCGGAGGGTCGCTGGGTCGTGATCGGGCGGCAGGTCCAGCGCCGCCCGACTCGTCGCCGCGGCGCGGCGCGCTCATGCGAAGCGACCCGGCGGCCCGGGCTCGCCGGCTTCACCGGCGGGTCCGCCCACCCCCCCGAGCGATTCGATCGCGTCGGCGGCGGCGCGCATGCCCGCGGTGACCCGGCCTTCGAGGTCGGGGGTCGTGAAGGCTTCGGTCGCGAAGCTGAGGCGCGGCGTCCGCTCGCTGCGATTCTCGAACTGGGCACGGCGCTCGAGGGCACCTCGGCCCTGGACGGACATCAGCTCTGGGATGCGCTCGACCCGGGACGGGCCGGTCGGGAGGTCGCCTAACGGTGAGCCGCGGAAGGCGGCGTCGAGCTTCGCGACGAGGACCTGGTCGGAGAGGCCCCAATGGGCGTCGACGGACTCGTGCTCGAAGGAGATGCGGATCCAGAAGGGCTCGGAGGACTTCGGCGGGGGTGGCGTGCCGAGGATGCGGAGATCGCGCATGTCGGGGATCTCCCCGGGGACGAAGGTGACCCCGGCCAGCCCGCGCAGCAGCCAGGCGGGATCCGAGACCAGGCGATGGATCACGATCGAGCGGCGCGGCTGGAAGGACTCGAAATGTCCCCGCTCGCCGGGGGTGAGCTTCGGGCAGACGCGCAGGATCTCGGAGGGCGGAAGCGCCACGACGGCGGCATCGGCCTCCACGAATTCCTCGCGGCCGCCGGTGCGATAGCGGACGCGCACCCCCTCGGCCGTCGACTCGAGGGCCTCGACGCGCGCACCGAGGCGGACCGGAAGCGGCGCCGCCAATCGCTCGACCAGACTCGAGAGCCCGCCGGCCAGCGGCACGGTCCGCCCGCCTCCCGCCCACAGGCGGACCAACATCATCACCACGATCGCCGCGGACTCCGCCGACAGATCGACCCCCGTCCGCGCGAGCAGCGCCGGCGCGAGGCGAGTCGTGCACCAGCGCGTGCCGAACGCGCGCATCGAGGCCTTGGACCACGTCTTTTCGTCGAGGGCGCGCACCGAATCGGGAATCCCGACGGCGCCGCGGCGCGAGGCGTCCCAGAGCCCACGCACCACGCTGCGCCGGGTTCGCCAGCGCGGGCGGCGCCAGAAGACCGCGTCGATCGGCCGATCGATCCGCGGCGAGAGGCGGGGCACGAGGACTTCCCAGGGCCGGAGCGAAGGTGGGCGATGGAGCTTGCCGCCGAGGACCAGCGCATGGGAGCGCTGCACGAGCGGTGCACCGGTCGGCTCGAGGCCCAGGGCAGCGACGAGGGCCCGCAGATTCGCATCGCCCTCGCCGATCTCGCCCACGCCGGGCTCGAGGGGACCGAACTCGGTCGCGACTGGACGCAGCCGGCCGCCGACCCCCGGCTGGGCTTCGAGGACGAGCGCGGCATGGCCTGCGCGCGAGAGCTTGGCGGCACAGACGAGGCCCGCGAGACCGCCGCCGACGACGACGAAGGACGCCATTCAGTGTCCCATCCCGGAAGTTCGCCTGCATTCGATCCCGCCCAAGGGCTGCTCGCCGCGTTGCACTCCCTCACCATGGCGACGGCCATGCCTCGGTCGCGCGCCTTGCGAGCAGCCCTTGGGCGCGATCTCGGTGCATGCCCTGCCACAAGGTGCTCCACGCTGATTCGACGGCGAACTTCCGGGACGGGACACTAGGCGCCCGCCAGGAGTCGAAGCAGCGCTTTCGGGGCAAAAGGCTTGCGCAAGAACCGTCCTCCTCTCGCCGAGAGCGCACTCTCGAGAGACTCGGGCAGAGCATCGCCGCTCATCAGGACGACTTCGAGCCCCGGCGCGCGGGCGTGCAGAAGGGGCAGGAGCTCCGCCGCCCCACCGCTCGCGGCGAGGTTCACGTCGAGGAGCGCGAGATCGATCTCCACGGCTGCGGATTCGAAGAGGGCGAGGGCTTCGGGCAGGTCGGCCGCCGCCCGGACCCGGTGGCCCGCGCCTTCGAGCAGGCGGACGATCAGGCGGAGCAGCTGCTCATCGTCGTCCACGACGAGGATGGATCTCTGCGCGCTCATGCCGGAATCGCCCCCCACCTCGTCCCACCCCGTTACGCCCGGCCTGGATCGGGCAGAGAATGAGGCAGATCAAAGGTTGATTAAAGGCGAAAATACGACGAAAATCGAGCATGGCCCAGCCCCGAGACTACGTCGAGCTTCGCGCGCGCAGCGCCTTCTCCTTCCTCGAGGCCGCCAGCAACCCCGAAGACCTCGCCCTCGCCGCCGCCGAGCTCGGCTACCCGGCCCTCGCCCTCGCCGATCGCGACAGCGTCTCGGGGACACCGCGCTTCCACCGCGCGGCGAAGGCGGCGGGGCTGCGGGCGCTGGTCGGAGCGGAGGTCGCGGTCGAGCCGGTCGAGCCGGTGGGGAACCGCGCGAGCCGGCCCGACCGCCTGCTGCTGCTCGTCGAGTCCGCGGAAGGCTGGCGCCGGTTATGCCGGCTGTTGACGCTCGCCCACGGCCGCCGCGACAAGGCGCTCGAGGCCCGCGACCCCCGCGCGCGGGCGCGCATCCAGGTCCGCTGGAGCGAGCTCGAGGAATTCGCCGGCCATTGGAGTGTGCTCGCCCGCGGCGACGAGCGCCTGTCCACCGCGCTGCTCGACCGCGCGAAGCCGGTCTTCGGGGAGCGCCTCGCGGTCGACGTCTCGCATCTGCTCGATCGCCGCCAGGCCCGGGCGGGGCGGCGCGCAGCGGGGCTCGCTTCGACGCGCGGTATTCCCGTCGTCGCGAGCGGCGACGTGCGCTGCGCGCGGCCGCGGGACCGGAAGCTGCTCGACGCGCTCGTCTGCCTGCGCGAGCGCGTCACTCTCGACAGCGCCGGCCGCCATCTCGCCAGCAACGGTGAAGGTCATCTCCACGACCGCGCCGAGATCGTGCGCCGCTTCGCGGACTACCCGGACTGGATCCTCGCGACCCGCGCGATCGCCGAACGCTGCGAGTTCAGCCTCGAGAATCTCGACTATCAGTTCCCGCGCTATCCGCTGCGCCCGGGCGAGACCCAGATCGGCCGCCTGCGCGAGCTCGTGCAGGCCGGTGCGAGGCGGCGGCATGGCGATCGCCCCGGGCCCCGCGTGCTGCGCCAACTCGAGCACGAGCTCGCCGTGATCGAGAAGCTCGATCTCGCGGGCTATTTCCTGATCGTCGAGGACATCACGTCCTTTGCCGCGCGGAGCCGCATCCTCTGCCAGGGCCGCGGCTCCGCCGCCAACAGCGCCGTCTGCCATGCGCTCGGGATCACCGCCGTCGATCCGGTGAAGATGGATCTGCTCTTCGAGCGATTCCTGTCGGAGGAGCGCGGCGAGTGGCCCGACATCGACATCGACCTTCCGTCGGGGGATCAGCGGGAGAAGGTGATCCAGTACGTCTTCTCGAAGTATGGGACGGCCGGGTCGGCGATGACGGCGAACGTCATCACCTATCAGATCAAGCTCGCCGTCCGCGAGATGGGAAAGGTCCTCTCGCACGCGCCGGAGGCGATCGATCGGCTGGCGAAGCTCGTCGGCCGCCTCGACTTCCCCTCCAATCGACTCTCCAATCGGGAAGGAGGAGGACGCAGCGGCGATCCCGAGTTCGAGGCACGGCTGCGCGAGGCGAAGCTCGATCCCGAGGCGCCTGGAGTCCGCCACTGGATCGACCTGATCGACGCGGTGCAGGGCCTTCCCCGCCATCTCGGGCAGCACAGCGGCGGGATCGTGATCGCGGCGGGGCGCCTCGACGAGGTCGTGCCGATCGAGCCGGCGACGATGGCCGGGCGGCGGATCGTACAGTGGGACAAGGAAGACTGCGCCGACCTCGGGATCATCAAGATCGATCTGTTGGGCCTCGGCATGCTCGCCGCTCTCGAGGAGACGATCCCGCTCATCGCACGTCACGAGGGGGTCGAGGTCGATCTCGCAGCACTTCCGGTCGACGACCCCGAGACCTACGCCATGATGCGCCGCGCCGACACGATCGGGGTCTTCCAGATCGAGAGCCGCGCCCAGATGGCGACGCTCCCGCGGCTCAAGCCGAAGAGCTTCTACGACCTCGTCGTCGAGATCGCGATCATCCGGCCCGGCCCGATCGTCGGCCAGATGGTCCATCCGTACCTCAACCGCCGCGCCGGCCGCGAGCCCGTCGAGTATCCCCACGAATCCCTGCGCCCGATCCTCGAGCGCACGCTCGGCGTGCCCATCTTCCAGGAGCAGCTGCTGCGGATCGCGATGACCGCGGCGGGCTTCTCCGGCGGCGAGGCGGAGGAGCTGCGGCGCGCGATGGGCTTCAAGCGCTCGGTCGAGCGGATGGACAAGATCGAAGCGCGGCTGCGCAGCGGCATGCGCGCCCGGGGCTTCACGCGCGAAGCCGAAGATCAGATCGTCCTCCACATCAGCTCCTTCGCGCTCTACGGCTTCCCCGAGTCCCATTCGGCCTCGTTCGCGCTGATCGCCTACGCCTCCGCCTATCTCAAGCGCCACCACCCCGCGGCCTTCCTCGTCGGGCTCCTGCGCGCCCAGCCGATGGGCTTCTACAGCCCTGCGACGCTGGTCAAGGATGCGCAGCGCCACGGCGTCGAGGTGCGGCCGGTCGACGTGCTCTGGTCGAAGGAGCAGAGCGATCTCGAGCCGGGTCGCGCGACGAACGAGCGAGCCGCCATCCCGCCCGCCGTCCGCATCGGCCTCGACTCGGTCGGCAGATTGAATCGCAAGCGGGCCGAGCGGATCGTCGCCGAGCGGGAGACGAATGCGTTCGAGGATCTCGGCGATTTCGTGCGCCGCGTCGGGCCGGATCGCGACGAGCTCGAGGCGCTCGCGGAGCTGGGCGCGCTCTCCGGACTGCGCGGGGCGCCGCGCGAGCGACGCAGCGCGCTCTGGCAGGTGGCCGCCCTCGAACGCGATCCGCGCTCGCTGTTCGCGGGCCGAGCAATTGCCCGACCGGCGCTCGAGAAGAACGCGCATCCCGTCGAAGACCACGACGGCGACACCGTCGACGCCTCCCCGCTGCGCCCGCTCTCCCCCCTCGAAGAGACCCTCGCCGACTACCGCCTCTCGGATCTCACGACCGGCGTCCACGTGATGGCGCATCTGCGCGCCCGCCTCGACCGCGAAGGCATCGTCCCCGCCGCCAAGCTCCGCGAGATGCCCGACGGCGCCTTCGTCCGCACGGCGGGCCACGCGATCGTGCGCCAGCGCCCGGGCTCGGCGAAGGGCTTCTGCTTCGTGACCCTGGAAGACGAGACCGGCCTCGCGAACGCGGTCCTCACGCCGGACATGGCGATCCGATTCCGGGTGCCGCTGCATCAGGCGGCGCTGCTCGAGGTCGCGGGGCCGCTGCAGCGGGTGGAGGGGGTGATCCACGTGCGGGTGCGAGAGTTGCGGGCGCTCGATCTCGTCGACGGCACGGCGTTGCCGGCGTCGCACGATTATCGTTAGACCTAACGATCCTCGGACCGAACCGCCCGCGACTGAAGCTCCGCCCCGCCCGTCACCGGCAGCGTCGCCCCCGTGATGTACGACGCGCGCTCCGACGCCAGGAACGCGACCGCCTCCGCGATGTCCTCGGGCTTTCCGAGCCGGCCCAGCAGGTAATGCTTCCCCGCCCGCCCGAGCTCCTCCTGCGTCAGCTTGCCGAGCATCTCCGTCGCAATCGGTCCCGGGGCCACCGCGTTGACGCGGATCCGATCCGGCGCGAGCTCGACGGCGAGATCCCGGGTGAACGCGACGACGCCGGCCTTGGCGCTGGCGTAGGGGACGTGGGGCACCGTGTATCGATAGGCGGCGATCGAGGCGATGTTGACGATCGCGCCGTGCGACGACTTGCGCAGCGCCGGCAGCGCGGCCCGCACCATCAGGAACATCGAGCGGAGATTGATGGCGAAGGTCCGATCCCAATCCTCGACCGGCGTCTCGTCGAAACGCTGCAGGATCACGATCCCCGCGTTGTTGACGACGACGTCGAGCCCCCCCATCGACGCGACCGCCTGATCGACGGCGCGCTTCGTCGCGGTCTCGCTCGAGACGTCGGCCACGAGCGGCAGGACGCTTCCCGGTCCGGCGCTGGCCGCCGCTCCGATCTCCGCGACCGCCCCCGTCAGCGCCTCCTCGTTGACATCGAGACACGCGACCCGCGCCCCGGCCCGCGCGAACCGCAGCGCGATCGCGCGCCCGATTCCCGCCGCCGCCCCGGTCACGATCACCCGCCGCCCCTCGAACTCGCTTCCGGTCTCCATCTGCGTCTCCCCTCTTCGCCCCCGCTCGCGGGTGCGATTCGTGTCGCGCCGTGCGCGCGAGATCTAGCCGACGCTCGAGATGGTCCAGTGCCTCTCGCGCCCCTCGATCGTGATCTCGAAGGCATCTCCAGCGCGGGCGCCGACGAGCGATCGGCCCACGGGCGATGTCGGTGTCACGATCGAAACGAACCCGTCGCCGCCCGGCCCCGACACCTCGGTGCCCGCACCGACGGGCAGCACGAAGAGCGTCCGCTCCTCCGTCTCGCCTTCCTCGGACTCGATCTGGACGTCCACGAGGGCGCCGAGCGCGATCTTCGCGGTGGGCTTCAAATCCGGGATGCCCCGCTCGGCGAAGGCGATCAACTTGTCGACCTCGTCGACCCATTGCTCGCGGCGCTGGCGGTGGCCCGCGGCGAGGCGGTTCTGGAGCTCGGCGCTCTTGGCGTCCTCGCGCCGGTTCGAGGCCGTGCGGATCTCCTCGGCCTCGAGGGCCGCATCCGCCTCCGCGCGCCCGGCGCTCGCGATCCGCTCCTGGTAGACGCGCTTCAGCTCGTCGACGAAGTAGCGCTTGATGTCCACGACCGACTCCGACCTCCCGCCTTTCCGGGCCGATTCGAGCGGTTACAATCGCTCCCCCAATCGGCCGGACCCTCCTCGCCAGGATCGCGTGCCCTCACACGGAGAACAAGATGACCACCGCCACGATCACCACGAAGAAGGGCGTCATCACCCTCGAGCTCTTCACGGACAAGGCCCCCGAGACGACGG
>JANMTD010000526.1:0-1613 GCA_031390075.1 Deltaproteobacteria bacterium | reverse complement strand
GACCCCCGACGCGAAGATCCGCGCCTTCGACAAGGCGACGGGGGAAGTCGTCTGGCAGGCCGATCTCCCCGCCGCCGGCTTTGCGACCCCTTCGACCTACTCCGTGAACGGCCGCCAGTTCATCGTCGTCGCCGCCGGCGGCGGCAAGCTCGGCGTCCCGTCCGGCTCGAAGTACGTGGCGTTCGCGCTGCCCGACGCCGAATAGCAGCGCAGCATTCGCCGCTCGTCTAGGGGCGCGCGGGACGCGCCGCCTGGGCTTTCAGCTCCGCGAGCGGCACGACGCGCAGCTTCGGCTTCTGCGGGTCGATCGCCCGGGTCCAGCGCAGGCCCAGTGTGCCGTGGCGATGGCCGGCGGTGTTCATCCAATTGCCGATACCGGGATCCTCGGCGGAGATCACGATCAGGAGCGAGCCGTCCTTCTCGTACTTCGCCGTGTGCTTGTTGATGTGGCACGGGAAGTAGCGATAGTCGAGGGACTCCTCCCAGTAGTTGTTGAGCTGGAAGTTCCAGGCGTCGCAGACGGGGGGCATCGCCTCGAGCACGAGGGCCTGGCCGGGCTCGAGCGTCCAGTAGCCGTGCCAGAACTGGTTGTTCGGGTCACCCAGGCCCGTGAACTTCTGCTGCACGTCGTTCGGGTTCTTCTCGAAGTCGTCGCACCAGCCGACGAAGATCTCCGCCGTCGCGTAGACGAACCGCGCCGCGTCGTCGAGACCCTTGGCGATCTGCTCGGCGGACAGGTAGTCAGGGACGTTGGCCGGCGTGTGGACGGAGGTCTTCCGGCCCGGCGCGTTCACGCAGCGGATGTCGAGCTTCGCGACCTCGTCCTTCGCCCAGTCCATGCGGAACTGGCGGATGATGAGCAGCCGGGTGTCCTCGCGCATCGGGAGCCAGAGGCCCGGCTTCTTCTCCTTCGAGAGATGGATCGTGATGCGGCCGTTCTCGTCGCCCTTCACCCCGTGGAGGTCGAGGAAGCCCGTCTGCTCGATCTGCTTGTCGAGGCCGTACACACCGCTGTAGGTCCCGATGCCGATGTAGCCGACGCTGCCGCGGCTGCCGGAGAGCGTGTATTCGTAGCGGCCGTCGATGATGGCGTTCTGGTAGAAGGCGTCCGGATTGTCGGCGCCGATCTTGATCGTCTCGTGGGACAGGCGATAGAGCTGGGGCACCGCGGGATCGCCGGACTCGACCGACTGTTCGAGGGCCGCACGGGTGAGCCGCGAGAGGTAGCGCCAGCCCTCGGCGCGGTCGATCAGGTCCTTCGGCGACTTCTCGCGCAGCACGATCTCGCCGGCTCTCTTCAGCCCGTCGCAGAAATCCGACCAGACCTGGCCCGAGAGCACGCGCTCGGTCGCATTCGTCGCGCCTGTCGCCTCCGGTGTGTGAGTCCAGGTTGCCGGGGGTCCGGGGGGCTTCGCCATGACTTCTCCTGTCAACTATTCCTGTCTATCGATTCGAGCCCGAGCTCGGGCCGAGAACACGTTACACCGCGCCGCGGATCTTCGACTGCCACGCGATGTAATCCGCGAACCGCTCCTCGATCAGGGCTTCGGAGAGACCGTACTCCTCGGCGCTGTAGCGGTGCTCACCGTGCTGGCCGCGGCGGTTCTCGTCGG
>JANMTD010000247.1:0-5062 GCA_031390075.1 Deltaproteobacteria bacterium | reverse complement strand
CGGCGGGCTCGGTCGTCGTCGATCCGAACGCCCAGCTCGCCTTCGGCGAGGCGGGACCCGGCGCGCCGCACTTTCGCCCGATCGACCGGCGCCAGATCGATCCCGCGCCCTTCTATCTCGTCTGGACGGGAGTCGAGCACGGTGACCCGCACGAACACCCCTGGCCCTATCAGCTCGAGACGATCGAGATCGCGCCCTTCGAAGAGGCGTTTCCGCACACCGCGCCGCGGGGCCTTTCGAAGGCCGCCGCGGGCTGGCGGGGTTATGCGCTCTTCCAGGCGTCCTGCAGCGCCTGCCACGCGATCAACGGCGAGGGCGGCACGGTCGGTCCCGAGCTCAACGTCCCCCGCAGCATCGTCGAGTACCGGCCGCTCGCGCAGATCCGTGCCTACATCCGCAATCCGGAGGCGACGCGCTACACGAGCATGCCCGCCCATCCGCAGCTCTCGGACGCCGATCTCGACGCCCTGATGGCCTACTTCAAGGCCATGAGCGCGCGCAAGCACGATCCGCGCACGGGAGCCGGATCGTGAGCGGCTCCCGCGCGCTGCCGCTGCGCAATGCCACGCTGCAGCTCGGCCAGCGCCGACTCGAGACCCATCACGGCCCCTTCGCGCTGCACCTGTTTCGCGATCTCGCCGCCGGGCGCATGGCGATGGTGCTGGCCTGCGGCGATCTCGAATCGCGAGCCCCGCTGCTGACGCGTGTGCATTCGTCGTGCGTCACGAGCGAGTGTCTGATGGGATGCGATTGCGACTGTGCCGAGCAGCTCGACGGTGCCCTCGCGCGCATCGCCGGGGCGGGGCGTGGGGTGCTCGTCTATCTGATGCAGGAGGGGCGCGGCGCCGGGCTCTCGGCGAAGGCCCGGGACCGCATGCTGGTCCAGGCGAGCGGCAGCCGTCTCAATACCTTCGACGCCTACGCCGAGATGGGCCTGCCCTCCGATCTGCGCCGCTACGACGCCGTCGCGTCGATGTTCGCGATGTTGGGCGTGCGCGGACCGCTTCGCCTGCTCACGAACAATCCGGAGAAGCTCGCCGCCGTCGCCTGCGCGCTCGCGCCGGAGAAGATCGAGATCGAGGGCACCGAGCCCGTCGCCGGCCGGCTCTCGATCTGGAACCGCGACTATCTCCGGGCGAAGCGCAGCTCGGGCCACTCGCTCGAGCGCCCCGGGCACGCCCCGGGCGAGCGGCCCCCGGAGCGCGTGCACGCCTTCGATCCCGTCGCCCACGAGCGCGGGCCCGACCGCCTCGTCACGGCTTCGTATTTCATCCCGATCGCGCTGCCCAAAGCCGTCGGGCAGGCCGGCGCCGATGCGTCGGTCGAGTGGTTTCGCTCGAGCGTGTTGGTCGAGCGGGGCTCCGGCCGCGAGTCGATCGTGCTCTCCCGGGCCGAGACGGAGGCGCCGGAGGCGACGCCGCTTCCCGGTGAAGGCGAATGGATCTCGCTCTCGCTCCTCGATCGGCTGCCGGTCGCCGAGGCGACGGGCCGCGACGCCCTCGCCCGGGCGCTCGCTTCGATTCGCGAGCGGGGTGCGGGTCGCGTCGGGGTCGTGTGGGACGAGGCTTCGCTCGAGCCGGCGAGCACATCGGCTCGCCCGCGAAGCAGCGATGTCGTCGGCTGACTCGGCTGCCCGCGGCCGGTCCCTGCTCGCGGAGCGCATGGAGGCGGCGCCCGCATGCGTGTCGGCGGTGCCCGAGATCCTCGATGTCCTGCTCGAGCAGCCGGCGCGCCTGCCCCGCTGTCTCGTCACGACGGGGATCGGCACCTCGGAGGGCCACGCGCGCCATCTGGCCGAGCTCGCCGCCCGTATGTTGGGTCAGCCCGCTCGCTTTGCGACGACGGGCTCGCTCGCCGACGCGCCGCCGCCCGGCGCCGATCAGGATTGGCTCGTCGTCTTCTCCCAGGGCCTGAGCGCGAACGCGCGCCATGCGCTGCGACATGTCGAAGCATGGGCGGGGGTCGTGCTCGTGACGGGTCTCTCGCTCGCGGGCCCGCAGGCGGAGGAGACGAGCGGCGAGAAGCGCGCATGGCTCGTCGCCCTCGAGCGCCGCGGCGTCGTGCGGATCGAGCTCGGCTGCGGCGCCGAGTACGGAGCGCTGCTGCGCGTGATCGGCGCGCGGGTGGGTTATGCGGTGGCGTGGAGTCTCCTGCGCACGCTGGCGCGGCGGCGGCTCGAATCGGCTTCGGGGCTCGCGGTCTCGAAGGATCTGCTCGAGCGGGTGCAGCGCGCGGCCGCGGCGGCGGCCCAGCGGGTCATCCCGAGCGGCGAGCGGGTCTCGGCGTTTTTCGCGCCCGAGCGGACGCTGCTCCTGATCGGCGAGGGCGGGAGCCTCGAGCTCTGCGATCACCTGACGCTCAAGCTCGCCGAGGGCATGCTCCGCCCCCAGCCCCGCGCCGTCGACGTCCTGCAATTCGCACACGGCCCGCTCCAGAGTCTCGCCGAGCGCCCGCTCTCGATCCTCTACATCGCTCCGGAGCTCATCTCGGAGCTCGCCCCGGAATCCGACTGGCTCGCGCGCCTGCGAAAGACCCTCGATCCGGCGCTCCACGACCTGCGCGTGGTCGGCAGCGAGCTCCCGCTGCCCTTCGCGATCCTCGAATTCGAGGCGATCTTCGACACCTGGATCCTGCGCCACCAGGACGAGACGGGACTCGATCTCATCGCGTGGCCCGGCGCCGACCGGGAGGGCGCGCTCTACGCCGCGGGCCCGGCGCTCGAGTCGAAGGCGCTCGAGTCGGACCCCGCCGCCGCGCCACATCGGGTTCGTGTCCCTAGCGCCGCGTCGCCGCCGTTCGTCCTGGAATCCGCCGTCTGGCCCGAGATCGAGCGCGCGCTCGCCGCCGGCCGCCGCACCGCGATCCTGCCCCTCGGCTCGATCGAGCAACACGGTCCACACCTCCCGCTCGCGACCGACCGCTGGATCGCCGACGCCCTCGCGCGGGCGCTGGCAGAGCGCGTCCCCGACGCGATCGCGCTGCCCGCGATTCCCTTCGGCTGCGCGAGCGAGCACCTCGATTTCGCGGGCACGCTCCATCTTTCCGCCGAGACCCTCGAGGCGATCCTCCACGATCTGCTGGCCTCCCTTCGCCGACACGGATTCGAGCGCGCCTTCGTCTTCACCGCCCACGGCGGGAACCTCGAGGCGCTCCGTGCGATGGCGGGCCGGCTCGTCCTGCGCGCGACGCCCCTCGCGGTCTCGATCGAGACGGGGATCGATCTCGCCCGGATCCAGTCGGAGGTCGTCGCCGGGGAGGGACTCGAGCCCGCGAGTGCGGGCCCCCACGCGGGCGAGTACGAGACGAGCCTCGTCGCGTGGCTGCGGCCGGGGAGCGTGCGTGCGGGCTCCCTCGCGGCGGGACCGCCCGTCGATCCCGAGGCGGGACAGGCGCTCTTCTACCCGAGCCTGCGGCCGAATGCGCCGCAGGGCGTGCTCGGCGATCCGACGCGGGCGGCTCGGGAGCGGGGCCGCGCCTATCACGAGGCCTGGGTCGACGCCCTCGAGGCCGCCTATCACTCCGCCCTTCGAACGGCCTTCGCCGGTGGCCCCGAGAAGAAGCGCAGGTAGACGAAGGGCGTCCAGAACGCGTAGTAGAGCTGGTTCGGCACCATCCGGATCGCCCAGCCGAGATCGAGGCCGGCCGCCACGACCAGGACGTCCGCCGCGAGCCAGAGCGCATAGTAGGCGGCGCTGTAGCCGAAGAGCGCCCCGAGGAATGCGCGGCCCTCGGCCCCGAGCGCGCCTTCGAGCTCGGCTCGGCGCGGCAGCCAGACGCGGGCCGCGTAGA
Source organism: Deltaproteobacteria bacterium (assembly GCA_031390075.1). Classification (GTDB taxonomy): domain Bacteria; phylum Myxococcota_A; class UBA9160; order UBA9160; family UBA4427; genus UBA4427. The sequence continues at coordinate 1,273 of JANMTD010000247.1, read as the reverse complement.
CGCAGAGCGCGAGGAAGCCCGCTTCGTAGATCATCCAGAGCGCCTGGCCATGGACCTCCGGCCAGAGCCAGCGCAGCAGCGAATAGAGAACGCCGGTCGCGATCGGAACGATCGCCGTCGCCGCCATCGCGCGGCCGAGGGTGCGGCCGAGGGGCGCTTCGGGCTCGGCCACCGCAAGGGCCACGACCAGCACGCGCCAATCGCCGAGGAACACGAAGACGAAGGGGATGAGGGTCGCGGCGAGCGTGTTGCGCAGGGTCTCGCTCTTCAGCAGCGGCCCCGTCGCGATCGGGTCGAGCATCGTCAGGAAGGCGAACACGAGGGTCGCTGCCGCGACGAAGCGCGCGGCCTTCGGCACGACTGCCCGGGCGGGATCGGTCGGCGCGGCGAGCCGCCAGGCGAGGAACGCGACGGGGACGATGAGCAGCGCGTAGAGATTCTGGAGCTCGTTGTAGTAGGCGTCGTGCCAGGAGAAGGGCGTCATCGGGGGGAGGCCTGTCCCTGGCTGCGCGAGCTGCGCGTGATCCAGGCGTCGAGGCGCGCGAAGCAGCGCGTGCGGTCGAGCAGCGGATTGAGCCAGCCCGAGGTCACACAGTAGGCGCGGTCGTGGGCGCCGCGGTGGTGGAGTGCGTGGCGCGTCGAGGTCAGGATGACGCCCCGCGCCTGGAGCCAGCGCGCGAGGGGCGGCGGCTCCGGCGAGTGGGCCCAGGCGTGGAAGAGATTCGTGGCGACCGCGGCGAGGGTGCCCGCGAGGCCGAGGGCCAGGGCGAAATGCGCGAGCGCCGATTCCGGCTGCGGGACGAAGAGCAGCGCCAGGATCGCCGGGAGCGTGACGAGGGAATTGTTTCCGAGCACCTCGAAGAAGCCGTGGCGCGTGATCGAGAGCGGATCGTCGTGGTGGGCGCGGAAGGGCTCGATCAGCATCGGGCCGATCCCGGGCGTGCCGGGATCGAAGTGGCGGTCGGCGATCCAGTGGACCGTGCCCGCCACGAGATCGGCGAGGAGGTAGCCGGCGAGGGCGCCCGCCAGGGTCGCCCAGGCGAAGGCCGGCTCGCAGAGCGCAGGCGCGAACCGCGCCAGCGCGACGCACCAGGCGCACGCGAAGGCCACGACCGAGATCCGATCGATCCGCTGCTTGCGAGTCGGGGAGGGGCTGACGCGGCTCAAGCGGGATTCTCCGGCGCAGGCGCGCGGACGGAGTGTGCCCCAGAAACGAAATGAGCGGGGGGTCCCCCTCTGTCCAAAGACAGTGGGAAGACCCCCCGCTCGTTCG
>JANMTD010000491.1:0-4991 GCA_031390075.1 Deltaproteobacteria bacterium | reverse complement strand
AGACGATCCGAGGCATCCTCGCTGATCTTCGCATTGGCAATCCGCACGACGAGGGTCGCCGCATCGGGGTTGTAGGTCGTGTAGGTGATCGCCTGATTGGCCAGGATCGCCGTGCGGTCCATCGACTCGAGGCGCTCGAAGGAGAGGCCATAGACCTCGACGGACGCGTGGGCCGCCTCGGCCGCCGGAGCCGCCGAGCCATTCGGCTCGGGCGCGGCCGCCAGCTCCATCGCAGCCGACTCGCCCGCCGGCGAAGCCGGAGACTCGCTCGTCGCGGGCACCGTCGCCGTCACGCTCGCCGTCGCCATGTAGCTCGCTGCCGTGGCATCGAGGGCCGTCGTCATCGCCTGGGAGAGCGCCTCGCCCTCCCCGATGGCGACGAACAGGCCCGTGGCACCGGGCATCACCTGGCGACTCGCGAAGTCCGCCGCCTGGCTGCCGCCATCGACGACGATCCGGAGCTTGCCTTCATGGGCACCGATCCGCGCGCCCGTCACGTAGGGCGAGTCGAGCTTCACGTTCTTGGCCGTCGGGCTCGCCTTGATCGCCTGGACATCGATCACGAGACGCGCGGGATTCGTGAGCGTGAAGACCTCGAGGTTGTCGAGGGTCCCGTCTGCCGCGAGGCCGACGAGCGCTCCGCCCGCAACCGGCTGAACCGAGAGACCCGTCAGCATCGTGGCGGGCTTGGCGCTCGGCGCGACCTCGACGGCCGTGTCGGCGCTGGCTGCGAGCGGCTCGGACTCGGGGCCCCAGGGCGCCGCCGGCGAGACATCGGCCTCTGTCGCTGCCACCGCGCCCGTCGACTCGGAGGCCGGCGTCAGCGAAGCGTCCTCGCCGTTCACGCCGCCCTCGACCAACGCCTCGGAGAGCCCGTCGGAGCTCTCGCCCAACGCCTCGTCGATCAGCGCCTGATCGCTCATGCCCGGCTGGATCCGGATCTCGAGCCCGTCCGTGTCGGTGTTCACCACCGCCTGGCCGACGACCGAGAGCTGGATCTCGACGCGGGTCAGCGGGGTACCGCTCTCGTCCTCGAAGGTCGAGACGGTCACCATGTCGACGACACCATCGTAGGCGGCGACCTGACGTGCATCGGCGTTCACGCTGTCGGCGAAGTTCTCCCCCTCGGCCTGACCGACGCCCACCAGATCGACGACGACGAGCATCTCGTCCTCGCGTTCCGTCAGCGAGTAGACCGGGTCCACCAGCCCATCGAGGTAGACGACGCTCCCCTCGCCTGCCCGCGAGATGGAGACATCCCCCAGCGTTTGAACCATCGAGTCCGCCTCAGCGCCCGAGGGCGTCTGCGGCGAAGCACAACCCATCGCCACGATTGCGACGCCACAGGCCGCCATCGCGCTCCGGATCAATAACCCCAGCCATCCGTTATTCGGATCGACCATCGAGCTCACCCTCCCTGGCTCAAACGAATCCGCAACTCCACGTCCTTGGTCGTCCGCTCACCTGCGAAGTTTTCGTAGGTCTCCTTGACGAGGACGAGGTTGTCGCCGATGTGAATCACTTCACCGTTGTTCTTCCCGATCTGCGAACCTTCTCTCACGATGTACGACCGTCCACCCGGATCGAGGATCAGGGCGCGCGGATTGTTCGCATCCCAGATCACAGCGGACAGCTCGAGCTGCCCCACCTCGAAATCCGCCAGCGGGCCGAAGGTCTTCTTGTCCTGCTTGCCTTCGTCGTCGAACTGGAACGAGCGGAACGGATCCCGCTTGTCCGTCGGGTCGTAGAAGTAGTCGCGTCCGCCCGCGGCGTACGAAGTCCCGCCACCGCCCGGCGGCTTCGCCTTCTTGCCCGGCTTGGCCGGCGCTTTGCCCGGCTGCTTGTCCGCGCCCTTGCGAGCCGCCAGCGCCTCACGCTCCTTGGTGAAGTCTGCGGTCGTCGGTGCGTTGCCCGTCTCGCCCTCGCCACAGCCTGTCGTGATCACGACGGCCAGGGCCAGACCGAGCACGAGAATCTTTCTCGTCTGCATACACGCTCTCCGTTCGTCGGATCGCCCGCTCATCGGATCAGGCCTCGTTGGACAGGAACCGGTACGTCCTGGCCTTTCCTGCCACCTTCAGCCGCGTCTCCGCCTGGCTCTCTTTAGAGACCTGGATGTCGAGACTGCCGATGTTCACGATGCGCGGCAGCGACGCCACCATCTCGAAGAACCGGGCGAGATCGTGGTAGGAGCCCTCGATCTCGAGCTCGAACGGCACCTCGGCGTAGAAGTCGCGCGGGACTTCTGCGGCGCGCTCGATCGATTTGATCGTGACCCCGACCTTCTTGCCCGCAGTGCTGATGTCCTGCAGCAGATCCTCGAATTGCTTGCGATTCGGGAGCTGCTTCAGGGCCAGCTCGAGATCGTGCTCCATGCCGTCGATCTCGGCTTCGACGGCCGGGATGTTCGAGGCGACGGCGCGCGCGTTGTTCACCTCGCGCTGCAGCTCCTGCGCCCGGAGCACGAGCTCATTGCGCTCGGCCTGGACCGGCTGGTAGAAGAAGTGCCAGTAGGCGCCTGTCAGGGCCACGAGGAAGCCCGAGACGACGGCGAGCCGAACCGTCTTGGGCACCTTGGCGAGGCGCTCCATCTGCGCGTCGATGTCGAAATTGAACTCGAGAGCCATCATTCCCTCCGGTTCAGGACGCCTTGACCTTGGGTTGTTCCGACTTCTTGGTCTTGGCCTTCTTGGGCTCCGACTGCTCCGACGGATCCTTCGCCGCGGTCGGCGACGTCATGTCGGCCCGGAGCTCGAAGTTGACCAGCCGAACGCCCTTCACCATCTCGCCGCCCTCGGTCTTCTCGAGGTCGACGTTCTTGAAATACTCCGAGCCGTTCAGGCTGCGCAGGAAATCGGCGACCACGCCCGTGTCGAGGCTCTTGCCCTCGAGGCGGATCTCGGTGCCCTTGGTGCTGATCGCGGTCAGCCAGAGGCGGTCGGGGACGCGCGACGAGATCTCGTCGAGCACGCGAACGGGCCCGTTCCGGGCTCGCTCGAGGCTGTCGATGACATCGAGCTTGTCCTGTAGATGCTGCTTGCGGGTCTTGAACTTCGCGATCAGCGCCTGCTGGGGCTTGTAGCGCTCGATGTCCGCATTGAGCTGGGCGATGCTCGTCTTCGCCATCTGCAGATCGCTGCGAGCGCTCGACCCCATGAAGAAGGATCCGCCGCCGAGGACGACGAGCCCGAGCACGAGCAGCGCGATCGTCTCGCGGATGTCGGCCGCGCGCTTCGCCTCGCGGTGGGGAAGGAGATTGATCTCGACCATCATCGTTCGACCCTCCGCGTGGCGAGCCCGATTCCGACGGCGAGGCTCGGAGCGATCGCCGCGAGGTGATCCGGATCGAATCCCCGGGCCGACACCATGTGCGACAGGGGATTCATGATCTCCGTCTCGATGCCGGTGCGGGTCTTGAAGGCGGCTGCGAATCCCGCGATCCGGGCGCCGCCTCCCGAGAGCAGCACGCGCGTGATCCGCGCGTCCGCCGAGGTGGCTGTGAAGAAGTCGAGGGAGCGCGAGATCTCACCGATCACCGTGTCCGACACGCTCCGCATCGCCTGCTCGACTTCCTGCGGAATCACGTCCATGACCTGGCCGCCATCGCGCGAGTTGCCGAGCTTGATGCGCTCGGCTTCCTCGAACGAGATCGACAGGGCCTTCTGGATCTCCTCGGTGTAGTGCGCACCGCCGGTCATGATGTCGCGGGTGAAGGCGGGGATGCCGTTCCGGATGACGTTGATGTTGACGACCTGGGCCCCGATGTTGACGAGCGCCGTCACCTTCGTGGGATCCTGCTCGTAGTTCATCTCGAAGGCGTTCTGCACCGCGAAGGCGGCCACGTCGATGGCGACCGGGTTCAGGCCCGCCTCGGTGATCACCTGCACGTAGTCGTCGATCAGGTCCTTCTTGGCCGCGACGAGGAGCACGTCCATCTGCCCCTCCTCCGGATTCGCCGCGAGGATCTGGAAATCGAGATTGACCTCGTTTACGTCGAACGGGATGTACTGCTCGGCTTCCCACTGGATCTGCCCCTCGAGCTCTTCGCGGCTCATCTGGGGCAGGTGCACACGCTTCACGATCACGGAGTGACCCGAGACCGAGGCGGCGACGTCCTTGCCGCGAATCCTGCCCTGGGCGATCGCCTCGCGAATCGACTCGACGATCGAGGCCGAATTCAAGAACGCGCCCTGGACGATCGACTCGGGCCGGAGCGGAGCCTGTCCGAGCGAGCGCAGGTCGAAACCCTTGTCTCGGCTCTTGCGCACGATCTCGACGGCCTTGACCGTATGCGACCCGATGTCGAGTCCGATCACCGTCGCCTTGCCGAAGCCCGGTAGAGAAATATTCATTGCGAGGATCCCCTCCGCGTTCCTATTGCCGGTAGCCCGAGTAGCTCGCGCTACCCGCATGACCCATCGACGATCCGTCTTCCATGCCACCAAACACGCGATCCTTGTCGGAGACCTTCAAATCGAGCGCCAGCAGGATCTTGCGCTTGGTATCGAGGCGACACGGACGGCCGGCTTCTACGCGATCGATCGTGAGCGTCGAGAGCCCAGCCTTCCGGGCGAGCTCTGCTTTGCTCATCATGAGATTCTCCCGGAATCTCTGGACTTGATTCGTGGCCACCGAGCACCCTCCGCGACCCGACCCCGCTGGTCCGGTCCGACCGACCGCGTATCGGACCGCTCTTTCAGGGACTTGAGACGGCTCGACGCAGGTTCTTAGTGCGGCGGATCACTTTGACCAGGCGGCAGGCGAAGCGAAGCGTCCGGTCCACAGCGCGGCATTTCCCCTGCATGCAATCTGGTTCAGGGCGGCAGCGCGCCGGCCGATCAGGCTCCCGGGACGGCGCGCAGCCGGAAGCAGGACCGCACCGGATGCGCAGGACCGACGAACCGGGCCGGGAGTCACCGAATGTTCCAGAACATCCTGATCGTGGACGACGACGCGGCGCTGCGCGAAAGCCTCGAGCTGCTGCTCGCGGC
>JANMTD010000468.1:0-7776 GCA_031390075.1 Deltaproteobacteria bacterium | reverse complement strand
CCGCCTGGCAGCGCCCGCTTGCCGACGCCGTGCGCGCGCGCTCGGCCGTGATGTCGGTCTTCGCGCCCGACCGGCGCGGCTGCGGACTGAACGGGGGTCGAGGGGATCTGGCGAGCGCCGACCGCAGCATCGAAGACGTCGTCGAACATCTGCGCATGCTGGCGACTCGCTTCGAGCGAATCCATCTGGCGGGCTGGTGCCAGGGCGGTCAGTACGCCGCGATCGCCGCAGAGCGGCTGCAGGGCGAGGGGGCGCTGGCGTCCCTCCTGCTCATCACGCCGGGTTTGTTCTGAAACGCGCGCTTCCGCTCCGTCATCGACATGACGGAACGCGTCGTCGAGAAGCTACTGACCCACTTCGAGCTGGCCCCGGACCGCGACGAATCCTTTGCGCCCATTCCCCTGCAGGCCACCGACTTCACCCAGGTGCCCGACGGGCTCGACTTCATCGACGCCGATGCGCTGAAGACGACCGAGGTCACGCTCAAATCCGTGCTCGTGATGGACGAGGTGCAGGAGCGATCGTGGGAAGCGATCCTGGGCGTTCGGCTGCCCCTCTTCGCCATGATGGCGAGCGAGGACCGCATCGTCGACAACCAGAAGGTCCGGGCCTACCTCGCGCCCCTGCTCGCGATGGCGGGCAATCGCTCGATGGAGATCGCCGCGGGGCACGCGGTGCAGTTCGAACGGCCAGACGAGCTGGCCGCCGCCCTGCTCGAGTTCATTCGTGGAATCGGCGCACCCGCGTAGCCAGCGCCTGCGCGAGGTTGCGCCAGACCTGGGCGCGGTCCGCTGGATCGGTGAGGCGATCGAGGCAGGTCTGGCTCAGCATCAAGACCCGCGTGCCGTCGCCGACGGCGACGATGGTCGCGGTGCGAGGCGTGTCGAGCACGACCGCGATCTCGCCAAACATCTCGCCTTCGCCGAGCACCGAGACCGCCCGCCCGCCGATCTCCGCCTGGACCGCGCCTTCCACCACGAAGCCGATCGAGCGGCCGCCGTCGCCCAGGCTCAGGATCACGTGGCCCGGATCGCATTTGATTTCCATCGCATGGAGGAGCAGCTCGGCTCGACCTCTCTCCGTCAACCCTCGGGTCAGCGGGGCGTGCACGTCGTTCGCATCCCCGTCGGAATAGAACGCCACGCCGGGATCGATCGGGCCCTCGCGGGCCTCGAGCGTTCGAAACCAGATCAGCGCGTCCTGTGGCAGCGGGCCGGTGTGCCGGTCGAGCTGGGACGCCAGGGGCGAGTGGACCTGATGGATGTAGGCGGCGTCGTGGTGGAGGATCACCATCGGGATCCGGAATCCGCCCCGGGCGCCCTGGTGCACACCGCCCAGCGGCCGAAACCCCAGTCGCAGATAGCTCCCATAGAGTCCCGGCTCGCAGGACAGCAGCGAGGCCAGGGTGTTCCCGGACAGCGCGTCCTCGGAGAGTCGCTGAAATAACACCAGGGACGCCGCCGTCTTGCGGTACTCGCGCAGAATGGCCAGTCGCGTGAATACGAGGGTCCGCTCGAGCAGCGAAGGCGGAAACTTGTCGAGGTGGTACTCCTCCCGACTCTGGGGGATCGCGCCGATCTGGTCCGCCTTCGTCACGCGGATGCAGCCGATCATCTGGTCCTTGCGGGTGTCCTTCAGCGCGTAGAGCTCGTAGGGAATGTCGGCATCGACGAAAGCCGCCGACTCGAGGGCGCTTCGCCCGTGGACCCGCTTCAGCTCGACGCGGCGCACCTCGTCGAGGACCTGCAGGACGGCGGCCCGATTCGTCTCATCGCGCACGGGGAAGGCCTCGTAGCGACCGGTGAGGTAGTCCAGATGGGTTACGACGGTCGTCAGCCAGCTCATACGCCGCCACTCCGCCGGGATCGATCCTGAATCCTCTCACCGTTCTCGGCGACTGGCAAGTCTCAGTCTTTGCCCGGCACGATCCAGCCGATCACCGTGCTCGCCACACTGATGACGACGCTTCCGATCATCGCGCTGAACAGCTGGCTCATCACGCCGCCCTCGATCGACATGACGTCGCCCGCGAGCCAGGCCGTCAGCATCAGCATCAGGGCGTTGATCACGAAGGTGAAGATCCCCAGCGTGATGATCCGGATCGGCAGCGAGAGCAGCTTGGCGACCGGTCGAACGAACACGTTCACGAGCCCGAAGATCACGGCCACGATCAGGAAGCTCGTGATCGAAGATTCGATGCGAATGCCCGGCACCACGACGGTGGCGAGCCAGAGCGCGGCCGCGGTGACAAGAATGCTGATGATGATGCTCATGGACTCTCCCGGGTAGGTCCGACTTCGGGGCAGGGCGACCGTCTGACCGTCGCATGTTCAGCCAGCGAGTTGCAGAGATCAAGGAGTCTCGAGGGCGAGCTGTCCGAGCACTTCGCTCGTCAGGGCAAGATCGCGCGCGAGCGTTCGACATGCGCCTGCGACATGCTCGTGCCATGGCCAGCCATGACCCGCAGCAAGGCAGCGAGCCCGACGCAAAGATGCTCGTCGAAGTCGCTCGCATGCGGATGCCGTTCGGACGCTACCAGGGCACTCGGCTGATCGACCTGCCCGAGCCCTACGTCGTTTGGTTCCGCAAACGGGGCTTCCCGCGTGGACGTCTGGGCGAGTTGCTCGCGACGGTCTACGAGATCAAGGCCAACGGCCTCGAGCCGCTGCTGGCCTCGCTGCGCGAGCCCACGGATCCGCGCTACCGGCCGGGTGATCCGCGTCGTTTTCGCGAAGGCGATCGTTGAGCGGTTGCGACGCGCCTACTCGAGCAGCATCCGAAAGCAGCAGCCCTTCGCGACGCCGAGTGGATGCGCTCTCGATTTCCGTCGGGATCGCCGGCCACGAGCACAGCATCGAGGCGAACGGGATGCACTCGACTGCGCTGACGCCGGGCGCCGCCGGTTTCGGACTCCACTTCGTGGTGGGCAGTACCGATTCTAGCGACGTGCCTGCCTCACTCCGCCTCGAGACCGGGCTACTGTCCCGATCGTAGAGGTGACCCGGTGGTACAGCAGCAGCGTCCTCGTCGTAACTTTCAGAGCCGGTCTCAGCACGCGCTTCGGCAGCTCTCCATCGTGGTCGGGGTGCTCGTGCTCGCGGCGCAGGCGGGGCATGCCCAGCTCTGGGTCCTGAGTCATGCCAACGGCCGCGTACTCGAATTCGACGACGGGGACGGGAGCTTCCTCTCGACCTTCGTCGACCCCGTCACCAGCGGATTCTCGTTTCCCGGTGGCATCGCCGTGCGGCCCACGGATGGCCGGCTCTACGTCGCGAGCACCCTGTCCGGCGAGATCTGGGTCTACGAAACCGCTACGGGCCTCGTGCTCCCGCCCCAGGCCGCCACGGGCTTGCTCGCACCCACGGACATGGCGTTCGACGCCAGCGGCGCGAGTCTCTACTTCATCGCCGATGTCCAGAACGGCCCCGACAGCGAGGCAGGCCTGCACCGGCTCAGCCTCCCCGGCGGCACGCGCACGACCCTGACGAGCCATCCGGTCGCGAGCTTCGCGGCGATCGCCTTGCAGGGAAGCCAGCTCTACGTCAGCGACTCGTTCGGCGGCACGCTTCTACGTTATTCAACGAGCGGCGGCGCCCCGACGACAGTCGTGAGCGGCCTCAGCTCCCCCGCCGGTCTGCTCTTCACCTCCCAGTCGACGCTCCTCGTCGCAGAGTCGGGCAGCGACCGCGTGCTCGAATACCAGGAGAGCGGCGGAACCTGGTCCTTCGCGCGCGTCGTGCTGGCCGCGGGCTCGAATGTGGACGGCCCATTCGGTCTCGCCCGCGCACCGGACGGGCGGGTCAGCGTCTCGGGCTCGTTCTCGAACGTCGTGGTCTCCGTCGACCTCGGGACCCTCGCTGTGAGCCCCCTGGTCGGCGCAGGCAACGGGCTCAGCGTTCCGGGCTCGCTCAAATGGAGCGCAAACACGCTACTGGTCGCAAGCCGCTCGGGTAATACTGTCCGCGCCTTCGATGCGAACGGCGTTGCGACGGGTGTCGTCGCCCGGGGCCGCACGGCTCCTGCCGATGCAGCCCTCGCGCCCGCGCCCGGATCCGAGCTGATCGTCGCCAGCTCCAGCGCCAACAGGCTCGACGTGTACGCCGGGAATTCGGGAGAGCTCGTCCGATCGCTTTCGAATGCCTGCACGACCTCCTTCACCCGCCCATTCGACGTCGTTGCGGATGGCCTCGGCAACGTCTACGTCAGCTGCCCGACGATCGACGGCGTGCGCCGCTTCGATGCGAGCGGCGCCCCGACCTCCTTTGTAGCCGCGGGGTCGGGCGGCCTTGGGAGTCCGCGCGGTCTCGCCTTCGGACCGAACGGCAATCTCTTCGTGGCGAGCTCGACGGGAGACGTACTCGAATACTCGGGCACGAACGGAAGCTTCGTACGCGTCTTCATCGATGCCACGGGCAACGGCGGTGGGCCCGTCGATCCCTATGGACTCTGCTTTCATCAGGACGGTCTCTTCGTCACGTCCTATTTTCCGAACGAAGTGCGGGAGTTCGCCGCCAGCAGCGGGGCGTTCCGCCAGACCCTGGTGGCTTCCGGGGCCGGTGGCCTCGACGGACCGCGGAGTCTCGCGTTCGGAACCGACGGGGATCTCTACGTGACGAGCGAGCAGAGCGACAGCGTAAAGCGTTATGACCGCGATACCGGCAGCTACCTCGGGAATTTCGTGGCCCCGGGGAGCGGCGGGCTCGATCAACCGTTCGACCTGGCCTTCGGGGCGGACTCGGGCCCGGCCGTCCCGACACTGGGCCAGGTCGCACGCGCGATCCTGGTCGCGGCCCTGGTGGTACTCAGCCCTCGACTGGGAGTCATCTCCCGCCGCACGCCACGCGGGCAACAACGTGAGACACAACAAGGCCAGACATGAAGCGGAGCGCGGCAATCAGTGCGGGCCTCGGCGGCGTCGGACTGGCCGCAGTCGCATGGTGGCTCCTACGCGAGGCGGGCCCACCGATCGGAGCGACGCCAATCGCGCTCGGCGAGACCGTCCAGCAGATCCTGCCGGGGCCGGGGGGCGAGTCGGAGGTCTGGACGCTCCGCAAGCGCGAAGTCGGGCGCGAGGAGCTGAACGCCGCACTGTTGCCCCGGGCCGATTTGCGCCGACAGGGCCGCGAAGCCGGGAGCGAATCGGCCCGGACGCTCGACGCCCAGGCGCTCGAGGCCTGGAAGACCGGCCGTCTACGAGAGTCTCTCTCGCTCTTCGAGGCCGCCATCGCGGCGGATCCGGACGATTGGCTGCCCCGCGCCGACTACGGTCGACTGTTGGTCATGATGGCCGATCATGCCACGGCGGGTCCGCATCTCGAACGGGCCGCGGAGCTCAATCCGGATTCGGCCCGCGTGTGGCTCGATCTCTACTCCCACTATCAACGCAGCCTTCAGCTCGAGCGCGCCTTCCTCGCCTACGAGCGGGCCGAGGGACTCGCGGGCGGCCAGGCGATCGTGCAGGACGAGACCGGCCTCTGGCGTCTCGATGGCGACTCGATCCATCCGTGAGACAGGATCTGAATGTCCGTCGGGTTCGCGTCAAAATCGCGTAGAGTGATGGGACGTCCCTCAGCCCGTGCGATCCGCCGGGCGCGGGACGCAAGCGTGAATACGACGTCCAAACATCGTTCGCAGGAGGGACTGAGATGTTGCAAAGAATCCGTATGGGACTTCTGGCTACGCTGGCGGTGGTCAGCCTGGCGCCCGGCGTCCGTGCCGACACCGTGATCGAAGGTGCGACGGACGGGGGGGCACTCGTCAAGATCCAGGTACCCGATGCCTGGAACGGGTCGCTCGTGATCTACAACCACGGCTTCGATCTCGGCGCGATCGTGCCGAGCACGCCGGACCTCGGTCCGCTCGCGCCGTTGATGCTTTCCGAAGGTTATGCGGTGGCCGCCTCGAGCTATCAGCAGAATGGCTGGGCGCTCTACAAGACGAAGAACGATCTCCAGAATCTCGTCGCCGTCTTCAAGGCCAATTTCGGCACGCCGCAGACGGTGCTGGTCCACGGGTTCTCCCTCGGCGGACTCGTCACGGCCCAGGCGATCGAGAAGGCGAGCCTGGGGAACGTCGTGGGCGCCTATCCGGCCTGCGGCGCGGTGGCGGGCAGCCGCAGCTGGGACGGCGCGATCGATCTTCGGCTCGTCTACGACGTGATCTGCGGCGGCGTTCCGGGTGCAGCGATTCCCGGCGGCGGAACCGGCCTCCCGGCCCGCTTCACGGAGTATCCGTTTACGCCGGCCGATCTCGGAGGCGCGTTGCAGCAGTGCTTCGGCCTCTTCGCGCCGCCGGCGTTTCGCACGCCCGCTCAACAGGCACGCCTCGCGCTCTTCAAGGACGAGACGGACTTGCCCGAGAACTTCATCGCGACCGACATGGGCTTCGCCGTGCTTGCCCTGTCGGATCTGATCTTCGATCCCGCGAAGCTCGACGGTAAGCAGGGCATGGGCAATATCGGCGTCGCCTACGAGAACGCGTCGATCGACGCCGCCATCGCCCGCGTCGCCACCCAACCCGGCGGCGCCAATCGCCACGCGAAGAACTACACGCCGAACGGCAACGTCGGCCAGGTGAAAATCGTGTCGACCCACACCGACGGCGACGGGCTCGTGATCGTGGAGCAGGAGCAGCCCTATCGAGATGCCGTGAACCCCGCCAATCTGACGCTCGCCGTCGTGAACGAGTCGGGCAATACCCATTGCGGATTTCAACAGGGCGAGCTCGTCGCGGGCTGGGAATCGCTCCGCGCGTGGGTCGCGGGCGGCCCGCAGCCGACAGCCGCTTCGATCCAGGCAACCTGCCAGTTCATCGACCCGACGCCCGGCGCATGCCGCTATGACCCTGGCTTCGTGGTTCCCAGCATGGATGGGCGCGTGCCGCCGCGCTGAGCGTTCCGGATCGACCGTCTAGAACCCATCGAATGGATGACGGGGGATCGGCTTGCCGCCGGTCCCCCGAATCGTTTCGGAGCGCGAAGGTCTATTCCTTGGTCGCCACTCTCCTCCTCGCCTCGCCCGTCGGCAGTAGGGTGAATCCGGGTGGATCGGGTGGTCAGTGTTGACCCGAGTGGCTAGATGAAGAATGTCTTTGATTCACCTAGCGCCACGGTAACGACGTCCGCTTTCCCCGGTCGTGGGCCGCCGCGGCTCCTGCGCCCAGTGAGCAGGGTGAGCCCCGCCATCGCGATCCAGAGCGACCCCCCGACACGCGGCTCGGGGACGGTGACATTACTCGCTGTCACCGCGAAGGCCTCGAAGCCGGTCGGATCGAGCGGGAACCCCTCCGTCAGATCGTCGGCGCTGACCAGGACCGAGAGTGGCCCGATCCCCAGCGCGAGCGCCCGCAAGGTCAGCGTTGCGAGCACGAGATTCTGGCCGACCAGTCCCTCAGGCAAGACGGCGCCAGCGAGCGCGTCGCCGTCGGGTGCGTGGAGCGGAACCCAGACCGGCCCGATCTCGGGTGGACCCACCAACTCGAGCACGCCAGGGGGCGCGTCGATCTCGAGGTCGAGGCCGAATCCGAGGATCGGGGTCGAGGCATCGGCCACCACCGAAATCGTGAACGTCTCACCCACGATCGGCGCAATGCTCGGCTGATCCAGTCGAAGGACTACGGGGATCGACGTCGGCGACGGGGGACCCGGCGGACGATAGTGATCGAGCCATTGTTGGTAGTCGAGGAAATTGATCCAGGCGTCGCCATCGAGGTCTGCCAGGCTACGGTAGTCGGGATCGGCGTAGGGACTGCCGAAGGCATCGAGCAGGTTCTCTTCAT
>JANMTD010000399.1:0-4600 GCA_031390075.1 Deltaproteobacteria bacterium | reverse complement strand
TCAAGCAGGCGATGGGCATGCTGCTCACCGGCCGCCGGGTCTCGGCGGTGGAGGGCCATCGCCTGGGCTTCGTGAACGAGGTCGTTGCCCCGGGCGAGCTGATGGCGGCGGCCCGGCGCTGGGCGGACCTGATCATCGAATGCGCGCCGCTCTCGGTGCGCGCGACCAAGCAGGCTTCCATGCGGGGGATGCGGCACGGCTCGATCGAGGACGCGATGAACGAGCGCTACCCGGCGATCGGCGAGCTCATCAAGAGCCAGGACTTCATCGAGGGCCCGCTCGCCTTCGCGCAGAAGCGGCCGCCGAAGTGGCAGGGGCGTTAGGGCCGCCTAACCGAGCTCCGTCAACACGTCGCGCAGCACCGCCAGCCCCTGGTCGATCTCCTCGGGCGAGATCACGAGCGGCGGCGCGAGGCGCAGCACGTTTCCGCCCGCCGAGATCACGAGCACGCCCCGGGCGCGGCAGGCGTCGATCACGCCGGCGACCGGCTTGACGAGCGCGAGCCCGCGCAAGAGCCCCCGTCCCCGCGACGCGATCACCTTCTCCGGCCCGAGCGCCGCCGCGATCGCGTCGAGCCCGTCGCCGAGCCGCTCGCCCATCGCCTTCGCATGGTCGAGCACGCCGCCTTCGATGAGCTCGTCGAGCACCGCACAGGCGACCGCGCAGGCGAGCGGGTTGCCGCCGAAGGTCGATGCATGGGTTCCAGGAACCAGCGCGCTGGCGAGCTTCCGCGTCGTGCACATCGCGCCGATCGGGATGCCCCCGCCGAGGGCCTTCGCGAGAGTCATCACGTCGGGCACGACGCCCTCCTGCTGATGCGCGAAGAGCGTGCCCGTCCGCCCGATGCCCGTCTGGACCTCGTCGAAAATGAGCAGACAGCCGTTCTCGTCGGCGAGGCGTCGGAGTCCTGCCAGGAAGCCGCGGTCGGGTGTCCGGATCCCGCCTTCGCCCTGGATCGGCTCGACGAGGATCGCGGCGGTCCGTTCGTTCAACAGCGCCTTCACGCTCTCGAGATCGTTGAAGCGCGCGTGGTGGATGCCCGGGACCATGGGCTCGAAGCCCTTCCAGTAGGCGGGGGTCCCCGTCGCGGAGACGGTGAAGAGCGTCCGGCCGTGGAAGCCGCCTTCGAAGGCGATGATCTCGAAGCGGTCCTGGCCCTGATCGCGATGCCATTTGCGGGCGAGCTTCATGGCCGCCTCGTTGGCCTCGGCGCCGGAGTTGCAGAAGAAGATCGCCTCGGCGAAGGAGGCGGCGCAGAGCCGCTCGGCGAGCCGGATCTGGGGTTCGGTCGTGAAGAGGTTCGAGGCGTGCCAGAGCAGTCCGGCCTGGGCCTCGAGGGCGGCGCGGAGCTTCGGATTCGCGTGGCCGAGGCACGCCGTCGCGATGCCGCCCATCAGGTCGAGATAGCGGCGGCCCTCGGCGTCGATCAGCCAGCAGCCCTCGCCGCGCACGAGGCTGATCGGCGCCGGGGCGTAGTTGGCGACGAGGACTTTCTTGCCCCGGTCGGCGATCTCGGCGTTGCTCGGCATGGCGTCGGGCCTTTCCTGCGACGGGCGCGCGGCGCAAAGCTAGTCGACGCGCGAGGGTGCGCCAGGGTCGGCCCTGACTAGAGGGCGCGGGTCGCGCCGTCGGGGTCCTCGACGCGTCCCCGCACGAGGTAGGGGCGCTCGGTCTTCTGCTTGCCCTTGAGGCGGACGGGCTCGAGCGGATCGCAGTCGAAGGCATGCCGCGCACCGAGCCAGGTCGCCTCGCCGATCACGATCTGCCCCGGAAGTGCTACCGAAGATTCGAGCCGACTCGCGATGTTCACGACGTCGCCGATCACGGTGTAGTCCTTGCGTTGCGGCGTTCCGATGTCCCCGACGACGACCGTGCCCGAGTTGACGCCGATCCGCATCTCGATCGGCCGGACCTCGCCGCGGGCCGCGTTCAGCGCCGCCAGCGCCTCCTGCATCCGGATCGCCGCCTCGACGGCGCGCTCGGCGTGGTCGGGCATCGCGAGCGGCGCGCCGAAGAAGGCCATCATCCCGTCGCCGCTGAACTTGTCGAGGGTGCCGTCGAGGGCGAAGACCGCGCTGGTGAGCCGCTCGAAGATCTCGTTGAGGATCAGGATCACCTCGGCCGGAGGCAGCCGCTCGGCGAGGTCGGTGAAGGCCGTGAGGTCCGCGAACAGGATCGAGACGTCGCCCTCGTCGGCGACCATCCCGGAGGATCCCGCGCTCGGTGCCTCGAGGATCCGCTCGACGACGGCGGGCGAGCTGTAGCGGGCGAGCCGGACGCGTCGCTCCTGCTCGCGGCGGATGTCGTCCCGGAGCGCCGCCTGCTCGACCGCGATGGCCGAGAGCAGGGCCAGGATCGAGAGCGCCTCGAGCTGCGGCATCTCGAAGGCGCGGCTCGCCGACTGGCGATCGACGTAGAGGTAGCCGCTGACCTTGCCCTCGCGCAGCAGCGGCGCGCACATCGCCGAGTGGATCTCCATCTGGATCACGCTCTCGGCGCCGCCGAAGCGATCGTCCATCGCGGTGTCGCGGATCAGGATCGCCTGTTTGTCGGCGATCGCCGCGCCGGTGATGTTGGTGCTGATCGCCATCGGGACGTCGGGCACACCCTCGCGATTGCGCATGGCCATCGGCTCGATCGAGCCGCTCTCGGGATCGAGCAGGCAGATGACGCCGCGCTCGACCGGGATGTTGTCGAAGACCAGCGAGAGGATGCGGTCGAGGGTCTCGGGCAGGGTCGTGCAGGAGAGCAGGCTCTCGGCGGCCTCGGAGACCAGGCGCATCAGCTCGCCGGCGGTCTCGGCGATGCGCGCGGATTCGTCGCCGGTCGCCGTGAGCGCGCGCTTCTCCGCAAAGAAAGAGAGGTGCGGGTTGCGGTCGCCGCCCTGCAGGAGCTGGTCGAGGTCCTGGAGATCGAGGACTTCGGTGTGGCGGCCCGGGGCCTTCTTCTCGTCGAAGATGACGCGCGCGCGGGAGGCCGCGGATTCCGGACCGATCTCGACGTAGATGCGGATCGAGCCGAGGTCGAGGCGATCGCCGCTGCGCAGCGCCTGCTCGGTCACGTGGAACGTGTTGACCCGCGAGCCGTTCTTGCTCCCGAGATCCCGCAGGACCCAGCCCTCGTCTTCGCGGGCGATGCGCGCGTGCTGGCGCGAGATGCTCTCGTTGGGCAGATGCAGGTCGCAGTCGGGGGCGCGGCCGATCACGATCGGGCGATCGGCGACCGTGAAGAGGCGCTCGCGATCCTCTTCCAGGATGCGGAGTCGGCAGACGATGCGATCTCGGCGCTTCAAGCGGCTTGTTTCCCCGATGTTCCGGTCCGGTGTTCGGACCCGGCCGATTCGCGATGGGTTTCGGGAAATCTATCGGCGAAGGGTCCGCGCGTCTCAAGCGATCGACTCGAGCGGTTGAAAAGGAGGGGCTGTGCGCGGTCGCCCCGGTAGCATCCGCGGCGATGACCACGGCCACCGTCGACAGTCCGGATCGCCGTGGCCGAGAGGCGCTCCTCGACGCCCTTGCGCTTTCGTTTCGCGACAATCCGATGAACCGCGCGATCCACGGCCCGAGCCCACGGCGGCGGCTGTGGGCCAACCGGGCGGGCCTGCGAGCGCTGGTGCTCGACCTGCACCCGTGGACACAGACGAGGGTGATTGCCAACGAGAATGGAATCCTGGGCGGCTTCATCGCCGTGCCACCGGGGCGCTTTCCACTGCCGGGGGCCTCGCTCTGGCGCCAGCTCGGCTGCTTCGCCGCCCAGGGTGCCCGGGCGATGGATCAATGGGGCTTCGTCACCGAGTCGCTCCGCCGCGAGCACCCGCTCGCGCCCCATTGGTATCTCGCGGTCCTCGGCGTCGTGCCCGAAGGCCGGGGCCGCGGGCTCGGCGGGCGACTGCTCGAAGCGCTCCGCGTGCTCGCTGCCCGCGATCCGCATCCGATCTACCTCGAATCCGACCGGCCCGAGAGCGTCGCGTTCTACCGAGCGCGGGGCTTCGAGACCCTCGGCGAATTGCGGCCGCTCGGCGTGCGGTGTTGGCGACTCGGATGCGAGACCCCGCCCCGATTGTCTGGCGAGGGCTCGGATCTATGCAATCCTGTCGGCCGCCGCCAAGCGCTCGCAGAGTCCCCCAGCTGTCGTGGCGCGCAGGCCGCCCGATCGGAAGTCGCGCCATGAGTACGCCTCTTTCGCCGCCGCTCTCGACGACGCTTCCGAAACAGCAGGGACTCGCTCCGTCGGCCCCCGTCGGCCCGTCGCCTGCCGTGCCCGCGCGCCCGCGACTGCGCCCGGACGACGGCCGGCTCGCTCGGGGTCGGCTCAGTCGCGCGCGCATCCGCGCGGCCGCGCGTTCGCTGTTCGAAGAGCGCGGCTTCGACGGCGCGACCCTGCGCGCGATCGGCGAGCGGGCGGGCATGGGGGCGAGCTCGATCTACCGCCACGTGCAGAGCAAGGAAGAGCTCCTGATCGAGGAGCTCTTCGAGCTGCAGGAAGAGGCGTGGACCCGTTTCCGTTCGACCGATGACCGAAACCGTACGACGGCCGACCGCTTGCGCGACTTTCTCGATGTTCAACACGAGCTCTTCGTCGCCGATCGGGACCTGACGAC
>JANMTD010000394.1:0-28426 GCA_031390075.1 Deltaproteobacteria bacterium | reverse complement strand
GTTCGATCTTCTGTCCATCGAGACTTCGCCGGCATCGCGATAAAAAGCGACGCGGCCCACAGCGACGGCCTTACGGAGGCGGTTCAACTTGAGATACTTGATATCGGCGCTTTGGAGCATTGCTGTGCTCTTCATCGGCCTTCCCGCCTCGAGTACTACGAAATTCAATGTCGTCTATCTCTCCAGTCCCCTCGACACTGGAGAGCTGGAGCCCGGGAATATTTTCACGATTGGGATCCGGATGACCACGACGGTCCCGATTAACCAACTCGCGGCATCGGTCTTCGGGTATGACGAGGATGTGATCGATTTTGTGAGTGGTTTTTCAGTGCGTTCGATCTACAACGATTATATCTACCCGGAATACAATTACGCCTCCGGCGGGTTATTCAACCGCTACTTCGAGGGTGACGAGGAGATCCACGAGTCCTCGATCGGCGCAAGCGGTAACCGTGCGCAGATATTCTGGGGCTGGGACCCCTTAAAATCTCACGTGTCAAATCCGCTCGATCCGGGAATCTTGGAGTTCGTCGGCGGCCCCCAGATTCTCGGCGGCGCCCAAATCCTGGTGAACTTTCGTGTAGTGGGAGCAGGCCAATCGATTATCGACATTGGTACGGGCTACATTGGCGACGGCGAGACCTACGCGGGAGGGGTGACGGATCAGAGCGCCAACACACGGCTGTTCGTCAATGCCGTTCCAGAGCCGGGCATTGCGATTCTGATCGGCCTGGGCCTGGCTGGATTGACCTACCGGCGCCGACAAGAGTGACGCCGCACCTTGTGCGACGGATAACTCGCGCGCGAATCGTGAACCTCGTTGTCTATAGTCGACTCCTACTCTCGTTCACAGAGATTAGTCGCTCGAGGGCCCTGATCGCACATATGTGCGAGCGATGGATTTGCGGCTTGGACAACGAAGGCCCGCGGCCAATCCCGCGTCATAGTGATCCAGGGATCAGGCCCTTGGGCGACCTGGGCTCTTGAGGCAGGCAAGTACGTGCGGCGGGTAGCTGATCAGCTTGGCCACGCCGACGCCTCGGCCACGCTCAATCGCTACGCCCATGCGATTGCCGGAGAACGAGGCCGACCTCTCATTCCTCGATTTGGATGTCGCTCGGCGTCGCTATCCGTCGCCAGATCCAAACCCGGAGACCCGAGAATCGCATAACCCCGCGAAAGAATGGTGCGCCCGGCAAGACTCGAACTTGCGACCCTCAGCTCCGCAAAATGGTGGAGAGCCCAACGAAATCAATGACCTACGGTCTCGACGCGGCAGGGCGCGGCACGGGGCGACACCTGAGACGTCGCGGAAGGAGCCGCGCGTCGCGATACGCCGGCCGCACGGCGCCTGTTCCCCGGCGAGGTCGACCGGCGAGGCGAGCCCCAGCAAAAGGAGCTTCCCACTATTCGACCGACAGGGTCACAAGCCGATCTCCAGTCGGGGGACAGGAACTTCCAGCGGCGTTTCTCCGCTGCCGCTAAGGGCGATCACGTCACCCGGGGCACGAAGGCGCGGCTCGGGGCCCGGCGCGCGGTACTGTCTCGGCGGGCGATCCGCATTTCGTCCGCCGTCCGGCTTCGAACGGGCGTGCGGCATCGTGGAGAATCCGGCGCGATGTCGAAGAAGCCAAAGGTCGCGGGTCGTCGCAGAAAGGCGCCGCCGTCCAAGTTGTCCGGAACGGTTTCCGGGAAGCGCAGGGCGAGGAGCAGCGGTGCTTCCTCGCCCATGCGCATCGAAGCCGACGCGCTCCGCGAATTCTCCGAATCAGCACGCGCGTACTCCGCAGCGGAATCTCGACTCGTCGGCACGGGAGCGTTTCGACTCGCCGCGCCGGCGTTCGGGTTGCAGAGCGTAATCGCGTGCAGCGTCGATTTCGGCGAGATCGGGACGGGCTTTCTCGTGTTGCCGAGCGTCGAACACTATCGCGATCTCGTGAACGCGGAGCAACGACCCGCGCGTGACCAATCGGGCCTGATGGTGATGTACGCGTCGTCGGAAGCCCTGACGAAGTCGATGCGCGAGGCGCTCGAAGCATTCGGCGGGATGCAATGGTTGGGCGGTCGACTTCCGCTGCTGTCGAAGGTGGGAGTCAAGGGCGAGATGATCGATGCAACCGCCGACGACTACCGGATCGCTGCGCTGGCCGCAGCCGTCATGGCCCACGTCGCCAACAGCGCCGGAGAATCGCTGCAGTTGAGGAGCGAAGCGCTCCAGTGCACTCTGGTCATTCCCGGACGGGGTGAGGTCGACGTCCTTCATCCGGGAGACCTCGACGAGGACGAGGTCGATTCGATCGTCGAGGACGGCATCGCGGCGACAGTCCGATTCTCGGAAGAGGCGCTCGCGGCGGCACTCGACGTCGAGATCCTCTCACCGAAGGCACGGCAGGTGCTCACGCGGGCGCGCCCCGCGACGTCTCGAGGGGGCGTCGAGCTGCGCGCATCGCTCGACGAACTGACCCATGTCGGTGAGCTCCTCCGGGCCGCATCGCGAAAGCGTCGTCGCCCTGCCGTCCTGGGCGTGCTGGCGATGCACCTGCTCGAAGCGAGCGAGGGTCCGGACATGTCGGCGACCGTGCCGCCGCGCGCCGCGCGGGCGACTCGACGAAATCTCGGTGCGGCGGAAAAGCGCGACCTCCAGTCCTCGCGCGTAACAGCCTCCTCTGGGGGCAGGCTGAGTCGCCGTCTCTACCGCTTGAAGGTCACGTTGCGTCGAGTCCGCCCGCCGATCTGGCGCCGCATCGAGGTATGTTCGGACATCAGATTGGCCGGGTTGCACTCGGTCATCCAGGACGCGATGGGGTGGGGAGACGAGCATCTTCACGAGTTCCAGTGCCGCGGCGAACGCTATGGAAAGCGCGACGACGCGTTCGATGGCTTCGGAGATCGCGTGCTCAGCGAAAGATCGACGCGCCTCGACCAGCTGTTGCGAAAGCCGAAGGACTCCCTCGTCTACCTCTACGACTTCGGGGACGGCTGGGCGCATCAGGTGGTTCTGGAGGCGAGCGAGCTGCTGCCGGCCGAGCAGCGCGCGCCGAAGCCGCGTTGTATCGACGGCCGTCGCGTCTGTCCGCCGGAGGACTGCGGAGGTCCGGGTGGCTATGCGCGGATGCTCGCGGCGCTCGCAAACCCACGCGATCCGGAGCATGCGAGGTACCGGGAGTGGCTCGATGATACGTTCAATCCCGAAGTGTTCTAGTCACGGATGAGGCAACTTTGCTCGCCAGAATGCTCTCCAGAAGGCTCGCCACGGCAGCGAGCTCGCGTGGCATACCCCATCGCTGAATGGGCTGGTCAGTGACCGTCTGCGGTGGAGTCGCGGTCGATCGGGCGGTGGCGATTAGGCATCAGAGGGCCATGGCGATCGTGCGCAACGACTTCAGTCCCGGAAATGGTCGAGGATGATGCCAGCCGTCCTCGTCGGCCGGCACCGGGCTCGGGCCAGGACCTCAGGCGGTCCGGCGGTCACCGCAGGCCGGGCAGTGCGGTCGGCCCTGCGAAGCGGGCGCGCAGGCTTCGCAGAGCACGTGCAGACGGTCGTCGCAGACCAGCGGGCGCGAGGTCGCACCGCTGCAGGCTGCGCATGCCAGCCGATCGAAGGCGCTCGCACCGGCCGCGAGACGCAGGCGGATCTCGCCCTCGAGCTTGCGTCGGCGCACGCGGAGCTGGATGCGCAGGACCGGAACTTCGAGCAGCGCCATCGCAATCGGAGCGATGCCGACGCGGATGCGATAGCGCTCACCCAGCGCGCGCAACTTCGCATCGCGCTCGGCGTGCAGGTGCGCCAGTTTCTGCTCGACCAGCGCGGGATCGACCCGCCGGCGCGACTTGCGCGTGTCGCGCGCCAGCGTTTCGAAGTACAGGGCGATGCGCTCGTGATCCCGCTTCAGGCGACGCGAAACCAGCGCGTGGACGTTCGCGAGCGGTGCCTCCAGCGCCGACTCGGCGCGGGCTCTGGCGAGTCGCAGGCCGCGCTGCAGTGCAAGGGCTTCCGCTGCGAGGGGAACCGCTCGCAGGTGCGCGGTCGAGAGCGGATCCGCCAAGGACAGCGTTCCGGGATCGGCGGCGCAGCCATCGTCGAGGCAGACGCCCGTCTGCACGATCCCGTCGTAGCGATCGTCGGCTTCGGCCGACCAGGCGAGCCAGGCGACGACGTAGATCGCGGACCCGGTCCCGATCTCCCCCGGGACCGCCGGTGCGTTTCGCAGGTCGAAGCGCTCGAGCAGCGCGCGGACCTGGCTCGCCCGCGGCGCGTCGACCTCGAGTCTTGCGCTCGCCCACGCGGGCGCGCCCTCGAGCTGGCTCGTGAGACGCTCGAGCGCAGGCGTGCCGAGGCCGCAAACCAGCCGATCGGCCCGCGGAGCTTCCGATGCGCGTGCGACGAGCCGGCACTCCTCAGCCACCGAGAGCTCGCGTGCGAGATCGCCCGGGAGAAGCGCGAGCCAGTCCTCCGCTTCGCGCTCGACCACGGCCCCGCGCGCGAGCAACGCCTCTGCCACGAACTCCAGCGGGTCGGGCAGTGCCGCGCTCACGTCTCGAAGTCCCGCTGGAACAGCGCCTCGTCGAGCTCGCGGCTGCGCTCGTAGAGCCCGCGTGCGGTGGCCAGCTCCTCGGCGATCCGTTCAAAGCCATCCGCGAGATCGCCTTCGTCGCGGCTGCCGGCGTACAGGGCGAGGATGCGTTCCTCGAAGTCCCGCTCGTCCGTCATCGCGCCCAGCACCATGTCCATCTCGCCCACGACGAGCTCGAATAGATGGAGGCGCCGGTCGAGCACGTCGAGTACCCGCTCCTCCACGGTTCCCTTGGCGCACAGGTTGAACACCCGCACCGGCTCGGTCTGGCCCATGCGGTGCAGGCGGCCGATGCGCTGCTCGATCTGGCCCGGATTCCAGGGTAGATCGAAGTTCACCAGCGTCGAGCAGAATTGCAGGTTCTGACCCTCGCCGCCGATGTCGGTCGCGACGAGCACGCGCGCACCGGAGCGGAAGTGCTCGACCGCCACATGGCGATCCGCGCTCGACATACCCCCGTGAAAGCTCTCCGCCTTGATGCCGAGCTCGCGAACCGCCTGCAAGACGTACTCCGCGCTGCGCCGGAAGCGCGTGAAGACGAGCACGCGGCCGTCGGAGGCACTCACGATCTGCAGCAGCGCCTCGAGCTTTCGGCAGCGCTTGATCCCGCGGATCCGCTCCGCGATGCGCGCCGAGCCCGCGCGAAGCGTCTCGAGATGCTGAGGCGAGGCCGCGATTTTCTCGAGCGTCGCGCGCAGCGCGGCCGGGCTCGAGCCTGCCTCGAGCAGCAGCGTCGCAGCGGCCAGCCGCGCCGACCCGTTCTCCGCGTGCTCGCGCAGCAGCGCCACCACCTCGGCATAAGCCTCGCGCTCCTCGGGCAGCGGCTCGACGGCCAGCGTTTCCACGAAGCGCGGAGGCAGGGCGAGCCCGCACTGCGCGCGGGTGTTGCGCACCATCACCTCGCCGAGCAGGCCCCGCAGCCGCTCCGCGTTCCTGGGTCGGGTGGGATCGCTGGGATCCACGAAGCTGCGCCGGAACTCCGCAAGCGTCGTGAGCTGGCCGGGCGCGAGCAAGGTGACGAGGTTGAAGATCTCCTCCAGCTTCGTCTCGACGGGCGTCGCGGTGAGCAGCAGCAGGAAGCGGCTGCGCAGGCCGTTCACGAGCCGATGCGCCAGCGCGGAGCGGTTCTTCAAGTGATGGGCTTCGTCGACCACCACCAGGTCCCACGGCTCGGCCTGGACCTGCGGCGCGTGGCGCGCGCTGCGCGCGAGTGCGAGCGACGCGACCACGACCCCGTCCGCGCGCCAGAAGGCATCGGGATCGCCGCGAAAGCCCGGGTCGTCGGTGCTGCGCAGTTCGATGCCGGCCTTCGATTCGAGCTCGCCACGCCAGTGCCGAGTCAGCGAGGGCGGCGCCAGGATCAGCGCGCGACGCACCATGCCGCGCAGCTGATATTCGCGCAGCACCATCAGCGCCTCGATCGTTTTTCCCAGGCCCACCTCGTCGGCGAGCAGCGCCCTGCCGCGCAGCACGCGCAGCACGCGGCGCACGGTCTCGAGCTGGTACGGGAGCGACTCCACGCCGCGCAGTGCGCCGGCGCAGAGTAGATCCTGGAAGGACGAGGCGTGGCTCAACAGGCGTGCGCGCAGCGCGAGCGAAACGGTCGCGACGTCGGGCTCCGACGCGGCCGCGCGTTCGAGCCAGTCCTCCGTCGAGAACGGCAGGCGCACCCACTCGATCTCGCTCGGAGCGCCGGCGGGGGGGAGTACGCTCTGCGGCGGCGATGGCTCGGGCTGCGTCGGAGCGCGCGGTGCCGGCCGACCGCGCTTCTCGACCACGGGCCGGGTCGGCTTGCGCGGCTGCGGAGTCGCGGCCTTCGCCGGCCCGGCGGACTTTGCGACGCGCTTGCGCCGGCCTCCGCGACGCGCTGGTTCCGGTCCGAAAGGCGCCGATTGCAACAAGGCCTCGAAGGTCTCGCGCGAGGTGCAGCGCACATACGGCCCGTCCGACTGGAAGCCGGGTGTGCGCCGTGCGATCTCGCACAGGCGCGTGGAGACCCCTTGCAGCGGGAGCTTCGGGTCGAGGCCGGCTCCGCGCAGCGCGTGGGCCATGAGATAGGCTGGGACACTCCTCGGCGGCTCGCCGCCTGCGAGCAAGAAGGCGCGCGCGAGGCAAATCTCTTCGCCGAGCTGCTCGAACGTGAAGAACCCCACCACCATGCCCCTCATCCTAAAGGTCATCTCGCAAACGCGCTGGGAGATGTCGAGCGCGTGACCTTGGCGGCTTCGGATCCGGGCTTCAATCGGCCGCTATCAAAGGTTTCGTTTGGCCAGCCATGAACCATACAATCAGCCGCCATGGCGGACGAGCTTCTCCTCGTCTCGACCGTCGATCACGGCTCGGGCAATGACGATTTCCGGCTGAGGTAGAACGGGGACGCTCCACGATTTTTCGCAGAGCGGAAGGTCGTGGTGCGGCTGTTTCAGCCGTAGATCTGAACGCTGTCCGAGGGCGCCTCAGTCCCCGATCGCCTGGTAGACGGCCGTCTCGAAGTCCTTCGAGATCGCAATGGGCGGCCCCACCATCGACATGCGCTGGATCATCAGGATCGCGACGAGCTCTTCCTTGGGATCGACCCAGTACCAGGTCCCGGCCGCACCGCCCCACCCATGACGGCCGACGGTTCCGAGCCCGCCGCTCCGCGGCAGCTCCTCGCTCACCATGACGCCGAGCCCGAAGCTGGCGCCGGGAAAGACGTCGCGGCCGCCGAGACCGAAACCCACCTGCTCGGACTCGGTCAGGTGGCGCATCGTCATGAGCTCGATCGTCTTGCGAGAGAGGACGCGCTCGCCGTCGAGGACGCCGCCGTTGCGGAGCATCGCGGCGAATCGGGCGTAGTCGGCGGCGGTCGAGACGAGGCCGCCGCCGCCGGAAGCGAAGACCGGGGCCTGGCGGTAGGTGCTCGTCGCCGGCGAATCGGAGGCGACGAGCTTGCCCGTCGCCGAGTCGGGGGTGTAGTTCGTCGCGAGGCGCGAGAGCTCGGCGTCGGGGACGAAGAACGCGGTGTCGCGCATCTCGAGCGGCTCGAACAGACGGGTCCGGAGGAAGTCGGCGAAGAGCATTCCGGAGACGCGCTCGACGAGCAGCCCCAACACGTCCGTCGAGAGCGAATAGTTCCAGTGGGTGCCGGGTGCATACGCGAGCGGCAGCTTCCCGAGTCGCGCAGCCCACTCGGCGGCCGTGATGCCCATGCTCGTGCCGTCCAGGCCGGCCGCGGTGTAGGCCTTCGAAAGGGGCTCGCCGGCGGTGAACGTGTAGGCCAGGCCCGAACAGTGGGTCAGGAGATCGCGCACCGTGATCGCCCGCGGCGCCGGACTCGCAGCAGTGAGCGCGCCCGCCGGATCGTTCAACACCTGCGGTTGGGCGAGCTCCGGGATCCACTTCGCGATCGGATCCGTGAGGCGGAGCTTGCCCTCCTCGAGGAGGATCAGGGTCGCCACGCTCGTGATCGGCTTCGTCATCGAATAGATGCGGAAGAGCGTGTCCTTCGACATCGGCTCGGCCGTGCCGAGGTCCGCGACACCCTGCGCCTCGAACCAGACGACGCGGCCGCGGCGCTCGACGAGCGTCACCGCGCCCGCGATCTCCCCGCGATCGATGTAGCCCTGGACGGCGTCCGCGATGCGCCCAAGGCGCTCGCGATCGATGCCGACGGATTCGGCGTCGCCCTTCGCGAAGGCCGATCCCGGAATGAACGAGCCGCTCGTGGCGAATAGCAGGCCAGCCAGCAGAGCGGCGGCGAGGGCGGCGAGCGGTAGCTTGGTCATGGTGCTCATTTTCTCTCCTTGGGAAAGTGGGGACGCAGGGCGGCGTCGCGGCCGACGGTGTAGCGAGTGCGCAGCTTGCGCGCCGCGATTTCCTTGGCGATCACCCGGCCGAGCATTTCCGTACGCACGGCGCCCGGACCCGGCGGGGCTCGCGCACGCCCCTTTCCCTTGGGACACGACGACTCCGCGACCGCCTGGAAATGGACACCCGGTGTCACCTTCGGGCGAGGACGGGCACTGACCTCGCGGATGAAAGTCCTCCCTGGCTCGTGAAATAGCGCGAGGGCTTGCGGTCTCGATGCGCGGTGTTTCTCGACGGTGTCGCCGAGTTCGAACTACCCCGCTCTGAAGGTTACGCTGGGAACCCAGGCCCACCGCCGGAGGTTGATCATGCTGCAGAAGGGGCGACCGATTCGAACGATCCTCGCTGGGTTGGGAGCCGCGGCCGCGTGCCTTCAGGCAGTTCCCGCGGCGGCGCAGAGCGCACATCACCTGGTCGCGCAGGTAGGACAGTCGACGGCGTCGACCATCGAAGAGACCTACGACCCCGCGATGACCTTCGTCGCCGTCGACTATCAGAATGGCGTTCCAGGCACCAATCCGGAGGCCCGAGCGCTCTTTGCGAGCGTCGACTCGATCCACGGCGTGCTGCACACCTCCGGCGTGACCATCAACAAGCTGGTTGCGAACCGGGGTCGTGCCTATGCGAGCCTGGAGCAGCGGATGTTCTTCGAGTCGGGCGGCACCACGCCCGTCGTCGTGGATGCGCTCCTGCTCCTGAACGGGTTCGGCGCGGGCGGCTTCATCGAGCTCGATGCCTCGCTCCAGATCGGCAACTGCATCGTCGGTGTTCGGCGATACTCCGCGATCAGCGGCCTTCCCCCGTCCGTCTCGAATAGTGGCTGCAACAACACCGCCGCCGTCAACTGGAACGTGAGCGGCGGCGAGGGCGCGCTGCACATCATCGCGACTTACACGAACACACCGAGCGCCCTCAACATCACCGCCTGGACGAGCGGCGACCTCGGCGGCACGGTGAGCGACATCCCCAATGGACAGTTCTCGAGTGGCGGTGTGCTCTCGATCTCGAGTCAGGGGGCCGACGCCTACTTTCAGTCGCCGACCTTTCTCGCGGTGCCCGAGCCGGAAGTCTTCGTCGGCGTGGTGGTCGGCGCCCTGCTCCTCGCGGCGAGGCGGAGGCGCGCGATGCAGGTCCGAACGACGTGACGCGCCCGATCTGAGGGCCTGCGAAGTTGGGCTCTGCCCATGTTGCGCAAGGCTTCCTAGTAGATCCAGCCAACGGTCAGTCGGGTGTGCGGTCCAGGGACCAGACCGATTCGGAGCTGCGGCTTCGCCGCCTCGGCCCGTCTTTCCTCGAGCGCGCGAATCTCCTCTTGGATGCCCTGCCGCTCGCGCCTGCGCTCGCGGAGCTTCCGTGACGACGGCACCAGCGTGGCAATGCTGGCAATCGAGAGTACGACGGCGCTGACGCCCAGTCCGATGATGTGCTCCGGCGAGTAGGCGCCGCCCCCCTTAGCACAGCTGATCGCAGTGGCGGCGCCGAGGGTCAGTCCCGTGCCCGTCAGGACGCCGCCCACAATGGTCCCGACGGCGGCCCACGCACGTCGATACGGCTCTGCCGCGCCTCGAGCTCGGCGATTCGCGCTTCAATCTCGCCCGGGGCCATGGCGTCGTCGACCGCCAGAGCGGGCGCACTGCCGAACGTCATCGCAAGGCAGAGGATCAGGGCCATCACGCGTGTCATCGGATCATTCCTCGTTTAGCGGCGGCTCGACAGGTTGGAGAGTCGGCTGACCGGTTGCTTCGATCCACTCTACACTCTTAGAGCATCGGGCGGGTCGAGAATTGCCTAGCACGAGACGGCACCAGATCATCGGTCGCGCCCGTGCGCGGTGCGGATACATGAGCTGCGGTCAGGGCTGATTCGGTTCACGCGTGATGGGGTGTGCTTGAAGATGAATGGGATCGGGCGCAGGCGCGATCAGGAAGTGCCAGACCTCCAGCGCCAAAGAGGACGGCGAATGATGGCCATGCGATGGCTAGTCGGGCTGTTTCTGGGATTCGCGTTGGCCGGTGCGGCCGATGGCCAGGTCGGCGGCAATCTGGCGAGTTTTCCGCCGATCGATCTTCGCATCGACATCAGCAACGGGCCGGACGGCAAGCCGGTTATCAAGCCCACCGAATTGAAGATGGTCACGGGCGACTACTACCGCCTGACCCTATCCAGCGATGGCATGGGCAGAGACCAGCGCGGCGATCCGCTGGCCCGCCGCGTGGAGCTGAACGAGCTCCTCGCCAACATCCACCTGCGCATCCTCACCATCAACGGCATCGAAGTGCATCTCCAGGGGCTGAGCTTCCGCGCCATCGAATTGGACGAGAGGGGCGAGGTGTCCTTCACCTTCGTTCCGATTCGACCGGGCGATTATCCGGTCTATGTCGGACCGAACCCGATCGAACTCGGACGTCCGGCCGGCGAGCAGGGCGTGCAGAACGACCCGAAGGTCGCATTCGCGACCCTCCATGTGGAGTAGAGGCCAGTTCAGGTGGAACTGGCCAGCACGGGTGTTGAGTTCCGAGGCCGGGGAACCCGTCTTCGAGATTCCCGTCCCCCGCTCGAGCTCGGGCATCAGTCTCGACAAGGCGATCGTTCCGGCGAGCTCGCGGCGGACACCCGCACGCAAGCTGGGTGCCCGCGCGACGCGTCCTCGACCTTCGTCGGTCGCACGGCCCAGAGCTCGAATCGCCGCTTGAGCACGCCCGTCGCCGAAGGAATGTCCTCCCAGACGAAATGGGTGGCCTCGAACCGGATGGTGATCGGTAGTCGCACACGATTGGGAGCCCGACGAGCTGCTGGTGGAGCACGCCGTGCCGGGCGTCGTGACCGACTTCCTGCGCGCGCGGCCACGCCGTGCGGGGGTCGCCGAGCGCGACTGTGGTAGAGGGCCCAGGCGATCCTCGTGGATCCCGCGAGCGGCTCATGCACCAAGGCGGCGGCGACCCGCGCAGCGACGGCGCCGCTCTGGGTTACACACCCATGCGTTGAGCGCTGCGCTCTGCGCGCGCGCCGATCAGTAGCCTCGGCGAGCCATGCAGTCGCCGTAGGCGGCGCGCGCCGTCTCGGTGCGCCGGTTCTCCTCGTTCAGGCCGTAGAGCGAGCCACCCACGGCGCCCACGATGGCGCCGATGCCGGCGCCTTTGCCCGCCCCCTTGCCGCCCTTGGCGATGGCGCCGCCCGCGGCGCCCACGCCGGCGCCGATCGCGCCGCCGATCAAGCCATCCTTGGCGATCTCCATCTCGTTGCGGTCGGCCGCGGCGGCGTAACGGTTGCAATCTTCCACGATCGACCGCAGCGGCGCGGACGCCACCTGGGGTACGGGGGCTGCGGCGCGGGCCGGGGCCTGTGCGGCGATCGCGGCCGGCTCCTCGGTGGGGTCGTTCTGGACGTAGGCGACCACCGCGCCCGTGGCGATGAAGATCAGCGCGGCCACGCTGCCACCGATCACGGCAGTCCTCCAGGGGTTGGGCTGCGGGCTCGATTGGTTCCGATTGGGCTCCGACATGTGCGTCCTCCTTCGCGGTGAGCGTGCGAGCGGTCCACGGACGCGCCTCGCCTCCTACTTCGTGCAGCGTAACAAGCATCGCTGCCAAGGGCGCCGAAGCCATGCCACGAACGCCGAATACACAGATCCGTGACTCGGTCTACGCAGATCCGGAGCCAGATCTGCATGGATCCATGCACGGTCACGTTCCCATCGCCCTCGGCGTTCGATGGGTCTCCGGAACCGATCGATCAGGGGCTCTCGTTCGAGAACCGGTCTTCGACCGGTGACTGGTCGAAGTCAAAGCCCGGATCCTCATGAACTAGCGCCAGCATCGGCTCGAACGCGCTGCGGCTGATCACAAGCCCCAGGCCGAACACTCGAGGATCCGGCGCGCCACGCTCGGATCCGTGATGGCGGCGAGCAGTCTCATCCGTCCACGCTCGAGCCGCTGACCTGCCGCGCATTGCGATCGCTTACCGCACGTTAGAACGCTTCGGGATGGAACCCATCGTCGAGCCACTCCCGGTACGACGCATGCTCCGGATCGCGCGGGTTCGCGAGTACCTCGAGCATCCGCGCGTAGCCTCCGGGCCCTCCGCAGTCCTCCGGCGGACAGGCGCGCCGGCCTCCGATACAACGCGGCCGGGGCGCGCGTTGTTCGGGCGGCAGCGCCTCGATCGCCTCCAGGACCACATGGTGCTCCCAGCCATCCCCGAAGTCGTAGAGGTAGACCAGCGCATCCTTGGGCTTGCGCAACAGCGCGTCAAGACGCGTTCTCTTCTCGTCGCGTGCGCGATCGCCGAAGCCATCGACCGCGTCGTCGTGCCTGCCATAGCGCTCGCCGCCGCACTCGAACTCGTGAAGGTGGCCGTCCGCCCACCCCATCGCGTCTTGGATGGCCGTGTGCAGCCCCGCCAACTTGATGTCCGAACAGACCTCGATGCGGCGCCAGATCGGCGGACGGATTCGTCGCAGCGTGACCTTCAACCGATAGAGTCGGCGCTTCAGTTCGGCCCCGCGCGACGGCCCCGCGCGCGAGCGTCGGCGATCGTGGTGATCGGCCTCTCCGGCGCTTCGTCGAGTCGTCCGAATCTCGGGCGGAGGCTCGACGAGCAACGAGTCCGGCCCCTCGCTCGCCGCCAGCAGATGCACCGCCAGCTCGCCCAGGATCGCGGGGCGACCACGCTTTCGCGACGCGGCCAGGAGTAGCTTGCCCACATGATCCAACTCGTCGAGCGATGCGCGCAGCTCGACGTCTGCTCGTGACGCCGCGGGGCCCGCCCGGGCGAGCACCCGCCGCGCCTTCGGCGAGAGGATCTCGAGGTCGAGTGCCGCCGCAAGCGCCTGCTCCGGAATTCGGACAGTCGCCTCGATGCCTTCTTCGACGATCGAATCGAGCTCGTCCTCGTCGAGATCTCCCGGATGGAGGACGTCGACTTCGCCCAATCCCGGAACCTCCAGGGTGCATAGGAACCCCTCGTTCCTCGCGTGCAGCGATTCTCCGGCGGTCCGGGAGACGTGGGCCATGACGGCCGCCGCCAGGGTCGCCAGGCGGTAGTCGTCGGCGGTCGCCGCGATTTCCTTGCCCGCCACTCCCTGCTTGGTCAGCAACGGAAATCGACCGTCTTTCGAGCGCGTCCAGCCGAGCTCTTCGAGCGTGCGGCGCACCGGCTTCGCGAGCGCCTCCAGCGAAGCGAACAACACCAATATGCCGGACCGATCGCGTGGGGGTCGCTTCTCCGCGATCGTAAGATCGCGATAGTGCTCGACGCTCGGCAGCACGAGAAATCCGGTCCCGGCCGGACTGAGATCCACCACGCATGCGACCACGCCTTGCAACCCGACCGCCGGCGCGTCGAGACGAAATGCGCCTGTATCGATGAGTCGAGACTCTGCGTCGGCGAACTCGCCCGCAGCCTCGAAGAATTCGCGGAGCGCTTTGGCTTCGATGCCCAGCAGTGCGGCCACGCCGCTCCTCTCCGAGGGGCGCTTTCCTGTCAGGTTGGATCGCTTCCCCTTGCTCCGCCGGCCCCCGGCGCCTCGTTTCTTCACCATCGCGCTGGATACTCCCAGATGCCGCACGTCCTCTCGAAGCCGGGCGGGGCCGAGAATCGTACCGCGCGCTGGCAAGTCGGCCGAGCGAAGCTTCCGCTCACGCTAACGGGTGACCTCGACCAGCAGGAACCGCGGAAGCCGAACGGCCGTTCGAACGAGCGACAACGGCGCGCTCGGGGCCGCCGCGCCCGCCGAAGAACGTCGGGCGGGAGGACGCGGCGCGCGGGCCGGGTGACACGCACGGGAGTCAGCTTGTCCGGCCGAAGTCGCCCCTACGACCGATCACGTGTTCGCGCGTAACCCCGCGAAAGAATGGTGCGCCCGGCAAGACTCGAACTTGCGACCCTCAGCTCCGCAAGCTGGGACGGGGCCCAGGAAAATCACCGGGTTGCGGTCTCGACGCGGCATGCGGCGGCACTGAGCGGCACAGGACGGCGCCTGAGACGTCACTCGAGGTGCAACGCTTCGCTCGACGTCACCACCTCCGGTCGGCAGGGGACCTCGTCCCGACTGATCACAGTGGATCGCGGGATGGAGATTCGATCGAAGAGGAGGCGCAACGTCCATTTCGAACCGGGCCTCCGGCGTTGCCGCAATCTGTCTCACTCGCCAAGTCACGGCGCAGGGCCGAGCCCGCGGAACCCCCTGGCATGACCCGCTCCTCGCGAACCAAGGCGGTCGCGCTCATGGCTCGGCAGGAGGGCTGGCCATCGACGCATCCCCATGGGAAATCGCCGCTTCGCGTGTGTCCAGACTTCGTACGTTCTGTACGATACGCACACGATGGCGAGCTCTCGCCAAGGAGCCTCCGATGACCAAGATGAGCGTGACCGAAGCCCGCGATGATCTGTCCGAGACCGTGCGGCGGGTCGAAGTGCGCCGCGAACGCGTCGTTTTGACGCGGCATGGGAGAGACGTCGCCGCACTCGTTTCGGCCGAAGACCTTGAGTTGCTCGAGCTCCTGGAAGATCGCGCCGACCTGGAAGCCATCCGTGAAGCCCTGGCGGAGTCGAGCGAACGCGTCCCCTACGCACAGCTTCGTGCCGAGCTCGGCCTCGCATAGGTGCCGCGGGAATATCGTATCGAGTTGACCCGCGCCGCGGAGCGGGACCTTCGCGGTTTGTCTCGAGACGTACTTCGTCGGGTCGACCGGAAGATCCAAGCACTCGCGAACGACCCGCGTCCGCACGGCGCGAAGAAGCTCGAGGGCAGCGCGAACACGTACCGGGTGCGAGTCGGGGACTACCGCATCCTGTACGAGATCGAAGATGCGGCGATTCTCGTCCTCGTCGTGCGCGTGGGACATCGCCGTGAGATCTACGCACGTTGACCCGACGTCCCACCGGCGATACCCGACGTTTGGATGCCAATTGGGCTCGGCGAGTTGGGGGGACGCCATGCGCGTGCGAAGGGTTCTGCGGATTCTATCGGCGGCCGCCGGACTGGGCGTTCTTGCCCCGGGTGGCGTCGGCGCCGCGTCATTCCAGAGACTGGGCAATCTACCGCAAGCCGGCCAAGGCATCCCTCTCGGGGTCTCAGCAGACGGATCGGTCGTCGTTGGCCAAGCGGCAATCGACAGCAGTTTTCGTTGGGACGCTGTAAATGGCGCGGTTCCGCTCGAGCCAATTTTCGGCGATATCTTCGGTGTCGTCGCGCTCGCCGTATCCGGCGATGGATCGATCGCCGTAGGCCAGGGGATCGCCCCCCTCTCATCTGTCACATATGCGGTCCAGTGGCAGGGGACCTTCGGCCCCGTAGCCCTCCCTCCATTGACTCCGCTTCCCGGCTTCCATTCCACCCGTTCCTAGGCGTTCGACGTTTCCTACGACGGTTCGGTGATCGTCGGAGAGAGCGCGGGTCGGGCCTTTCGATGGGATGCTGAGAACGGGCTGGTCCCGCTCGGCTGGCTTCCAACTGACGACGTGGACGTTCTGT
This sequence comes from Deltaproteobacteria bacterium, assembly GCA_031390075.1. Taxonomy (GTDB): domain Bacteria; phylum Myxococcota_A; class UBA9160; order UBA9160; family UBA4427; genus UBA4427. Next base: position 12,529 of record JANMTD010000394.1, on the reverse strand, counting down.
ACGTAGGAGGACCTGGGGCTCGAGGCGTTTCGGCGGATGGCGCGGTGGTGGTCGGCAGCACACCATCAGGCTGAAACGCCTACCAGGCGTTTCGGTGGGATGCCGTACGCGGGATGGTTGGGCTCGGCGAGGCCCCGATCGAAGGGGATTTCAGCGTGGCGAACGAGGTTTCGGCCGACGGCTCGATCGTGGTGGGTTACGTCGGAGGAGGGATGGATCGCGATCATCCCCGAACCCGGGACGGCACTCCTGATCGGGATCGGGCTAGGGGCGCTCGCGCGTTTGCGTCGTCCCTCCGATTGCCGCAAACGAGAGCCGTGGCCCGACCCGGTCCGCCGGTGGACAGCGTGACGTGATGATGATGGGCGGTGGTGAAGCGCTCAAGAAAGAATGGTGCGCCCGGCAAGACTCGAACTTGCGACCCTCAGCTCCGCAAGCTGATGCTCTATCCATCTGAGCTACGGGCGCGCGACCATTTGTGCGCGGCGGGTCGGTGGAGCACCGGAGCCGCCGGAGGCCGGACCGTAGCGGGTCCGCGCAGCGGCGCCCAGACCTCGGCGACCGCTTCTACGCCGGCGATTGCGATCCGCTGGCAACACGAGCCGACCGCCGCGCCCGACCCCCAGCATTCAACCCGGCTGCCGTTCCGTCGATCCAATCGCGCCAGGCGCCCCGGACACCGCCCCGAACCGGCGCCGCCCGACCTTCATAGATAGACGAAGCCCCCGAGGGATCGATTCCCTGTCCGAGCCGTTCGACCGGCCACCGCCCGATCCCGCTCGGTCTCGGCGCGGGGCGCGCCCGCGATCGGGATGGATTCAGGTCGCGCCCTCGGCCCCCTCGTCTCTGCCACTCCCGCTGTCCCCGCCGTCGCGTGAACCCCTTCACATAACGCCCCCGATTTCCCGCTGCCGGCCCCCCGGCGCCGGTCCCCTCCCCTCCATCCCATCGATTTCTCCTTCATCGGGCAATCAAAAACCAGCCCCGATCGCCAGGAGGAGAAACGACATGGACCGAAGCCATCGACCGACCGGTACCGGAGACCGAATTCGAGGCGCCCTCGCCCGCGCGGGCCATGGGCTCGTCCGGGCGAGCGAGGCGCTGATCATCTCGATCGCATTCCTGATGCAGCTCTTCTCGCCCGAAGCGGCGCGCGCGATGGCGCAGCGCACGGGCGACTTCGAGCTCGAGATGGACGCGCCCTGGCGCATCGAGCCGCGCGGCGGCAGCAATCCCTACGGCGCGATTCCGATCCAGGTCAGCATCCACGACGCCAACCAGCCGGCGACCGGTGCCGACATGATGCTGCAGCGGATCATCACGGTCATGCAGGGACACGCGGCGACGGACGCGATCTTCGCCTATCTCGAAGGACCGATCGACGCGATTCTCGGTCCGGCAGACGAGATCCTGTCGTGGTTCGGCATCGACGTGGTGCCCCACGGCGAGCTGCCGCCGGTCTTGATCCTCGATCGTTTCGAATCGCTGCGGATCGACGAGGAGATCAACGGTAATTTCGTCGAGCGCCGGACCTTCACCATGGCCGACATCCACGAGGTCGAGCGCACGGTCGGCATCTGGAACCACAGCGCCGCGCAATCGGGCCCCGAAGTGGGCGGGACGCCGCCGGCGCGGCCGACGCACTCGATCTGTCGCCGCTGGCAACAGAACCAGGACTGCTCGAGCTTTGCCGCGCTGCGATCGACCAGCGAGTGGCACATGACGGCCTTCTACACGCCGACGAATCCGGCCCCCGGTCGCAACGTTCGCCTGCGCACGACGCTGCGACTGACCGCGACGAAGGACGGCGTCGCGTCATTCAAGACCTACCAGCGCTTCCTGACGGTCCACCTCGCCGAGCAGCCGCTTCCGAAATTCGACTCGGAGTGGGCCTACGGCGATCTCCACTACCACTCGCAGGGCACCGACAACGACGGCGAGTCGGGCTACTCCTACCGCGGCACCGTCCAGGCGATGAACGCGATGGGCCTCGACTTCGCCTTCGCGACCGATCACGCGTCGAACAGCCCGCAGATCGGCTCGGCTCGGCCGATCTTCAGCAATGAGCTGGTCCAGCCGATCATGCGCGGCCTGCGCGACATGAGCCCCGATCGCTTCGCCTTCGGCATCGACGTGCTGAATGGGTCGATTGGCGCGAACCGCCAGGTCGTCTCCCACGCGCGGCCCTCGGGTCTCGGCTCCGGCGCCGCCGCGTCGCAGCTCTTCCTCGGCGCCGAGGTCGACGTCGCCCCCGAGACGTACCCCGGCGAGGTGCACTCCTCGCATTTCTGCTTCTATGTTCCGAAGTTCCTCAAGGCCCTCGATCAGCACGACTTCTGGCCCGAGGAGTTCTGGTGCGACACGATGTCGGTCCCGACCGGCGACGGCCGCGAGCTGCTCCTCGACGTGCAGGGCCCGAACGCGGGACGTCTGCTCTCGACGGATTTCTTCGCCCGCCAGCACCTGATACACCTGCCCGTCGATGGCCAGCGCAAGAGCGCCTTCATCGCGAGCAACACCAGCAAATACGGCGGCGGCGTACGCCGCCTCGGCGAAGTCCTCAATGTCGAGCTCGGCCAGCGCCAGAAGGGCTTCGCCTTCCTGGCGCATCCCTTCGCGCAGGGCCTCGGCGACAGCGTCGGCGCGCTGGGCCCCGACCTGATCTCCTACACCAGGGCACAGCTCGACGACGCCTTCAACTCGCCCTACATCCTGGGCCTGCAGATCTGGAACGAGGACTCGACCTCCTCGGCCGAAGCGAACGACGCCGAGCCCTTCGAATCGCCCCATTGGGAAGGCCAGCGGCAGCCGTTCCTCTTTTCGCACTTCCAGAAGTGGGACCTCTTGCAGCTGCAGGGGCTCGACACGGAGCGGACGGCTTCGCTCTCGTGGCTCACGCCCGGCGATCCGCGGCGGATCTTCGCGGCGGGCGGCTCGGACGCCCACGGCGACTTCAACTTCCGCCGCGAGGGCTACTTCCTCGGGACCGACAAGGTGAACGACACCGCGATCGGCAAGCCCCGCAACCTGGTCCACGTCGGCCCCGCGGCCGGCGCGCCCCTCTCGAGCGCCCTCGGCAGTTCCGTGCCGCTGTCGCAGCTTCAGGTCGTCGACGGCCTGCGCAGCGGCAACTTCGCGATCACCGACGGCCCGGCGGTGCGGGTCATGGTCGACGCGAACGGGAACGGGCAGATCGACGCAAGCGACGTGCCGATGGGCGGGATCCACAAGCACATCCTCGAGGGTCCCTTCAACGTCATCGTCGAGTGGAAGTCGACGCCCGAGTTCGCGCCCGTCCAGGCGATCAACCTCTTCCTCGGCGTGTGGGCGAACGAGGTGTTCGAAGGAATGGTCTACACGCCGCACGACGGCGGCCCGCACGTTGACCCCGACTACAACTACCGCCACCCGAATGGCACGACCTACGTGGCGTCGCCCAACATCCCCTACTGGTTCGACCCGAACCCGGGCAATCCGTTCTCCATCGTGCCCCTGACTGGTGAGGGCTATGCGGGGCGCCGAGTGGTCTCGATCGATCCGGCGAAGTACCCGGTCGGTCGGCCCGCCTGCGAACAGCCGATACCGACCGTTTTCTCGGCGACCACGACCACGACGGGGACCGTCTCGGGCACGGCGACGATCGCGGGGACGACGACCCTCGCGAGCACCTCGACCGGGACGACGACCGGCGGCACGACGACTCCCACGGGCGGAACGGTCGTGTACCTGGATCAGTCCATCGACCAGAAACTCGAGGACCTCTTGAATGGCGTGATCGATTTCCCGCCCTCCTGTACCAACAAGGTCTTCGCCGACGCCACGCGGCCCGACCGCATGTTCGTCCGGGCCGAGGTCCGCAACCAGGTGGCGCCCGACACGAGCGCCCTCTGCTCACCGACCCCGAGCGAGACCCTGGCGCCGTGCGTCCGCCGCGTGGCCTACACCAATCCGGTGTGGATCAAGGTCGAGCCCTGCACGAGCCCGTACGGTTGCTACGGGAACGAGGTGGCCGGCGACCTCGGCGGGGGCTTGATCGATGGCGGTGGGTCGGGCGGCTCGGGGGGATTGACCGTGAACCCGGCGGTGCTCGACCAGATCGCCGGGACGCTGACGACGACGACCAGCGGCTCCGGCACGACGAGCCTGACCGGCAGTCTCGTCGGGACCACGACGGGTAGGCTCACGACGACGTCGACCGCGACGAGCGGAACGACGACCCTGCGCGATCTCTCGGGCCTGGTCGGGACGACGAGCGGGACCGCAACGCTCTCGACCAGCGGGACGACGACGACGAGCCCGACGACGGTCCTGAAGTCGACGACGTCTCTCACGACGACGCGGTTGACGACGACGCTCGCAAGGTAGGCGCGAGCGCCAGGCCGCGCGCGGTGCCGGCGCACCGCGATCGAGCGGCCACAGTCGGTCGAAGGCCGCACGGAATCCCTTCCGTGCGGCCTTCTGCGTTCGTGGTCGGACTGAGGCGCTCCGGGCTAACGAATGGGCCGCGCGTTCAGCGGGGGAATAGGAACGCCGGGATCGGCTGGTGTCCCAGGCTCCCGGGAAGCGGCGGATAGCGAACGCCTTCGACCTGCCTCAGCGCGCTCGTCCGATCGAGCAGCACGCGGACCGCCGTCTGGCCCTCGAGCCGCGCCAGCATCGCGCCCGGACAGACGTGCGAGCCGGCACCGAAAGCGAGATGCCCACGCGGGTCGTTGCGGTCGAGTCGGAACTCGCCCGGATCGCCGTGGACCGCGTCGTCGCGGTTCGCCGACCCGATCCCCATCTCGACGGTCTCGCCCTTGCGGATCAGGACGCCGCCGATCTCGACGTCCCGCGTGCAGACCCGCGTCGTGCGCTGGACCGGCGAGTCATGGCGGAGCGACTCCTCGAGGAAGAGCGGGATCAGCTCGCGATCCTTGTCGAGGCGCGTATAAAGAGAAGGATCCTGCACGAGCCGGTTCATGAGGTGCGCGAGGAACGAGCGCGTCGTGTGGACGCCAGCCTGGATCATGAAGTGGAGCTGGGTCGTGAGCTCGAGCTCGCTGAGCGGGCGGCCTTCTACGTCCGCGGTGAGGAGCACCTTGAAGACGTGGTTCGTCGGCTCGGGCAGCGCGCGCTGCTCGGCGATGCGGGCGCGGAAGTAGACGTGGCTGGCGGGGCCCTCGGGCGGGACGCCCGGGGTCGCGGGGCGCGTCATGATCGTGCCGTCCGAGGACCACTGCATGAAGACCGGGACGGCGTCGCGGCCGAACCCCATGATATGCGACATCGCGAAGGCGGGGATCGCCATGGCGTATTCGCCGTGGAGGTCGGCCGCCCGACCGGCGGCGTTCGCGGCGAAGAGAGCGTCGACGAGGCGGTTGCACTCCGCTTCGAGGATGGGCTCGATCTGCCGAACGCGGTGCCAGGCGAAGATCGCGTTGTAGAGGCGCCGGATGCGGCCGTGGCGCGGCTCGGGAATCTCGCTCAGAAAATGCTGGTCTTCGGGAATGGTCGCGACGCCGGCGGGAATGCCCGTGATCGGGCCGAGCTCGGCGCGAAAGGTGTCGACGTCGACGAGGGCGGCCTCGATGTCCTCGTGGCGCGAGAGGTACCAGGACCCCGACGGCGTGCGATAGACCGGCTGCTCGCTTCGGATGCGCGCGAGCACGTCGAAGGGCACGCCCTCCTCGACGAAGCTTCGATCGTGGGGATCGAATTGGAGGTCGTGTCCGCTCACCATGCCTGCCCCTTCGCGAGCCGCATCAGCTCGACGCGTGTGCCGTCCGGATCGGCGAGGAAGATGATCTGCACGGCGTCCGGATCCTGCTGCCCGCTGCGGGTCCCCGCGACGATCGTCCCGCCGTAGCGTACGAGATCCGCCGCCGCGGCATCGACATCGTCGACCACGAACGAGAAATGCGTCATGCCGAGCTGATTGCGGCGGGTCGCCGGCGTGCCGAAGACACCGGGCGACGCATAATGGAGGAGCTCGACCCGCAGCCCGCCCTTCTGGATGAAGAGCGACGTCAGCTTCACCGGCGGATCGACCTCGGCGATGTTCCGCTCGAGCTCGAAGCGGGCGAACTCCTCGAAGCCGAGGCCGTCGACCCAGAAGCGCAGCGAGCGCCCGAGCTCGGAGACGCATAGGCCGATGTGCGAGGTCGCGTAGTGGAAGGCGGAGGCCATGACGAGAGCGTGCCAGTCCGGAGCCGGACTCGCACCGGGGACCGGAGCTCAGATTCGAGTCGATCTCGATCCCGTCGGCCGGGGTCCCGTGGGGTATCCAAGGGCCCACCCTGGCGAAAATGTCTTCGCGACAGGCGACGCCGCCAACGCGTAGTCGGACGACCTGGGCAACCACTCGCTCATATCGTGTCAGCACGCCACGCTGCTCGGCGCCTTCGCCGGCAACGATGCGGCGGCCGAGCTGCTCGGGATTCTGCGCGGCCAAGAATCGGCTCCGCCGCGATTCATCGCCGACGTCGGACCTAGAGTCGAGTCTGCGGTGGAATCCCGAGACCGACGACCAGCGCCTCGACGATTCATTTTTGCGTCAACCTCGAGTGCGCCCCGGAGCTCCCAGCGCATCGACCAGCGCGGCGCGGACGCGCTCCGGTGCGGAGCGGACCTGGTAGTCGCTGGCCTGGTCGATCCATCGCACGACCTGGTCCGCGTCGACGAGAATCGTCGTCGGAATCGGCAGACCCGCGAGGCCCGGGAGCTTGATCGTCGGTGCCGTGTTCTCGAGCCCGAGAGCGCGCGTGACACGCAGGTCTGGATCCGCCAGCATGATGGCCTGCAATCCGTGCTTCGACATGCCCGCGCGTATCTGCTCCGACGTATCGACGCAGAGCGTCACGATCCGAACGCCCCACGCGTCGAGCTCACTGCGAAGCTCCTCCCATCGCCGTAACTCGGCGACGCAATACGGTCACCAATGGCCGCGGAATAGCTTGATCAGCACCGGGTGGCCCCGGAGGCTCTCGACCTCGAACGGTGCGCCGGTATGATCGGGCGCCGTGATCGCCGGCAGCGGCTGACCGACCGCGAGGTTCGGGCGTTGCTCCGACTGGCCAGCCAGCAGTCCGAGCCCGATCCAGAGAAGGCCACCCGCCGTACCCACGATCGCCAGGGCTCCGCCGATCCAACCCGGCTCGCGGACGAGCGCAAATCCGCCGGCGACGACCCCCACAGCACACATCGCGAACAGGATCGAGCGCCGCCCCTCGAGCACGACGCCGTTCATGAACCGGAACCAAAGGCCGATTGCGGCCGCTACGAGTCCGAAAGAGATGAGACCGAAGCTGAAGCCACTCATGGCAGCCCTCGCTGGATTCGGATGCATTCGCAGTGTACGCCATCGAGGCGCCTCGACGAGCCGAACGCATCGCGGAAGCAGCAGCAAATGGAATCGGCAAGGCTCGGCGGGACGCACCCGGGAGAAGATTTCGTAGGTGGTGGATTGATGTCGTCCGTGGTGCGACGTTGTGGGTCGAGCCAAGCGATTCGCCCCCAGCCCCAACGATTCGCTGCGAACGAGAGGTCCCGATGCCGCGCAACACCCCGTCCGTCAGCCCCACCGACACCCGCTCCGACCGAAAGCCCAGCTTCGCCATCATCGGCGCCGGCATGTCCGGTCTGCTCGCGGCCATCAAGCTGCGCGAAGCGGGCTACGAGTTCACGGTCTTCGAGAAGGCGGACCGCGTCGGCGGGACCTGGCGCGAGAACACCTATCCCGGCATCGCCTGCGACGTCCCCTCGCATCTCTACTCGTATTCCTTCGAGCTCAATCCCGACTGGAACTTCATGAGCTCGCCCGGCGGCGAGATCCAGGCGTATTTCGAGGACATCTCGAAGCGCTACGACCTCGGGCGATCGATCCGCTTCAGCGATCCCGTCGTGCGCTGCGACTGGCAGGGCGAGGGCTGGGAGATCGAGAGCCGCTCGGGCTTCGTCGAGCGCTTCGACTGGGTCCTCGCGGCGACCGGCATCCTGCACCACCCGAAGCAGCCGGTCATCCCGGGCCTCGACGACTTCGCCGGCGACCTCTTCCACAGCGCGCAGTGGGACCACTCGGTTTCCCTCGACGGCCGGCGCATCGGCGTCATCGGCAACGGCTCGAGCGGCGTCCAGATCACAGGCGCTCTCGCGCCGAGGGCGGGGAAGTTCATTCTCTTCCAGCGTACGGCGCAGTGGGTCGTGCCCGTGCAACAGGTCGTCTACGACGCGGAGCAACGCGCCGAGTTCCGCGCTAACCCCACCTCGCTCCAGCGCATCCACGACGAGCTCGACGCGAGCTTCCACCAGGGCTTCGCGAACCAGGTCCTCGACGGCAACTCGCAGATCTTCGAAGGCATGCGCAAGGTCTGCAACGATCACCTCGACAACCACGTCGCCGACCCGGTCCTGCGCGAGAAGCTGCGCCCCGACTACACACCCGCCTGCAAGCGCCTGGTCGTCTCGCACAACTTCTACGACTCGATCCAGGTTCCCCAGGCCGAGCTCGTGACCGAAGCCGTCGAGCGCATCGAGCCCGGCGGGGTTCGAACGGTCGATGGCAAGCTCCACGAGCTCGACGTGATCGTGTGTGCGACGGGCTTCCACGTCGATGCCTTCGTGCGGCCGATGGCGATCCGGGGGCTCGGTGGCGTGAAGCTCGACGACGTCTGGAAGGATCGCCCCTCGGCCTACATGTCCGTCGGCATTCCGGGCTTCCCGAACTTCTTCATGATCACCGGCCCCAACAGCCCGGTCGGGAACTTCTCGCTGATCCGCACGGCGGAGATGCAGTTCGAGTACCTGATGAAGCTCGTCGACCACGTCGCCGCGGCGGGCGGGACGTATCTGGTCCCGAGCGCGGACGCGGCCGAGCGCTTCGAGACGGAGCGCGTCGAGGCAGCGAAGCAGACGGTCTGGGCGACCGGCTGCCGCAGCTGGTACCTCGACGATCGCGGGATCCCCTTCCTCTGGCCCTTCCCCTTCACGCGCTTCACGGACGAGATGGAGAAGCCGCGCTTCGAGGATTATTCGATCGGAGTCGCCGTCAGGCCTGGTCCCGTCCAAGATTCCGATTGACTTCCCGCCTTCCCGGCCCTTAGGATGGTTCCATCGAAGCTTTCCTTGGGAAGGGGCAGCCGATGCTACAGGTCGATGCGTGCGGCGCTCTCCCTCGCGAACGTGAGGATCCCTTGATGCGTCGCTTTGCCCTTCTGACCGCGTCGGTGCTGACCGTCCTCTTCTCAGATTCGCTGGCCTGGGGCCAATTGATCGATTTCGAGTCGACGCCCGGCGGCGCGATACCGAGCGACGACGCGCTCCTCGCGACGCCCTACCCCATCGGCGGGCCCGACTCGGTGCGATTCTTCTTCGACCGAAACCTCAACGACACGTTCGACCCGGGCATCGACGATTTCCCGACCTTCGAAATCGCAGGCGACGACGCGCTGGACGGCTTCATCAACAACGGTCTGCTCCAGGGCGACATTCCGGCCGCCGGCTTCGCGGCGCAGCTGGGCGACTATTTTCTGCGTCCGACCCAGCCGGGCAGCGTGCCCTTCCCGCTCATCATCGACTACAACACGACGCTGTCGATCTCCGCGCTTTCCGGCGAGATCTGGGACATCGACGGCAGTGCGGTGGACACCGAGCAGTGGCAGGTGGACATCCTCGATGCCGCGAACAACGTGATCGCCAGCCAGAATTCGCCGATGGGAATCGACTCGCTCCTCGACTCGACACCCTGGACGTTCGCGTTCAGCGGATTGCCGGCCGGCGTCGACAAAGCGCGTCTCACCTTCATCGGCACCAAGACCAGCGGCGTGGGACTGGCCTTCAACAACTTCCGCCCGTTCGCGATTCCCGAGCCCGGCACCGCACTGCTGATCGGCGCCGGACTGGCCTGGATGTCGGCCACCCGCTCAGGCCGAAACGGTCGCTGATCGCAATCGTCGAGTCAGGGAGCTCCTCATCTCCACTGTGAGATCACGCTCTCGCCGAAGCTCAGCATGCCCGCCCGCTTGTGCTCGAGGCTCGACGGCTCCTCGCCGAGGGCGAGCCAGGACGGGACGATGATTCCAGTCACACCCAGGCCCTCGAGGCGTCGACAGGTCGCCTTGTCGGGAACGCCGTTGAGGGCGAGGGTGATCGAAAAATCGCTCGAACGCGGCTCCGATCCGCGACGGGCCGACACGAGTCGTCGCAGCTTGGACGGGATCTCGCTCTCGTCGTAGTTCACACCGACCCAGCCCTCCGAGCCGGCCGCCCGTCGCAGCGCTGCGTCGCTATGGCCGCCGACCCAGATCGGAACCGCGGCGGTCGGCACCGGCGCGAGCTGAACGGGGGCGAAGTCGAAGAATTCGGAGTGGTGCTCGACGGGCCCGCCGCCCAGCAGCTTGCGGATCACGACGAGCATGTCGTCCATGCGCCGCCCGCGATCGGCGAAGGATTTCCCGATCACCCGGAACTCGTCCTCCATCCAGCCCGCCCCGACGCCGACCACGATGCGATCGCCGCTGTAGAGGGCCGCGGTTGCGATGCTCCGCGCGGCGCTGAACGGGTCGCGCAGCGGCAGGATGTAGACGTAGGTCATGAAGCAGAGGTGCTTCGTCGCCTGCGCGAGCACGGCGGCGAGGATCCACGGCTCGGGATAGGGAGCGCTCGGGTCCCAGAGGATCTCGCCGTCGGCGGTGTAGGGGTAGCGCGACTCGATCCGGACCGGCGTCACGATGTGGTCGGGGATCGCGATTCCCGTGAACCCCGCCGCCTCGGCCGTGCGTGCGAGCTCGATCAGCTGATCGGGCGGCGCGTAGGAGATGGCCTGCCAGAACTGCATTAGACGGCGAGCAGCCCTTCGAGATTCTCGCGCAGGATGAGCTGGTTCTCGCGGGCGGAACGCGCGGCCAGCGCCAGCGCGAAATCCCGCGGATGGGCGCAGCCCTCCGGATGCGGAAAGTCCGAGCCGAAGAGTACGTGCTCCGCCCCCATGCAGCGCAGCAGGTAGTCCATGTCTTCATCGGGCCACGGTGAGACCCAGACGTGCTGCTTGAGATAGTCGCTCGGCTTCTGCTTCAGGCGTCCACCGGGCCACGGACCGCTGGCGGACCAGACCGCCGCCCGATCGAGGTTGTAACAGAGCGAAGGCAGCCAGTCCCCGCCGTTCTCGATGCTCAGGATCTTCAGGCCCGGGAACCGCCCGAAGAGGTTGTGATGGACCATCGAGACCAGGGTGTCGACGATCGCGCGCGGCTGCCAGCAGCAGGTCCACTGCCAGAGCGACTGCTCGAAGACCGGCGGATCGGGTCGCTCGCCCCAGTACTCGGACAGGATGCGCACATAGCCCGAATCGCTCGAATGGAAGGCGACGTTCAAGCCCGCCTCCTCGACCCGCGCCCAGAACGGATCGAGCGAGACGTCGGCGGGCGACTTGCGATGCTGGGGCCCCGGATCGATGTGGATCACGCGCGCGCCGCGCGCCAGCACCCACTCGAGCTCGCGGACGGCCTCGCCGACGTCGTAGAGGCATAGATAGGGCGACGTGAAGATCCGCCCTTGATAGTTGAAGCCCCAATCCTCGAGCAGCCAGCGGTTGAAGGCGCGGGCGCTCGCTTCGAGGAGCTGGACGTCGTGCCAGAAATGCGGCTGCGTCGTGATCGCGAGCGAGGGAAACAAGAGCGCCTTGTCGATGCCCTGGCGATCCAGAAGCGCGAGACGCGCCGCAGGGTCCATGTATTCCGGATAGCGCCGGGTCGAGATGTCCGGATCGAGGGTCCCCGACTTCGCGCCTTCCGTGAACTCGGCCATCGCGCCGGGCCGGCCGAAATGGAGGAAGGGATTCGGGAGGTACGTGTACTCGCGGCCGTCGACCATCGGCTTGCGGGTGCCGTCCGGCTGGGTCACGAGCTGGAGCGTGCGATCCCGGAACTTCGCCTCGATATGCCGCGTGTAGCAGTCCTCGGCCTCGTAGAAGTGGTTGTCCGCGTCCGAGAAGAGCGGCCGGGTCTCCGTCATCGCGCCTTCGCCTTCTTCTCGCGGAACTTCTTCATGAAGTCGCGGCAGGTCGAGGGATGGAAGAGGTCCTGATCCTCGCCGAAGCCCACCACGCCGTCGTACTCCCAGCGCGTCAGGCTGATCAGGTTGTAGATCCCCGTCGAGGCGAGGAAACCGATCTTGTTGAGCACCGTGCCGACCGCTTCGAATTTCCGGCCGTGGTCGTCGACGGCGCGCAGTACGACGCGGACCGGGTGGTTCAGCTCGTTGCGTTCGACATCCCGCTCGCCCGAGACGAAATGTCCGAGCTCGCCATCTTTCACGTAATAGCCCGAGAGGATCGGATCGCGGGTATCCGTCGGGCTCGTGATCACGAGGAAGCCGTTTTGCGCCGACGTGACGGCGTGGCAGTAGCCCATGCGCAGCGTGCGGTTCTCGAGCCGCGGACCCCAGGAGCGGTCGCGCTGGGAGATGCAGTCGACGGCGATCGTCTCGTCGCCGAGCCGGATCGTGCCGGTCGCGCGACCAGGATGATCGATGTGGCCGGCGAAGAGATAGGGCA
>JANMTD010000366.1:0-24229 GCA_031390075.1 Deltaproteobacteria bacterium | reverse complement strand
CGACCATCTTTCTCGACGACCACCTCCGCGTGAAGCGCTTCACACCCCAGGCCCGCAATGTGGCGCGATTGATCGACAGCGACGTGGGGCGGCCGCTCGCCGATCTGGCGACCCTGCTCGACTATCCCGATCTCCTCACCGACGCGGGGTCCGTGCTGACGAGCTTGCGCCCGATGGAGAAGCAGGCGCCGGCGCCTGGAGGCATCTGGTACACGGTGCGGATCCGGCCCTACCGCACCACGCGCAATGCCGTGGACGGGCTGGTCATCACATTCATCGACATCACCGAGACCAAACGCGCGGAACGCGTCCAGGCCGCGCGGTCCCTGGCCGAAGGCATCGTGGATGCCGTGCACGAACCGCTCCTCGTGCTCGATCCGACGCTCCGGGTGGTGCGCGCGAATCGTTCCTTCTACGACGTTTTTCGCGTGGGACCCGCCGAAACCGAGTGGAACCGGGTCGACGAGCTGGGCAGTCGTCAATGGAGCACTCCGGCGCTCCAGGAGCTCATCGAGGCGACCCTGCGCGACGGAGCGCCTTTCGAAAGCGTCGAGGTCGTCCACGAGTTCCCCCATATCGGGCGCAGGCGCATGCTCCTGAGCGGACGTCCGGTCGCGATCGAAGGCGAGGAGAAGCCGGCCCTGATCGTGCTGGGCATCCAGGACGCCGGTCCGGCAACTCCGTCTGGCCATGACAAGGAGGACGCGTCGTGAGCGAAGTTGCCCCCAATCCCCGCAAGGCCCCCTCCATCCGCCAGACCGCCGAGCAGAAGCTGATCGGCGGAGCATCCGTCGACCTCGAGCGCCTCACCCCAGACGAGATCCGCCGTGTCGTCCACGAGCTCGAAGTCCACCAGGTCGAGCTCGAGATCCAGAACCAACAGCTCGAGGAGGCCGAACGGGAGGCGGATGCCTCGCGGGCCCGCTACCAGCACCTCTATGAGTCTGCACCGATCGGATACCTGACGCTCGATCCCGACGGCGTGATCGCGTCCGCGAACTACTGCGCTGCGGAGCTTCTGAAGGTTCCGCGTGGAAGCCTCCTCGGGCGGAAGTTCTCGAGCTTCGTCGACCCGGCGCACCAGGATCGCTGGTACTTCGCGCGGCGCACCCTGCTGGAGAGCGGCGAACGGCGAAGCCTCGAATTCGCGCTGACGCTCGACGACGCCAGCACGGTCGATGTCGGCGTCACCGCTTCGCGGCCATCCGGCGACCAGGGAACCATCAATCTGGGAATGCTGGACATGACCGACCTCCGCAATTCGGAGCGCGCACTGCGCAAGGCGGCAGCGGCCATATCCCTCGCGGAGCAGCGCGAGCGTCGCAAGCTGGCCGCCGAGCTCCACGATGATGCCGGGCAGTTGATTTCGCTTGCCTCGATCAAGCTTCGCGTGCTCGAAACCGCCGAGAGCCGCGACCGGCAGGGCAAGTTCGAAGAGCTCGCCGAACTGCTCACGCAGGCACGCATCCGGATCACGTCCCTGAGCTTCCAGATGAGCCCACCCCTGCTCCACGACGTCGGGTTGATGGCGGCCACGCGGTGGCTCGCCGAGGATCTCGAGCGGACCTACGGTCTCACGGTCGAGGTCGTCGACGCTCCGGAGCTCAGCCTCGACGAAGTCTCGCGGAACACCCTCTTCCAGGCGATTCGCGAGCTCCTCATCAACGTCAAGAAGCACGCCTCGGTCGATGCGGCCCGTGTGCAGATCTGGTGCGAAGGCGCGATGGTTCGGGTAGCGGTCGAGGACGCGGGGGTGGGCTTCAGCTCCGATCTCCATCGAGGTTCCTTCGGTCGCGCAGACGGACGGGGCGGCTTCGGACTGCTGGCCCTCCGTGAGCGCCTCGGACAGCTCGGCGGCACCCTGGACGCCGGATCCAGTCTCGACGGTGTCGGCAGCCGCGTCGTCGTCAGTCTGCCCCTCACGCACATCCAAGGAGATTCGAAATGACCATTCGCCTACTGCTGGTCGACGATCACGAGCTGATGAGACAGGGACTTCGTGCCATCCTCCAAGGAGAGCCGGGCGTGGAGGTCGTCGGGGAAGCCACCGACGGCCGATCAGCGGTAGCTCTCGCGCGCGAGTTGTCTCCCGACGTCGTCGTCATGGACATCGCCATGAAAGACATGAACGGGATGGAGGCCACGCGTCAGATCCGGGCCGATTGCCCCCGCGCCAAGGTCGTCGGGCTGTCGAGCCACGCGGACACTCGCTACGTGAGAGCCATGCTGGATGCGGGCGCGTGCGGTTACGTGCTCAAAGCTGACGCCTTCGACCACCTTCGCAGGGCGATCGACGCTGCGAGTCAAGGCAAGAGCTATCTCTGCCCCGAGGTCACCCAGGCCGTGATCGGCCAGTCGGGGCGGAGTTCGGGCGCGACGACCGACAGCGCGGTCGGGTCTCTCTCGCCGCGGGAGAAGGAAGTGCTTCAGCTCCTCGCCGAGGGGCGGACTTCGCCCGAGATCGCCAAGCAGCTCTTTCTCGCGACCTCGACGGTCGAGACGCACCGGCGCAACATCATGCGCAAGATCGGGATCCACAGCGTGGCCGACCTGACCAAGTACGCGATCCGCGAAGGCCTGACCTCGCTGGATACATGAAATCGCCGCTTCGCGTTACAGGCGCCCAACCAGGAACAACACGACCAGAACGACCAGGACCGTGCCACCAATTCCGTAGTACATACTCGTCCTCCTCGAACGAGTACCAAAGCAATCCGCATGCCGAGACCTACGACGGTCTCGAGCGGTCTGCCATCGAATCGACGACTCCATTTCTACAAACATCCACCTCGGGAACACCGAGATCCCCCGACTTTCGTCGCGCGCCAGCGCGGTAGGCCTGCGGCAGCGGGTTCACGGATGCGGCCGCGCCGGCACAACCCTTGCAATTTCGACGAATCACCCATCCGCGAGGTGATTCGTGACCTTTGGACAGCGCCAACATCGTTCTCCACTCAAGAAGATCGACAAGGCCTCGAAGG
The DNA here is from genome assembly GCA_031390075.1 of Deltaproteobacteria bacterium. Lineage (GTDB taxonomy): Bacteria > Myxococcota_A > UBA9160 > UBA9160 > UBA4427 > UBA4427. Next base: position 21,248 of record JANMTD010000366.1, on the reverse strand, counting down.
ACGCGCGCAGCCCCGATCGGATCGAACGCCCGAACGAGCCGCTCACCACCAATCAGGGCTTGCCGATCGCGGACAACCAGAATTCCCTGAAGGCCGGGACCCGCGGCCCCACGCTGCTCGAAGACTTCATCCTGCGCGAGAAGATCACGAGCTTCGACCACGAACGGATCCCGGAACGGATCGTCCACGCACGCGGGTCGGGCGCCCACGGCCATTTCCGCGTCTACACCTCGCAACGGGAGATCACGTCCGCGAAGTTCCTGCAGGATCCGAAGGCCTCCACCCCCGTCTTCGTTCGATTCTCGACCGTCGTCGGCGGAGCGGGCTCCGCGGACACCGTCCGGGATCTGCGCGGCTTCGCGGTCAAGTTCTACACCGAGGAGGGGAACTACGACCTCGTCGGCAACAACGTGCCGGTCTTCTTCATCCAGGACGCGATGAAGTTCCCCGACTTCGTCCACGCCGCGAAGCCCGAGCCGGATCGCGCGATTCCACAGGCATCCTCCGCCCACGACACGTTCTGGGATTTCGTCTCGCTCAATCCCGAGACGATCCACGCCGTGACCTGGGCCATGTCCGACCGCGGCATCCCCCGCAGCTACCGCATGATGCAGGGCTTCGGTGTTCACACCTTCCGATTCGTGAACGAGGCGGGCGTCGTCCACCGCGTCAAGCTCCACTGGAAGCCGCTGCTGGGCACGCATTCGCTCGCCTGGGAAGAAGCCCAGCTCCTCGCCGGCCAGGACGCCGACTTCCATCGCCGCGATCTCTGGGAGGCAATCGCCTCCGGCGCCTTTCCCGAGTACGAGCTCGGCGTGCAGCTGATCCGCGAGGAGGATGCCGACGCCTTTCCGATCGACCTGCTCGATCCGACGAAGCTCGTGCCCGAGGAGCTCGTGCCCGTGATTCCGATCGGGCGCATGGTGCTCGACCGCAACCCCGAGAACTACTTCGCCGAGACCGAGCAGGTTGCTTTCCATCCGGCGCACATCGTGCCCGGAATCGACTTCAGCGAAGACCCCTTGCTGCAGGGTCGGCTGTTCTCGTACACCGACACGCAGCTGATCCGGCTCGGTGGACCCAACTTCCACGAGCTGCCCATCAATCGCGCGCACTCGCCCGTGAACAATCTCCAGCGCGACGGCTTCATGCGCCAGACGATCCACAAAGGTCGCATCGCCTACGAGCCGAGCGGGATCGACGGCGGATCGCCGCGCCAGCTCCCCCGCGCCGAGGGCGGATTCGAGAGCTACGCCGCCCCTCTCGGGGAAGCCAAGATCCGCGATCGGAACGATTCCTTCTTCGATCACTTCTCCCAGGCCCGGCTCTTCTGGAGAAGTCAGACTCCTGTCGAGCAGGATAACATCGTCGGAGCCTGTCTGTTCGAGCTCGGCAAGCTCGCGTCGCCCATCGTCCGGCAACGTGTCGCGGACATGCTCCAGAACATCGATGCCGATCTCGCCGAGCGCGTGGTGACCGCCCTCGGAGTTCCTCTCGGCAAGCTGCCCGCGACCGAGCATTTCCCGCTTCCGATCGCGAGCTCCCCCGCGCTCAGCATGCACAACCGCCAGGAGTGCGGCATCGCAACGCGCAAGATCGCGGTGCTCCTGGCCGACGGTTTCGAGGCCGCGGACCTGCATGCGCTGCAAAAGGTGCTCGAAGCAGCGGGCGCGTCCGTCGTTCTGATCGCACCGCATCTCGGCACGGTCAGACCGCGGGAAGGTGACGAGATCGCCGCCCACCACGGCGTCGCGACGGTCTCTTCGGTTCTCTTCGATGCGGTCGCGATCCCGGGCGGAACGGCGAGCCGCACCACCCTCGCTTCGATGCCCCTCTTCGTGCGCTTCGTTCAGGAAGCCCACCGTCACGGCAAGGCCCTCGTCAGCGGACTCGAGGGTACGTCGCTGCTGCGGGCGGCCGGCATCGATGCCGCCGACCCGAGTCAGAAGGAGGGGGTCGTCGAGGGGAGCCGGATCGGCTTCGCGAAGCCCGAGCTCTCGGCGTTCGTGGCCGCGGTCGCGGCCCATCGCCATTGGGGGCGCGGATCATGAGCGTCCGCGACCGGGGTCAGCTCCACGTCGACCGCGTCCTGGCGGGTGACCATTCCGCCTTCGCCCAGATCTACGACGCCTACGCTCCCAAGGTGTACGCCTACATCCAGAAGCGCGTCGGAGGATTCCCGGAGGTCGAGGATTTGACCCAGGAGACATTCGTCCAGCTCTACCGGTCGCTCGGCTCCTTCGAGGGTCGCTCGAGCCTGCTGACATGGACTTTCGGAATTGCCCACAACGTCTGCTCTCGCCACTACCGCAATTGTTCACGCTGGATGATCGGCGCGACCGACGCCCGCCTCCTCGAAGAAATGCCCGTCGAAGCCACGATCGAGCAGGAGATCGACGCTGCCCGCTTGCTCGAACGCTGTGGGCGGACGCTCGAGCTGGCGCGCAAACCCGCCCATCGCGAGATCTTCCAGCTTCGCTACGCCGAGAATCAGTCGATCCGCTCGATCGCGGCGAACGTGGGCCGGTCGAGCGATGCAGTGAAGGTCAGCTTGCGGCGAAGCCGCGCCGTCCTGTTCGACGGCGTTCCGGAGCTGGACCAGGTCGTCCGGAAGGCGACCCGGAGGGCGTAGTGCAAGAATGTGCCCAGCAGTCGGCCGCGACTTCGGGGTCGTCGGCGATGCGGACGATCGCGGGTTAGATTGTCTTTCGAGCGCGCTCGACGACGCACCGGCCGCCGCCGGAAAAAGAAACACGTCCAGCCCACGAACAGGGAGAACGAGATGAAGATCGACATCGGTATCGACGCCACGCAACGGGAAGAGATCGCGGGTGGCCTGTCCCGCGTGCTCGCGGATTCGTACACGCTCTATCTGAAGACCCACTCCTTCCACTGGAACGTGACCGGCCCGATGTTCCAGACGCTGCATCTCATGTTCGAAACGCAATACAACGAGCTCGCCCTCGCGGTCGATCTCGTGGCCGAGCGCATTCGCGCCCTCGGCTTCCCTGCCCCCGGGACCTACCAGCAGTTCGCCGCGCTCTCCGCGATCAAGGAAGACGACGGCGTGCCCGTGGCCCAGGACATGATCCGGCGCCTCGTCGAGGGCCACGAGACCGTGGCCCGCACCGCCCGCGACGTATTCCGGGCCTCGGACGGCGCGAACGACCAACCCACCTGCGATCTGCTCACGCAACGCATGCAGGTCCACGAGAAGACGGCGTGGATGCTCCGGAGCCTGCTCGAATAACCCGGGCGCTGCCGATCAGAACCCGAGGAAGAGGCCGACCCCGACCGTCTGGATGTCGCGCTCGAGGAACTGCCCGTTCGGGGACCGCCCGTCGTAGAACTCGCCGAGCAGCTGGAGCCGTCGGCCCTCGAGCGCGGGATGCTCGAGCTGAACGCCCGCTCGCAAGGACAGGTCTGGCTCCCAGTTGTTCTCCTCGCGATTCTGGACGTCGAGGGCGGCGACTGGCCGGAGATATCCGGCCACGTACGCGAACGGACTCGTCAGCTCGACGCCGGCCTGCAACAGACCTCGATCGAGCTTCGGCTCCCGGTGGAGCAGCAGTCCGCCTCCCCCGTAGAGTCGCAGCCAACTCCAGGGCTCGAAGGAGAGCAGCAGATCGAGAACCTCGAAGGAGAGGTTGACCCGGTCGATCTCGTTGCTCAGGACGAATTCGTCTCCGAGATGCGAGCTCTGATGAAAGACTCGGAGCATCGTCGTGAAATCGCCGATGTGGTGACTTGCGCTCAGCCCCACCAGGAAATCCGAATTGACGAGATCGAACGAGGCGGAATCGAGATCGAAGACCGAGAAGACGCCCGCCTGGAAGGCGATCTCCCAAGCGCCCCAGGCGTGATCGGGGCTGCGCACGAGCGGGAACGTCTCCCCGAAGCTCGCAGCGGCGACTCCGTCGAGCTCGTCGTCGAGGTACGACTGATAGCTTCCGGAGAATCGCGGCCAGCGGGGATCGGCGATCAGCGGCGCGAACATCTCGTTGCCGGGAAAGATCTCGTAGCCCTGATCGGCGTCGGCGCCTTCCGTGGCCGGATCCCCGTCCGTCGCCGCGGTCGCTTCGGGATCGGAATCGATCGCGCGCGACTCCTCGAGGGCGAGCTCATCGGCCACCAGGATTCGCACTCGCTCGACGCCGCGGAGCTCGAGCAGGCTTCGCGTCAGCTTATCCAGCGCCATCTCGGGGGCTTCGGCAAAGCGGACTTCGAGGGCGGGTGGATCGAAGCTCAGCGTGAAGTCCCGAAGTTCGTGGGTCTGCTCGAGCAGGGCGCTGGCGTAGCCCTCCACGAAGGCCGCCTCGACCTCGACCGAGCGAGGATCCGGCGGTGCGGCCTGCGCAGAGGCGGCGCGCACCCAGACCGGGCCGGAGACGACGACGAGAATCAGCGTGATCATCAAGATGATCGTTCGCGGGAAGTGATTCACGCAGCTGGCCAGGCGAACTTTCATTCCTCGTCCTCGCAGGGTCTCCCCGGACGCAGCATTAATCAATCCGTCGTCGTCCTGTCAATCCTTCGCAGCCGCTTCGTGTCGATGGCTTCCGGGGACGACGTCGGCTCGTTCGATTGCGAGGTCCTTCGGTCCCTCCCGCTCTCGGGGGGAGGAAACCCTGGATTCATGGATGTCCGGTCAGGATGCGTGCGAATAGGATCCCGATACGCCCTCCGGAGATCCAACATGAAAATCAGCCTCATCGCCCTCGCCTTGGTCGTCGGCCTCTGGAGCACGCCGACGCTGGCGGCTTCGATCCAGGGACACCCTCCTGAACCGACGAGCGCGCCGCAGATCTTGTCGGGCGTCGCGGCGATTGCGGAGCCTTCTCCGATGACTCTTTTGGGCGTCGGTGTCCTTCTGGTCTTGCAGGCCATCCCGCACAGGCCGCTCCGTTCCAGAGCCGATGCGGCGCGCGTCACCGGGCGACGCGCTCTGCCGCAGGGCCGATGGCTCCGCGGCGCATTCGAAAGACGGCGGGGACTCTGACTCCCGCGGCGAGCGCCATCGCCCGCTTCAGGTGTGGTCGTCCACCTCGTCCTGGGCTTCTTCCACCGCTTCCGACATGCCGCCCTCGTCCTTTTCGCAGGCGGGCAGTCCGGCCAACGCCGCGGCGAGGAGGAGCGAGCCCAGCAGCCGCGGCGTTGCGCGTCCGTTCGCTCCATGGGCCGACTTCCTGCTCGCGATAATCGGATCCATCATTCCTGCGACCTCTTTCATTTTCAGTTTCAAAATTCGGGATTCAACATCCACCCGCCGACCGATCACCCGAGCGGTTTGCGCCCCTGGATGACCCGAATCAGGATCACCGCGATCGCGACGACGAGAAGCAGGTGGACCAGACCACCCATCGTGTACGAGGAAACCAGACCGAGAATCCAAAGGATGACCAGGATGATCGCAATTGTTTCGAGCATTCGTCATCTCCTCCGAGCGCGGGCCCATGCCGTTCCGCGTCGATCCCGACACATTCGGGTGACACACAAATTGGTCGCTCTCAGCGCACGACATTAGGTCGCTCTTCGGCGCCGCGCACCTCTCGGCTCGCGCATGAGCCCATGTCCTCGAGTAGTCGGTCGCTCGACGCACCGGCGTATACCCAGATCTGTTGAGAGGGATACACGGATTCTCGGATATCGAGGGAAGCGGGCCACGGATACGATTCTCGATGCACCCAAAGGAGACGCTCCCATGAAGGCAATTCTGTTCACCCTCGGTTTCTGCATGAGCCTCTGGAGTCAACCGGCATCGGCGGTGCCGTTCGACATGCATGCGCATGCGAGCGCAATGCGAGAGCTCGGTCCTACCCTCCGAATCCACCTCGTCGACCTGGATTGGCGAGCCCCTGCAGCGTTGCCATCGGCCATCCGCGTCAGGATTCGTGTCCGCGAGACGCACAACCGCTGGGAGAACTTTCGAACGGAACCGCGGATGCGCCTGGACTCTCCCCGCGCATTGAAGGTCGTTGCCGGTATCCCGGAGCCCTCTGCAGCAACGCTATTTGGCGTCGGACTGCTTCTCGCAATCCGGGCCGTTCCGAAGAGTTCCCGCGCCGCGACTCCGCCGCAGCGGCTGACCTGACCGCCGGAAATTGAACCGCATGCAGGGTCTCCGGTGGCACGCAGCGAAGCGATCCTGACGAGGGGACATGCATGTCGAACGGGACCCCGAGCGCGCCGACGTCCGATTCGATGTCGAATCCGGCCCGCGAGCTGATCGCCCTCCAGACGCCACCGCACAATGCACACCGCGCGCTCGACGCCGCCCGAAGGTGGCAGCGCGGCTCGATCTCGCCTCTTCTCCTGACACCGGACCCGCTCGCCGCCCGCAGCCTGTCGGGCCCCATCGAGCGCGTGCGGCTCGGCCGGAGTCCTGTCCATGTTTCGCGCATGATCTTCGGCGCGATGGCCATCGGCAGTGCGCGTCACGACCGTGAGCGACGCATCCACACGATCCGCGCCGCCCTGGACGCCGGCCTCACGAGCATCGACTCGGCGCCGATGTACGACCTCGGTGCGTGCGAACAGGTCGTGGGTGAGGCGATCCGGGGAGTGCACCAGGACGTGCAGATCCTCTCCAAGGTCGGCCTGCGCTGGGACGATTCGCGCGGGAAGATCTTGTTCACGACCCGGAACGAGCACGGCCGAAAGGTCGCAGTGCGCAAGAACTGTCGTCCCGATTCCGTGCGTGTCGAGGTCGAGCGCAGCCTCGAACGTCTCGGAGTCGACGTACTCGACATGGTGCAAGTGCACATGCGAGACCCTGCGACCCCGATCGAAGACACCATGGGCGCGCTCAAGGACCTGCTGGACGAGGGCAAGCTCCGATCGATCGGACTCTCGACGAACTTCGGCCCGCGCGAAATCGTCCTGGCGCGGCGCGCGCTAGGCGAGGTCCCCCTGGCGAGCATCCAAGTCGGTTACAACCTGCTCGAGCGAGGCTGCGAGGCCGAGCTGCTGCCCCGGGCGCGGGAGGAGTCGATTGCCGTGTTGGCTCGCTCTCCCCTCGCGATGGGCCTGCTGACCGGCAGACTCGGCCCGGGCTGGTCGTTCAGCGACAGTGATCTTCGACAGAAGCTGCCGAGCTTCCATCGCGACAATCTCCGACGGGTCTCGATCGCGTTGCAGAGCGGCATCGCGCCCATCGCAGCGGACCGCGGCGTCCCGATCGCGGCGGTCGCGCTCGCCTGGGTTCTCAGTCGGCCGGCCGTCAGCGCCATCGTCGTCGGGGCGAGTCATCCACGCCAAGCCCGTGCCAATGCCGAAGCGGTCGACCTGAAGCTCGGGACGGACGAAGAGGCGGCGATCCAGAGGACGTTCGAGGGATTGATCCTCGACCCTTACGCGGGCTTCGGTTACACGCAACGTGTGCTCGCAAAGGGGCGATGGCTCGCGGGGAGCCTCGAGCGACGACTGTCGCGCTGAAAGAACCGGGCCGGCATCCCCGCTTTACATCAAGCGCTCGAACCCCGTCCAGAACCACTCCTGGAACCGATCCGTAAACGCTCGCTCCTTCCACTTCTCCAGGGTGATTTCGGACGAATTGGCCCGATCGTCGTCGAAGAGGTTCAGCATGCGGCCCGCGAATGTCTCGTCGATGATCACGACACTGACCTCGTCGTTGAGTACGAAGCTGCGCCAGTCCCAGTTGGTGGAGCCCACCGTCGACCAGATTCGATCGACGACGACGGTCTTGGCGTGCTGGAACGCGTTCTCCTGTTCGTGGATACGGACGCCAGCCTCCAGCAGGCGTTCATAGTGCGACCTGCCGGCATGGAAGACACCGACGAAGTCGCTGAACGAGGGCAGGATCATCTGAACGTCGACGCCGCGACGGGCCGCCGCCATCAAGGCTTCTTCCAGGCGTTCGTCGGGCACGAAGTAGGCCATCGTGACGGCGATCGAGTGGCGAGAAAAAGCCACCGCGCCGAGTACGGATAGATAGGTGAGGTTCTGATCCGAATCCGGAGAGCTGGGAATCACCTGGATGACGGTTCCGCCGGCTCCCGGGACTTCCACACGGGGCGCATCGACGAGGGACTCCGGTTTCTCCTCGGGACACGCCTGCTTCGACCAGCTCTCCGCGAACAGCTCGCGCAATCGCCGGGCGCCGGGCCCGCGGATTCGGACGTGCGTATCGCGCCAGCCCTCGTCGATCGATGCCCGGGATCGCCGCGAGAACAACGACGAACCGCTTCGGTAGACCCGACTGAAGTTGATGCCACCCGCGAAAGCATCGTCCCCATCCACCACGATGATCTTGCGATGGTCCCTGTGGTTCAAGCGCGCCGGACGCAGCAGGGAGCGCCCGACCGGATTGAACACGCACGTTCGAACTCCGGCTGCAGTCAGCCTCTCCAGGATCGTTCCGGCTCCGCGCGCGCCGACGCCGTCAACCAGGACTCGGATCGACACGCCGGCGGAGGCCCGCTCGGCCAGCACGTCGATCAGCCGGCTGCCGCCGTGATCCACGTCGTCGAAAATGAAGGATTGCAGCTCGATCGTGCGCTTTGACGCGCGAATCGCCTCGAAGATGGCCGCGTAGGTCTCGGGCCCATCGACCAGCAGATCCACGCGATTTCCGACGATCAGCGGCTCTCCGATCAGTCGCTCACTCATGCCCAGGTAGGCGTCGAGCACCGAGTCCGCCGAGGCGGCCACGATCAGCCGGGACGCTTCCATGGCACGCGCATCCGACCAGGCCCCGACGGGGCCTTCGATGCCGATCGATTCCGGGGATTCGGAGCTCGATTGCTGGCGGGCGAGACGCAATGAGGGCAGGCCCGCACATCCGGTGAACAGGGCGACAGCAGCCATCCCTGCGAAGAAGCGGATGTGCTTGCCTTCAATCAGAGGATGCCCGCGCGAACCCACTCATGGGATTCTTCATTCGCGAGCTCGAACGGTCCTGCTTTCCGGCCAGGTACTCGGCCTTCGTGAGCTCGTGGAGCTGGCGCGGGTAGCGCTCGGTCGCGTCGAACCACGTGCGCAGGCGCCATCCGACGCGATCCTCCGCGGGCTGTGCGGCCGAGTCGAGATAGGTCTCGATCCCGAGGTAGTAGCGCATGGTATTTCGCTCGAGCACGCCTCGAAGGCCGCCCACGTAGACCGGCGTTCCGGCCCGAGATTCCACCGTGGTGCTGAACCCCACCTTGTCCTTGCCGAGCGTCCCGAGGTAGCTCGACATGGCGATTCGCGCTGTCGTCCCATAGGCGTAGGCGTAGCTGAGCCTGAGGAACGAGCGGCGCGGTCCGACGGGGATCGCATCCAGCGACAAGCGGTAGCCCGTCGTTCCCAGCGGCCCGCTCGCCGCCTCCATCGCCACGCGAAAACCCTCGGCCGACGACTCGGGAACCCGAAACGCGAAATCGATGGCGTGGGACCCGTCCCCGTCCTCCGAGCCTTTGCGTCCCATCGAAAGCGCCAGGGAGCCCGATCCCGTGCCCCGGCTGGGCACGCAGCTCTTGACGTTCAAGTGCAGGATCAGGACTTCGCACCACTCCGCGGGCGAATCGAGGGCCGAGCGCAGGGCCGCGATGGGGTGGTCGACGAGGGCGACGACGTTCCCGCTAACATCCCCGTGAAGCTCCGACGATTCCAGCAACAGGGGCCTGCCGAAAGGACTCGCAGCGAACCGGGGGCGAGCGATCCGAAGCGTGTCGGCCAGCTCCTCCCCGGCGACCACACCGCTCGCCATCATCAGGCAGGCCACGACGAACACCGTACGCAACCGATGGGACATCGCGTTCCTCCTGCACTCCTCCAGGCATCGCACCTCGGTCACACGGCCTCGTCCCGCGGAGCCTGCGCACTCTCGAGGCTCTCCGCGACGAACTTCCAGTCGACCAGATGGTCGAGGAAGCCCTTCACGTACTTGTCGCGCTCGCTCTGGTAGTCGAGGTAGTAGGCGTGCTCCCAGACGTCGAGGGCCAGCAGCGACACGCCGCCATTCTGCAGCGGATTCTCGGCATTCGCGCTGCTCTGGATCCGCAGGCGACCGCCCTTGTCCAGCAACAGCCAGACCCAGCCGGACCCGAAGCGTTCGCTAGCCGCCTCCGCGATCAGCTGCTTGCAGCTCCCGACGGAGCCGAAGCTGGCGACCAGCTCCGTCGCGAGGGCCTTCCCCGGGCGCCCCCCGCCGCCGGGACGCATGGAGCGCCAATACAGGTCGTGATTCCAGACCTGGGCAGCGCAGTCGAACACGTCCCCCGTGCTGGTGCGCACGAGCTCCTCGAGGGACAGGTTCTCCTCGGGCTTGCCGCGAATCAGCTTCTCGAGCTTTTCCAAATAACCCGCGTGATGGCGCGTGTAGTGCTCGTGCAGGGTTCGGGCGCTCAGGTGGGGCGCCAGCGCCCCCTCGGCGTACGGCAGCGGCGAGAGCTCGAACTTCACGAGTGCTCGCTCTCGATCGCCCCGTCCGCAGCACCATTGGCCCTGGGCTTGATGTACTCGCGCACTCGATTCGCCTCCTCGCTCAGGCGACGGCGAATCTGGGTACCGGTCTTGGGCGTGAGGAGCGCCACCAGACCCGCTCCGACGACGAGACCTGCCCCCAGCCAACCGGCGTCGCGTGCAACTCGCGCGACGCGTTGGCGACGGCGCTGGGCGCCGACCTGACTCAACATCTTGTAGAGGTGAGGCGCCTGGGTGGCGATCTCGGCCAGGGATCCGATCGAATTGCGGACGACGTGTTTGCTCATGCTGATTTCACTCCTGTGTGGGTGGACGTTCGAGAAACTCTTTGACAAGCCAGGCGCCGACCATGCGCACACCGACTCCAGCCAGGCCTTTGACGCTCGCGTGGGATGCCCCGCCGCCGATCAAGAATCCGAGACCGGCGGCTGCGCCAACCGCGACGAGGGGCTCCGCTGCGACTGCGTCGTGCACGAAGCGGTCGACCTTGGCGGCCGCGCTCGCGGCGTGCGCCTTGAGCCGCAAGAGGTCCGCCTCGAAGGACGGCGCGCCTTCGCGCGCGGGGGCGCTCACCGTTCCCCTCGGACGAGCCGTGCCACGACGAATCCCAGCGCGGCGGCCGCGAGAACGCATGCCCACGGTCGCTCGCGAATGAAATCGACCAACGGCAGTTGATCAGACGGCGGCTCGTCCGACGGATGCGAAACCGAATCGTTCAGCTGTGCCTCGCTCATTGGATCAACCTCGACTCCGTTCGCGCGGCCGGCGCGGCCCATGACTTCCCAACCACCAACCGAATGCCAGCGCGCCCGTCAGGCTCGCGAGGGGTCGCTCGCGGATCCAATGGGTCGGCGTCAGAGAGCGTCGTGTGACGGAAGCCAGCACGCGAACCGCCGACTCGAGCTCCTGCTCTTCCCGCTCGACCCGCCCGCGCAGGATCGAGAGCGACTCGCTGGAATCCGTCATCGCCCCCTCCCCCGCATGAATAGAAGGAAGGCCGCCCCGAGGTGCAGGACGCCCACGCCGAGCAGGACGGCGACTCGCGGATAGTGGTCCGATAATCCGACGGTCACGGCGCACATGAGATAGACCCAGCCGATCAGGCCCACCACGCTGGCGAAGACGACCATCCCGCTGTCGCGGACCAGCAGAAGAGTCTCGGCGACGAGCAGCTCCATCCGCCGAACGATCAGCGATTGACCCGCTTCGACCGTGCGCTCCAGCGCCTCACCCATGCTCGGATCTCGCTGCATTTCTCGCTGCATGGAGAGCGAGAGAGCAAGAGGTGTGCCACCGCGAATCTCGAGCGTTAGGTGCCGTGGACCACCGGGGCCGGAAGCGTATGCCCGCAAACGTGCAGATTCTACAAACAGGCCTCCTGATCCGACCGCCGGGCGCTCCCGGGGCCACAGGACCTTCATCCGCACCGATCTCGCTTGGCACGCTTCGTGCTCTACCCCGAGCAAGCGATTCAAACCAACACGCTACGGGGGAACACACATGAATTGGGATCAAATCGAAGGCAACTGGAAGCAGTTCACGGGCCAGATCAAACAGAAGTGGGCCAAGCTGACCGACGACGATCTGCAGCTGATCAACGGCAAGCGGATCGAGCTCCTCGGAAAGATCCAGGAGCGCCACGGCATCACCAAGGAACAAGCGGAGACGCAGCTCGACTCTTTCACGAGCGCACTCCAGAAATGAGGTCCAATACCATGAACCGAATCCTCGTTACGGTTGCCGCAACGACCTTCCTCTTGGCCACCCATGCATTCGCCGAGCAACCGGAGGATGCCTGGATCACGACCAAGGCGAAGACCGAGCTGCTGACCGACGATCTCGTCAACGGCATCGGAATCCGCGTGGACACATTCGACGCCCACGTGAGCCTGTACGGCAAGGTGGCGACCGAAGCCCAGCGGGCCCAGGCCGAGAAGCGCGTTCGCTCGATCAAGGGTGTGGTCGACGTCCGCAATCTGCTCGTCGTCGTTCCGGAAGCCGCGCGCAAGGCGACCAAGCTCGAGGACGCCGCGATCAAGAGCGAGGTCGAGCGCTCGCTCAAGAGCGATGCAGGCCTCGCAGACAGCTCCATTCGGGTGAAGTCGGTCAACAAGGGCCTCGTGGTCCTCAGTGGCAACGCCAAGACCCTGACGGCCCATCGACGCGCGATCACGAGAGCGCGCCGGGTCGACGGTGTGCAGCGCGTAGCCAGCGAGATCAAGAGCCCCGACGAGCTCGCGGACATCGAGATCTGGTATGACGCAAAGGGCGACGCGGCGCAGAAGAGCGCGTTCTCGGACACCTGGATCACCACGAAGGCGAAACTCAGCCTGATGACGGACGCGGGCATGTCTCCGATGGCCGTCCACGTCGACACCGAGGATGGTATCGTGACCCTCTTCGGGACGGTCAACAGCCAGGCGGAGAAGACGCGTGCCGAGGCCGAGGTCGCCAATCTCGACGGCGTGAAGCACGTCGCGAACGAGCTGCAGATCGTGCCGGTGGCAGCGGCGGCGGGTGTCGCCGAAAGCGACGACCGTGTGACGGCGGCCGTGCGCAAGCGACTGGACGGGCGCACCTCGCTCGACGACTCGAATCTGAAGGTCGAGACCGCAAAGGGCGTCGTCCGCCTGACCGGCGAAGTCGCGAGTCATCGCGATCGCATGACCGCGCTGACGACCGCTCGCAGCACGCCCGGGGTGAAGTCGATCATCGACGACATCGAGCTCAAGTCCGCACCTATGTGAATGGGACAGTTGAGCACGTGCGACGAACGCCGTACGTGACCGACGAGCGAGCCCGCTCACATCGCCCTCGCGAAGTGGGCGGGCTCGACTCGCCTGGACCTCACGAAATGGGAGACGAAAATGTTGGGAACGATCTTGCTCGTGCTTTTGATCCTGATGCTGATCGGTGCCCTCCCGAGCTGGCCCCACAGCCGAAGCTGGGGCTATGCCCCGACCGGCGGCTTGAGCCTCGCGCTGGTGATCGTGATTGCGCTGCTTCTGACGGGGCGGATTTGAAGGCCGATTCCCCGAGCTCTCGACACCTCTCCGCGTATGGCCAATCCGTCGGGATCGGGTCCTGGATCGAATGTGCAGATTGCGGATTGGGGCGCAAAAGCGCGGGCATCACGCTGATCCCCTGTCCGAGCTACAGTGAGTCGACGCACACACGCGCCGGTTGGCTACTACCCCTCCCCGAGAGGTCTGGCCCGGAAGCGCGCTAGGTCGGTTTCTCCGGCCTGGAAAGCACTCGATGGCGACAGAGATCGATCCGCCCGACCGCCGACCTGGCGGCCCGATCGTCGCGGGCGCCGTCGTCATCGCGCTGACAGGCCCGGCTCTCTACTCGTTCCTGCAGCGGACGCTCGCTCCCCAGGCTGACCTTCCGGCCCTGATGACGAGCTCCGCCTTCGCGGTCGGTCTCTTCATCCTCGGCGTCGCGCTCGTGTGTCATGCTCAGACGGGTCCCTGGCGGACCCTCCTGGGAAACACCTTCGCTCTCGCGGCAGCCGCTCTCGGGCTCGCGACCCTCGCGGATGCGGCGCTCGCGGACGCCGTCGCGACACGCACGTGGCTCGATCCGCAGTCCCACGCCCCGGGCCTGGTCGCGGTGGGCCTGGTCGCGATCGGAATCTCATTGGGGACGGGCCCGCGTTCACTCGCTTCGATCCGAGCGGGCCTGGTGGGCCTCGGCGCCGGGGCGCTGATCGTGTTGGGGGGTGCCTACGAGCTGGACCAGCCATCGGGACAATCCGTTCCCTGGCGCTCGATTCCGGGGATCACGACGCTGGTCGCCGCACTCGGGGCGCTCCTTCGCCACGAAGAGCTGAACCTCGTCACGGCCCTGCGCGCTCGCGACGAGGTCGGGTCGGCGCTTCGCCGATCCCTGCTCGCCGCCGTCGTGGTGCCGAGCGTGTTCGGTCGACTCGCGCTCGCTGGAAATCGGGCCGGCTACTACGGCGATGCCACGGGGACAGCCCTGCTGGCGGCCGCCTCGATGACGGCGCTCGCGGTGGTCGCATTCGTCGCGAACAGCGCCATGCGCCACGCGAACGCGGCCCGCTCGGCAGCCGATGCCAAGCTCGCCGCGAGCGAAGCGCGCTTTCGGCGCATCTTCGATCGCGCCTCGGTCGGCATCGCACAGCTGTCCGCGGATGGACACTGGCTGCAGGTGAACGAGCGCTTGTGCGAGATGCTCGGCCATACGGCCGACGAGCTTCGGGCGAAGACCTATGCCGAGGTCAGCGAGGTCTCTGATCTCGCCCTCGACGCCCAGAAATGGGAGCAGCTGCGCCGCGGCGAAATCGAGGACTTCGCCATCGAGCGGCGCTTCGTCCGCAAGGATGGCGCGACCGTCCACGCCGACGTTCGCCTCGTCCGGGACAGCGACACGCCGGACCGCGCGGGAGTCGGCCCGACGCGCTTCATCGCGGTCCTGCAGGACATCACGGCGCGCAACGCCCTCGAGGACACGCTCCGGGTATACGAGCGGGCCGTCAACGCGACCCAGAGCGGCGTCGTCATCACCGACGCCCGCAAGCCCGATCAGCCGATCATCTCGGTCAACGCGTCGTTCGAACGGATCACCGGCTACACGGCCGCCGAGGTCCTCGGTCGGAACTGTCGTTTCCTGAACCAGGGCGCCCGCGGACAGGCCGGCCTCGACACCCTTCGCCGCGCGATCGAGGCGGGGGAGAGCGGCTCGGTGATGCTCCGCAATTTTCGAGCGAACGGCGAAGGATTCTGGAATAGCGTCTCGGTCGCTCCCGTCCACGACGCCGAGGGCCGGGTCAGCCATTTCGTCGGCGCCATGCTGGATTCGACCGAGCAGGTGCAATTGATCGCGGAGCGCGAGGCCCTGCTGCAGGTAGCCGACGTCGGTCGGCGCGCCGCAGAGACCGCCAACGAAGCGAAGGACCGCTTCCTCTCCGTCGTCTCCCACGAGCTGCGCTCGCCGATGAACGCCGTCATCAGCTGGGCCTCGCTGCTGCGCGACGAGCCGGACGCGGAGAAGAAATCCATCGGGCTCGACGCGATCGAAGCCTCCATGCGCGCCCAGACAAGGCTCGTCGACGACCTGCTCGACACCTCGCGCATCCGGAGCGGTGGGCTCGGAATCGAGCTCGCACAGATCGACCTCGCGAGCGCGGTCGAGACCGCCTTCAATCATCATCTCCAGACTGCGCAGGCCAAGCAGATCGAGCTGGCCCTCCACCTCCCGATCGAGATCGCGATCTGCCACGCCGACAATCAGCGCGTCGAGCAGATCCTCGACAACCTGATCGACAACGCGCTCAAGTTCACGCCCTCAGGCGGCCGCGTCGAGGTGGAGCTGCGCGAGACTTCCGGCGACTGGGAGATCCGTGTTCACGACAGCGGGCGTGGCCTCGCCGCGAGCGCCCTCGGACATGTCTTCGAGGAGTTCTGGCAGGTCGATCCGCGCGGGGGCCGGGGGCTCGGGCTGGGGCTCGCGATCGTGAAGCATCTGGTGGAGCGACAGGGCGGTGCCGTATCGGTGGAGAGTCCGGGCCCCGGTCTGGGCACCACCTTCCGCGTCACTCTGCCGAAATCCAGCGACATGGATGGGGGACAGTGCGCGATCCCGCGGCGTTCCACTCCCCCTCCTCCCGCGCGGAAGACGATCGATTCGCTCGTGGGTGCAGTCGTCGTGGTCGTGGATGACGACTACCCGACGGCCCTGGCCCTCGCGACCGCCCTCGAACGGGTGGGCGCGCTGCCCCGAGTCACGACCTCGGTCGACGAAGCGCTCATGCTGCTCGCCGAATCCCCCGCGGCCCTCGTCAGCGACATCAGCATGCCCGAGCGGGACGGATTCGACCTGATTCACGACCTGCGCGGCACGACCGACGCCGGTCACGAGCTGCTCGCGATCGCCGTCACCGCCCGCGCGGGCCGCGAAGATCGTCGGCGGATCCTGGGCGCCGGCTTCGATGCCTGCCTCGCCAAGCCCGTGAAGGCCGAGGAGGTCGTCGAGCGACTCGCCGTGCTCCGGACTCGTCTGCTGCAGGACGAATCCCCTGTGCGCAACCTGATCCTCTTCGACGACGAACGCCTGCGCGCGGCGGGCATCCTCGAATCGCTTCGCGCCGACGGGCACGAGCTGATCCTGGTGACCGACGCGAAGAGCGCGCTGCGCGAGGCGACACAGCGACCGCTGGACGCGATCCTGGTGGCCGAGCCGGTGGGCGATCCTGCGGTGGCCCGCCTCGCGAGGCGCCTGGTGGCCATGACGGTACACCCCACGATCATCGGACTGTTCGAGCCCGGCGCAGAGCCTGTGCAACCGCTGTCCGATTTCATGCTGCCGCTGCAAGACCCGAGAGCGCTTCGGCGCGTACTTCGCCTACTGGAGGATCCTCGCCGATGAACGACCCCACCGAGACCGCGCCGACAGCCCCTTCGTTCACCCTGTTGATCGTCGAAGACGAGATCAATCTGCGAAACGCCCTCGCCGCGCTGGTCGCCCGAGAGGGCTTCGCGAGCGTCGAGGCGTCGACGCTCGAAGGGGCGCGCAAGGCGCTCGCGAGCGAGCGCATCGATGCCGTGCTCGTCGACTTGACCCTCCCGGACGGCGATGGTCTCGATCTGATCGGCGACCCCGAAGCCCTCGGCCATCCCGAGTACGTCGTCGTGACCGGCGACGCGACCGCGCAGACCGCGGTCACGGCGCTCCAGCGCGGCGCTCTCGACTACCTGACCAAGCCCCTCGATCGCAATCGCCTTCGCAGCGTGCTCGCCAACATCCAACGAACCCGCGCCCTCAAGACCGACGTCACCGGCCTGCGAGCGCATCTGCGCGAGCTCGGCCATTTCGGCGCCTTGATTGGGCGATCCGATCCGATGCGGAAGGTCTACGGCCTGATCCAGCGCGTCGCCGAGACCGAGGCCTCCGTGTTCGTGACCGGTGAGAGCGGGACCGGCAAGGAGCTCGTCGCCGAGACGATCCACGCCCTCAGTCGACGCTCCGGGCGCCCCTTCCTCGCAGTCAACTGCGGCTCGCTCGCTGCGACGTTGATCGAGAGCGAGCTCTTCGGTCATGAGAAGGGCAGCTTCACCGGCGCCGACCGCCGCCGGATCGGTTATTTCGAGCGCGCGAACGGCGGCACACTCTTCCTCGACGAGATCACCGAGATGCCGCTCGAGCTGCAGGTGAAGCTGCTCCGGGTGCTCGAGGTCGGCGCGGTCACCCGCGTCGGAGCGACGGAGACGACGGCCGTCGACGTGCGCATCCTCGCGGCGTCGAACCGCGACCCCCTCGAAGCCGTGGCCCAGGGCGTGCTGCGCGAAGATCTGTTCTATCGCCTGAACGTCTTTCCGATCGAGCTCCCGCCGCTGCGAGAGCGGGGAGCCGACATCAGCCTGCTCGCGCAACACTTCCTGGATCAGCTGAACACGCGGGAAGGCACCGCCAAGCGCTACTCGCCCGACGCGCTCGCGCTGATGCAGGGATGTGGCTGGCCGGGCAATGTGCGCGAGCTCCGGAACGTCGTCGAACGTGCGGCGATCCTCGCCGACGAGGTCATCGAGAGCAGTGATCTCCCGATGCTGAAGCTCGCCGACGCGATCTCCGAGAACGACGAAAACGTGCTGCGCGTCAAGGTCGGAACCCGGCTGTCGGAAGTCGAACGCCGGCTGGTCCTCGCCACGCTCGAAGCGCTCGGCGGCAACAAGGCGAAGACGGCCGAACAGCTCGGAATCAGCCTGAAGACCCTCTACAACCGCCTCAACATGTACCAGGGCCACGGGCACCACGAGCGGCCGGCTAAGACAGGGGAGTGATCCCTGGCGGCGCGGCGTCCATTGACTGCCGGACCGACTGCCGGACCGACTGCTCGACCGACTGCCCGACCAACAGCCCGACGGCGTCTTCCAGACTCGCCACGAGCTCGATTCCCGCGTCGCTCGCGAGCGATGCGCGAAGCTCGGCAAGTCGAGCCGCGTCTTCGCCCCAGAAGCCGACGATGATGCGGCGCTGCGGCGCGCTTGCGCGCAGCCGTCGTACGAGGTGGCGCACGGGTGCCGCGCGGGATTCGAACGCCGAGAGACACAGAATGGCGTCCAGGTCGCGGGAGACGAGGTCGATGAGCGCCACCGTGGGCAACCGGGCGAGAGCGCTGCTCTTGAGGCCGTCGCATTCGAGCAGCCGCGCCAGTCCGGCCGCCACGATCTCATCGGCGAATGCCGCCGCGGGCACACACAGGATCGACGCACCCGCGGAGACGACGGGCGTAGGCGACTCCGTGAGCTCTGCGATCCAGGTATCGAATGCTTCCCGCGCGAACAGAAGCTCCTCGCCCTCGAGGTCGCGCGTCTGGCGGTCGCGCTCGAGGAGCTGAAGCGCGGGAATCAGGGTGCGATCCCAGGTGGCGACGGCGGACTGCTCGCGATTCTGCTCCGCGACCAGGCTCGTCGCGCTCTCGAGGTCGCGGGCGAGCAGGCGCTCGTAGATCCGCTCGGAGGGTTCGAGGGCCTGAGTATCGCTCAACAGGATCGAGAACGTCTCGAGCCCGGGGACGTGGCGCCCCATCACGACGACGCAGACCGTGAGGGGCGTCGCGAGCACCAATCCGATCGGCCCCCAGAGCCAGGCCCAGAAGATCGCCGACAGGATCACCGCGAAAGGCGACAGCCCGACGCTCTTTCCGTACAGCCAGGGCTCGAAGAAATTGTTGCTGACGAGCTCGAGCGCCCCGAGGAAGACGGCCACCCACACGAAGACCGTGAAGCCATCGAACGCCGCGAGCGACAGTGCGAGGGGCGCACTCGCGGCCACCAACGGTCCCGCGTAGGGGACGAAACGGAGTAGCCCCGCAAGCAGGCCGAAGAGCAGTGCACCGGGAATTCCGATCAGCGCGAGGCCCGCGCCCACCGCGATGCCATGCCCCGCGTTGAGCAGCGTGAGGGCGCGCAGGTAGCCTGCGACCCGCTCCGAAGCCTCCCGCAGTGTCGAGCCCGTGAGGCGCAATTCGCCCCGCCCGGCCACCCGCAGCACGCGGTCGCGCAGACCTTCCTGCTCGATCAACAGGAAGATCAAGAGCACGACGACGATGCCCAGCGTCGCGGCGAGGGACGCGATCGATCCGACCCAGCCGGCGACGAACCCCACGAGCTCGGCGTCGCGCGGGACGATCTCGAGGGAGACCGGCGGCCCGCCGGCCGCGGAGCCCGATCCGATCCGCACCTGTCGCACGACGCCCTCGAGCGCGTCGATCGGCGCACGCACCTTCTGGCGGAGCGTCCTCTGATACTCGGGAAGCTGCTCCGCGAGCTCGCTGCCCTCGCTCGCGACGATCCAGACCATGCCGCCGAAGATCACGCTGATGGCGACCGCCACGACCAGCACGGACGCGACTCGCCCGAGGCGCAGACGGCCGATGCCCAGGTGCTCGACCCGCGACACGGCTCCGCCGAGCACGACGCTCAGCAGCGCGGCCACGGCGAGCGGTGCGAGCACCGGCTGCGCGAAATAGATCACGGCGACCACGAGGATCGCAGTGGCGAGGGGCGAGAGAAGCGGTGTTCGAAGCCAGCGGTCCAATCGCCGTACGTTACAGAAACGCAGGCCAGGGGGGCGCGAGCGGCCCCCCGAGCCACAACCACTGGGACAACCACGCGCTCGTGATCCCGATCAGGACCGTCAGCGGCACGCCCACGCGCAGGAAGTCCCCGAAGCGGTACTGACCCGGGTTGAGGATCAGGAGATTCCCGTGATGGCCGATCGGCGTGAGAAACGAGGCGACCGCCCCGACCGCCGTGCAGACGACGAACGGCTCGGGGGGCAGCTCGAGGGCCACCGCGACGGCGATCGCCACCGGCCCCAGGAGCACCGTCGTCGCCGAATCGGAGAGGACCTGCGTGAGCAGCGCCGCTGCCCCGAACATCACCAGGAGAACCGAGAAGGAGTTCCACTCCGCGGTCGCCTGGATGAGCGCGTCGGCGAACAGCGCAGACGTGCCGGTCTTCTCCATGGCCACACCGAGCGGGATCACCCCGGCGATCATGACGAAGATGCGAACGTCGATCTCGCGGTAGG
This sequence comes from Deltaproteobacteria bacterium, assembly GCA_031390075.1. Taxonomy (GTDB): domain Bacteria; phylum Myxococcota_A; class UBA9160; order UBA9160; family UBA4427; genus UBA4427. The sequence continues at coordinate 767 of JANMTD010000366.1, read as the reverse complement.
CCTGGGCCACCGTGATGCAGCGGGACACGATCATGGCCGTCGCGCCCGCGAGGAACGCGACCTGCGCGGGAACCCATTCCGTGGCGGCCGCCGCGATGGAAGCGAGCATGATCCCGAGCGCCAGGGGCCAGCGGTGGCGCGGCTTCTCGTCCCCGGCGAAGGGCACCATCATCAGGAAGCCGCGGTGTTCCGAGAGCTCCAGGAACTTGTCCGGCCCGCCCCACAGAACCAGGACGTCGCCCTGATTCAGTTTCACGTCGGAGAGCTTCTCCCTGATCCAGCCGTCTTTGCGCCACAGCCCGACGACGACCACGCCCAATGTGCGCCGGAAGTCGACGTCGCCGACGGTGCGGCCGATGAATTCCGAATGCGGCGCCACGAGGGCCTGCACGAGTTGGTCTTCACCGCGGAGCTCGTCCTTGCGGTCGCCGTATTTCGCGACCGCGTGCAGCGCCAGTCCGGGCTCCGCCTGCACGGAGGCGATCTCGTCGGGGGACGCGCGCACCAGCAGGACATCATGGGCCTCGAGTTTGCCCTCGATCGAGCGGGTCCGACCGCCCGCGCCGGGACGTAGCCATTCCGTCACCTGCAGCCGGTCCTTGAAGTGTTTTTCGAAGTCCTCGACCGTACGGTCGATCCAGGGGGACTCCGCTTCGATCACGAGCTCAGTGTAGTACTGATCGAGCTTCATGTAGTCCGCTTCGGCGACGCCGGCGCCCCGCCTGGGAAGCAGCCATCTCCCGGCGAGCATGTACACCAGGCCGAGC